>JBAVWB010000174.1:0-18903 GCA_049697615.1 Thiobacillus sp. | reverse complement strand
CGCCACGCCGCCGGCGCGTGCCGAGCTGCTGTGGCGGCTCGGCGTGCCGGTTTCCGCGCTGATTCTTGCCGTCATGGCCATTCCGCTGAGCTACGTCAACACGCGCGCGCGCCGCTCCTACGGGCTGCTGGTCGCGCTGCTGCTGTATTTCGTCTACAACAACCTGCTGTCGCTGTCGCAGGCCTGGGTGGCGCAGGCCAAGCTCAATCCCTGGGCCGGGATGGTGTCTGCGCATCTGCTGATGCTGCTGGCCGTGGTCGCCCTGTTTTACCTGCGCAACCGGCAATACGCGCCGCGCGGGAGGCGCGCATGAACCTGCTTGCGCGCTATCTGGCCAGCCAGGTGCTGGTGGCGTCGGGTTTCGTGCTGCTGGCGCTGCTGGTGCTGTTCGCGTTTTTTGACGTGATGCAGGAACTCGGCAGCCTGGGCCGCAACGAGTATGGCCTGGGACAGGCTGCAGTGGTGGTGTTGCTCAATATGCCAGGCCATCTGTACGAAATTTTGCCGGTGGCCGCGCTGATCGGCACGCTGCTCGCGCTGTCGCGTCTGGTGGGCAATTCGGAATTTGCGGTGATGCGGGTTTCGGGCCTGTCCAGCTGGCGGGTGGCAGGCTATTTTGCGGTGATCGGGGCGCTGCTGTCGCTGCTGGTGCTGGTGCTCGGCGAGTTCGTGGCGCCGTGGTCAGAGCAGGCCGCGCAGCGCTACAAGCTGGCCGCGACCCGCTCGGTGGTGGCGCAGCAATTCCGCTCCGGCCTGTGGGTGAAGGATGGCAGCAGCTTCATCAATGTGCGCGAAGTGATGCCCGACAACACCCTGCGCGGCATCGAGATTTACGGCTTTGAAGCCGACGGACGCCTGGGCTGGATCCGCGCCGCCGAGGAGGCCAACTGGCGCGGCGGCCAGACCTGGGACCTGCAAGGCGTGATGGAAACGCACTTCGGCGACGACGGCATCCGCGCCGCCCGCAGCGAGCGCCAGGACTGGCAGTCGGTGTTGACGCCCGACATCCTCAGCGTTCTGCTGGTCGCGCCGGAAAAAATGTCGGCGCGCACCCTCTGGCGCTATGTCACGCACCTGAAGGAAAACAAGCAGAAAGCCTCACGTTACGAGCTTGCCCTGTGGACGAAATTCATCAGCCCCTTCGTCATTCCGATCATGATGCTGATCGCCATGCCGTTCGCCATCCAGGGGCCGCGCGCGGGCGGCACCAGCAGCAAGATATTCATCGGCATTCTGGCCGGACTCGGCTTTCACCTGCTGAGCCGTCTGTTCGGTCATCTGGGTTTGCTGAACGACTGGCCGGCCGTGGTGGTGTCGATCCTGCCGCTGCTGATCTTCCTGGCCATCGCGCTGGCAGGCATCAGGTGGGTGGACCGACGCTAGCGCCGCTGCCGCCAAGGCTCGCCGTGTGTCTGCAAGCCAGCGAACCGGCGGCCAAGGTGGCCTGCGTGCATGCCCTGCAGGCCGACTGGCTGGCCGGGGCACTGGATCCCGCAGTCGGGGCCAAACGCGACCCGATCGGCCAGCCAGGACACCCGGACAAGCCTGAACTGATCCCGCCGCAGAACGTGCCGCGCCGCCGCGCCGATACCCTGCCCGGCCGCGCCGCACTCATCCATGCGCTGGCGCATATCGAATTCAATGCCATCAACCTGGCGCTCGACGCCGCCCACCGCTTTGCCGGCATGCCGCCGGCGTATTACGCCGACTGGCTGCGGGTGGCCGACGAGGAAGCGCTGCATTTCGACCTGCTGAACACGCATCTGGCGACGCTGGGCCATGCCTATGGGGATTTCCCCGCGCACAACGGGCTGTGGGACATGGCGCTGAAAACCGCGCACGACCCGCTGGTGCGCATGGCGCTGGTGCCGCGCGTGCTGGAAGCGCGCGGGCTCGATGCCACGCCCTTGATCGTCGACAAGCTTCGGGCCGCGAACGACACGCGCATGGTCGAGATTCTTGCCATCATCGAGCGCGACGAGATTGGTCACGTCGCCATCGGCAGCCACTGGTTCGGCTGGCTGTGCGCGGCGCGCGGGCTCGCGCCCGAAACGACGTTCCGGCAGTTGCTGGTGGAGTATGACGCGCCACCGCTGAAGCCGCCGTTCAATCTGGCGGCGCGCCGCGCAGCGGGCTTCAGCGAGCCCGAGCTGGACTGGCTGAGCGGGCTATAAATCCTACAGGCCGAGCGTGGTCGCTGACACGCTGGCCGGCGAACGCTGCCACATGCCCTCGAAACTCTGATTCAGCAGCACCGCGTCGCGTGCGTCTTCCAGGTGCAGCGTGCCATGCACTGCAGCCTTGTCGGCGCGCAGCAGCACGCCGTGGCGATCAGCCAGCACGAACGCCTGCTCGGGACGCGGCGCATCGGGGTCGGCCTGGCGGATTTCGAGCACATGGCCGAAGTCGCGCACCAGCTGCATCAGGCGGGGGTGCCTGCGTGCCACGAGGCTGATGTCGTCGAGCAGCAATTCGATGCGGCGGCCGCCGCCCGCCACGCACAACGCACGCAGGGCTGCGTGGCGCGGCGCGTGGTCGAACTCCAGCAGGCTGAGATCGTGATCGTACACACGCAGCTGACGGTGCGTGCCGGCCAGCAGGGCGTCGAATGCGTCACGGAATTCGGCGGGGGTTTCAAAGGTGCTCATGCGGCCTTGGGCGTGTTAACACTAACTTCGCATCTGCGTTGCTGCGAGAAAGCGATGGATGCAAGGCGCGGTGCGCCGGCAAGGGTCATTCCTTGCCAAGCGGCGCAACGCCGCAGACGCGATTTCTCGCGGCAACCCGGAGGGACGGACCGATTCGGGCGCATCCCTTTGTCGCGTGCCGCTTGCAGTGAACGGCACTGCGGCGCGACCCGCTTCGCGGCCTGCCTCCCG
The DNA here is from genome assembly GCA_049697615.1 of Thiobacillus sp. Lineage (GTDB taxonomy): Bacteria > Pseudomonadota > Gammaproteobacteria > Burkholderiales > Thiobacillaceae > Thiobacillus. Next base: position 16,024 of record JBAVWB010000174.1, on the reverse strand, counting down.
AATCGGCCTCGTCGCAGGTGTGAAATTAATGTTAACACGCCCAAATCTCCAGCCAGCCGGCTTCGTACCAGTCATACAAGCGCTCGCGCAGCGCGGCAGGCAAGGGCGGCGCGAGGTGGCGCTGATCGGCCAGGTGCTGCAGCGCGGCGGTTTCGTCGGCTGTCGCAGCAAAGGCCTCGCCGTTGATGAAAAAGCGTCCGCCTGCAAACAGCAGGCGCGACTTGGGATTGAGCGCAATGCCGTGCCTGTTCGCCTGCTTGTTGAAGGCGGCGCGCGTGAGCGGGGCGTCCGGTGCGTCGAAAAACACATTCGGCTTGGGCTCCGACAGATAGCGTCCGGCAAACTCGGCGATGTCGCGCTTGTCCCATTTGATTTTCGCGATCATGCCTTCGATCTGCGCCAGCATCGCCCGGCTGATTTCGCCGGGGTGGGCCTGCAGGCGCAGATCGGGGTCGGCGTAGCGTCCTTCCAGTTTGAGCGTGTCCTGCAGATGCATCAGGAAGCCGTGCGCCAGCTCGTCGGTGGTGGGCGCGCGGAAGCCGATCGAATAGGTCGTGCAGGCGTCTTCGGCCACGCCGTAATGCGCGACATGCGGCGGCAGATAGAGCATGTCGCCGGGGCCGAGCACCCATTCCTCCTCCGGCTTGAAGCGGCGCAGGATTTTCAGCGGCACGTCGTCCAGGATCGCAAGGTCGGTTTGCGTGCTGATCTGCCAGCGGCGATGCCCCTGGCCCTGCAGCAGGAAAACGTCGTAGGAATCGAAATGCGGTCCCACGCTGCCACCGGGCACGGCATAGCTCACCATCAGGTCGTCGAGACGGGCGTGCGGGATGAAGTTGAAGCGCGACAGCAGCGCGTCGGCTTCGGGCAGCACATGGTTGAGTGACTGCACCAGCAGCGTCCACTCGCTTTTTGGGAGCCGCTTGAAGTCGCCTTTGCCGAACGGGCCGTGATCGAGCTGCCAGCGGGTGCCGCTGCCCTGGATCAGTCGCGACTCGACGTCGTCGCGGCAGGCCAGTTGCTGCATCTCGCCGGGCGTCAGGAGGCCGGTGAAGCCCGGTACGGCGTTGCGGATCAGAAGCGGGCGCTTGTGCCAGACATCGCGCAGGAAACGGGTGGGGCTCAAGCCGCCAAGCAGGGTCGTCGTCATTCGTAGAATTATAGCGATGTGTTAGCACGCCCCCTGTTAGAATGCTGCCGAAAAATGCGTTGTGGAGTCCCCATGTTGAAAGCGGGAGACCGCGCGCCGGATTTTTCCAATCCGGACGCGGACATGAATATCGTCGAGTTGTCGCAGTTTCGGGGGAAAACCCTGGTGCTGTATTTTTACGTGCGCGACGACACGCCGGGCTGCACCACCGAAGCAATCGAGTTTTCCGAACTGGAAAACGACTTCGCCAAACTGGGTGCCACGGTGCTCGGGGTGTCGCGCGACGACTGCATCAAGCATGGTGAATTCCGCGACAAGCACGGCATCAGCGTGCGGTTGCTGGCCGACAAGGAACAGGCAAGCTGCGCAGCCTACGGGGTGCTGCAGGACAAGGAAGTGGACGGCGTGATGCGCAAGGGCGTGGTGCGCTCCACTTTCATCATCGACAAACAGGGTGTCATTCGTCACGCCCTGTACGGCGTTTCCAGCCGCGGCCATGCGGCGGAAGTGCTTCAACTGGTAAAGGATCTCAAGTGAATATCGGCAAGAATACCGTCGTCACCATCACCTACATCGTCAAGGACATGGAGGGCAAGCTGCTGGAGGAGAGCGACGAGCCGGTCAGCTACCTGCATGGCGGCTACGACAATATCTTCCCGCTGGTCGAGCAGGCGCTGGAAGGCAAGGCCGTGGGCGACAAGATCGACCTCAAACTTCAGCCGGCCGACGCCTTCGGCGAATACGAGGATGAACTGGTGCGGCTGGAACCGCGCGAGGGCTTTCCCGACGACATCGAGATCGGCATGCAGTTCGTCGGCTCGCCGGTCGACGGCAGCGAGGAAATGCTCTACACCGTGACCGACATTGCCGAAGACAAGGTGGTGGTCGACGGCAATCATCCCTACGCAGGGCAGGCGGTGCATTTCCAGTGTGTGGTCGCCGACGTGCGTGCCGCCACGCCGGACGAGGTCGAGCATCGCCACGCCCACGGTGCCCACGGCCATCATCATCATTGATGCCGCGGCAAACGGTAAAATACCCGGCTAACCCGTTTTCTGTGACAGCCTGATTAAGACCCCCGATGAAAACCACCTTCCTCGACTTTGAGCAGCCGATTGCTGAACTCGAAGCCAAGATCGAAGAACTGCGCTTTGTGCAGGACGACTCCGCCCTTGATATCTCGGAGGAGATCCGTCGTCTGCAGAAAAAGAGCCAGACGCTGACCAAGGACATCTATGCCAAGCTCAACGCCTGGCAGGTGTCGCAGGTGGCGCGCCATCCGCAACGGCCCTACACGCTCGATTACGTGCAGGGGCTGTTCACCGATTTTTCCGAGTTGCACGGCGACCGCGCCTATGCAGACGATCAGGCGATCGTCGGCGGCATGGCGCGCTTCAACGGCGAGCCGGTGATGGTGATCGGCCACCAGAAAGGCCGCGACACCAAGGAAAAGATCGTCCGCAATTTCGGCATGCCGCGTCCCGAGGGTTACCGCAAGGCCCTGCGCCTGATGCGCCTGGCGGAAAAATTCCGCCTGCCGATTTTCACCTTCATCGACACCCCGGGCGCCTATCCCGGCATCGGTGCCGAGGAGCGCGGCCAGTCCGAAGCCATCGCCCGCAACCTGTACGTGATGGCCGAACTGCAGACGCCGATAATCTGCACCATCGTCGGAGAAGGCGGCTCGGGCGGCGCGCTGGCGATCGGCGTCGGCGACCGTACCCTGATCCTGCAGTACTCGACCTACTCGGTGATTTCGCCCGAAGGCTGTGCCTCGATCCTGTGGAAGAGCGCCGACAAGGCCTCGGTTGCCGCTGAAACCCTGGGCATCACCGCCGACCGCCTGAAGGCCAATGGCCTGGTCGATCGCATCATCGAGGAACCGCTGGGCGGCGCGCAGCGCGACTGGGACACCATGTTCCAGTCGATGCGCCGTGCGCTGACCGACACGCTTTCCGAGTTGCGCAAGCCGTCGCTCGACGCCCTGCTGGCCGCGCGCTACCAGCGCCTGCGGGCGTATGGCAGCTTCAAGGAAAACCCTGCCAAATAAGGCCGTCGACAGGGTCGTGGCGGCCGCGCTGGCCCGCCACGTTCCTCCCCGCGCACGGTTGATTCTAGGCCTCTCGGGCGGACTCGATTCGGTGGTCCTGTTGCATGTCCTGCTGGCCTTGCGCAATCGACATCCTTTTGAACTGCAGGCCGTGCATGTGCACCACGGGCTGTCGCCCCATGCCGACGACTGGGCCGATTTCTGCGCGCGGCTCTGTGCCTCGCACGCGGTCGAATTGGGTGTCCATCGGGTACGAATCGCCCGCGACGACGCGGCCGGAATCGAAGCGGCTGCGCGGCGCGAGCGCCTGCACATCTTTGCCGCGCTGGACGCGGACTTCTTGCTCACTGCGCATCAGCAGAACGACCAGGCCGAAACGCTCCTGCTGCAACTGCTGCGCGGTGCCGGTCCGAAAGGCCTGGCGGCGATGGCTGAACTGCAACGCCGTCCAGGTTGGCGGGCGGCGCAGTTGCGTCCCTTGCTGGGGGTGACGCGTACCGACCTGCTGGAGCATGCGAAGACGCATGGCCTGGACTGGGTCGACGACGAGAGCAATCAGGACACCCGCTATCGCCGCAATGCGCTGCGCCAGGAAGTGATGCCGCTGCTGGCGGCACATTTTCCCGGCAGCAGCGCCACCCTCGCGCGTGCGGCGGCGCTGCAGGCCGAGGCCGCCGAATTGCTGGACGAACTGGCACGGCTGGATGCACTCGATGCAATCGAAGGCGAGCGTCTCGACTGCAGGGCGCTGGCCCGTTTATCCTTGCCGCGGGCGCGCAATCTGCTGCGTCACTTTCTCGAACAGCAGGGCCAGCCGATGCCCAACGCCCGCCAGCTGAACGAGGCGCTGCATCAGCTGCTGGACGCCAAGGACGATGCGCGCGTGTGCGTCAGGCTGGGGCGGATGGAGCTATGGCGCTTTCGTGGCGGGGCTTACCTGGTGCCGTTGCCGCCGGCCGTGGCAGATCCGGTTCGCTGGCAGGGCGAGGCCTCGGTCTGGGTTCCGGCTGCCGGGGTGAACGTGCAGATGGTTGCGGTGAGCGGCGCGGGCCTGAAACGCGAGGCGCTGACCGCGGGCGAGGTCACGCTGGGGGTGCGCCAGGGAGGCGAACGCCTGCGGCTGCATGCGGGCGGCCCCCATCGCAGCCTGAAAAACCTGCTTCAGGAGCACGCGATTCCGCCCTGGCTGCGTGATCGGCTGCCGCTCTTGTGGTGCGACGGGCGGCTGGCGTGGGCGGCAGGGATCGGCCTCGATGCCGACCTGAGCGCCGCGCCTGGCGAAGCCGGGGTGCTGCCGCGGGTCGCGGACTCGCCTTCAGCAAGACAGGCCGGGGTGCGGCGTGCTATCCTAGCAGGCTGATTTTCATGGTTTTTTGAACATTTTTTCTAATTTTCCGGAGCTTTAAAATGGCTGTTCAGCGCACCTTTTCCATCATCAAACCCGATGCCGTCGCCAAAAACGTGATCGGCAAGATCGTCAGCCGCTTCGAGAGCAATGGCCTCAAGGTCGTGGCATCGAGAATGAAACACCTGTCGCGCCAGGAAGCCGAAGGGTTCTATGGCGTGCATCGCGAGCGTCCCTTCTTCAAGGACCTGGTCGAGTTCATGATTTCCGGCCCGGTTGTGCTGCAGGTGCTGGAAGGCGAGGACGCGATTGCCAAGAACCGTGCGCTGATGGGCGCGACCGACCCGAAGAAGGCCGAACCCGGCACCATCCGCGCCGACTTCGCCGAGAGCATCGATGCCAACGCCGTGCATGGCTCCGACGCGCCTGAAACCGCCGCGATCGAAATCGCCTATTTCTTTCCCGCCTGCGAAGTCTACGCAGGCCGCTAATCGCACCCTGATGCCGCAGAACCTGCTTGATTTCGACCTCGAAGGACTGACCGCCTGGTTCACCGAACTCGGCGAGAAGCCGTTTCGCGCCAAGCAGGTGTTCCACTGGATACATCAGTCCGGAGTGGCCGATTTCGCGCAGATGACCGACATCGCCAAAAGCCTGCGCGAGAAATTGCAGCAGCAGGCGGTGGTGCAGGCGCCTGCGATCAGTTATGCGCATACCTCGACCGACGGCACACGCAAGTGGCTGTTCGATGTGGGTGTCGCCAACGGCATCGAAACCGTTTTCATCCCGGAAGAGGACCGCGGCACCCTGTGCGTGTCGTCGCAGGTGGGCTGCGCGCTGGAATGCACCTTCTGCTCGACCGGACGGCAGGGCTTCAACCGCAACCTGACGGTGGCCGAGATCATCGGCCAGCTGTGGGTGGCACATCACAGCCTGAAGACTGAACCGAATCGCACCACGCCCAATCACGGCGCTGGCGAAATCTCCGACCGACCGGTGACCAATGTGGTGATGATGGGCATGGGCGAGCCGCTGGCGAATTTCGAGAACGTGGTGACCGCGCTCGGCATCATGCTCGACGACCATGCCTACGGTTTGTCGCGGCGGCGGGTGACGGTGTCGACGTCTGGACTGGTGCCGGCGATGGACCGCCTGGCCGAGCGCTGTCCGGTGGCGCTGGCGGTAAGCCTGCACGCGCCCAACGACGCGCTGCGCGACCAGATCGTGCCGATCAACAAGAAGTATCCGTTGCGCGAACTGATGGCGGCGTGCCGGCGCTACCTGGTGCATGCGCCGCGCGACTTCATCACCTTCGAATACGTGATGCTGGCCGGGGTGAACGATGCACCCGAGCACGCGCGCCAGCTGATCGAACTGACGCGCGAGGTGCCGTGCAAATTCAATCTCATCCCGTTCAATCCGTTCCCGGATTCCGGCTATGAGAAGCCGCGTGCCGAGGCGATGCGGGTGTTCCGCGAAATCCTGCAGGACGCGGGCTATGTGGTGACCACGCGCAAGACGCGCGGCGACGACATCGACGCCGCCTGCGGGCAATTGGCGGGCAAGGTGGCCGACAAGAGCGGCCGCGTGCTGAAAAGAATACACAAGGAGGCGGCGTGAAAAAATGGATCGTGATGGCGGCAGTCTTGCTGGCAGGCTGTGCCGGCCAGCCGGTCGGAGAAGGTGGCGTGGCCAACACGCAGCTCGACAGTGAAAGCCGCCAGCGTGCGCGAGCCTTCACCGATCTTGCCAATGCCTATTTTGCGCGTGCCCAGTACAAGATCGCGCTGGACGAGTTGCGCAAGGCCATCACTGTAGATAACCGTTTTGGCCCGGCCTACAACATCTACGGTCTGATCTATATGGAGCTGACCGAAGACAAGCTGGCCGAGGAAAACTTCCGCCGCGCCATCGAACTGGATCGAAGCGATTCCGAGACGCGCAACAACTACGGCTGGTTTCTTTGCACCCGCGGCCGTCATGACGAGGGGCTGGAACAGTTCGCTGTTGCCCTGCGCAATCCCTTGTATCCCCAACCGGAGCGGGCCATGGCGAATGCCGGTCTGTGTGCCGAAATGAAGGGCGATCTGGCACTGGCGGAGGCCAATTTGCTGAAGTCGCTCAAGCTGCAACCCGACAATCCGAACACGGTGTTGAAGTTGGCAGGACTGAATTTCCGCCAGGGGCGACTGATGGAGACCCAGCGTCTGCTGGACCATCATGCCGAACTGGCGCCGCCCACCGCGGAAAGCCTGTGGCTGGGCGTCCGGCTGGAACGCAAGCTGGGTGACCGTGCCCAGGAGGCCGCTTATGGCCTGCAACTGCGCAAGCGTTTCCCCGATTCGAACGAAGCGCGGCTGTTGCTGGCGGGGCAATACGAATGAGTGAAATCGAACAATCCTCAATCGGACAGGTCTTGCGTGATGCGCGCGAAGCACAGGGCTTGACGCTGGAAGAGGCCGCGGCCCGCTTGCGGCTGATGCAGCGTCAGATCGTGGCCATGGAGGCAGATGAATTCGAAAGCCTTGGCCAGCCTGTGTTTGCGCGCGGTTTCGTGCGCAACTATTCGCGCCTGCTGGGGCTTGAGCCTGAAACCTTGCTGGCGAAAATGGAGGGTGCCCCATCAGAGCCGTCTGTGGTCAGCTATGCGGAGCCTCCGCAGCCGCGTTCCTGGCTGAGTTCGCCCTGGCTGATTTTGCTGTTGCTGGGCGTGCTCGTTGTGGTGACGGTGCCGGTCACGCTGTATTGGTGGCTCAACGAAGGGGAGGATGAACTGGTCAGCCGTGTGCAGTCAGTCGAACGGGTCGATCCTGTGCCGCTTCCGCCCCGCCCCGTCGCGGCGCCTGTGGAAGCCGCAGCGCCTGTTGCCGAGCCGGCGCCGCTCCCTCCGGTCGAAGCCGCATCGCCGGTCACACCAGCACCCGCAATGCCAGTCGCACCCGCAGCACCCGCACCCATACCCGCCGCCGTTCCGGGTGAGGCCGGTGCACCGGCAGCACCAGCCTCTCCGGTACTCAGCGGCGTGCTGAAACTCGAATTCGGCGACGAGGCCTGGGTCGAAATCAAGGATGCCAGCGGACGCATGCTGCATCGCCAGCTTAACCCGGCAGGCAGCAGCGTGAGTGTTCGTGGCCAGCCCCCGTTCGATCTGGTGATTGGCAACGCGGCGCAGGCCCGGATGACCTATAACGGCCGCCCCATCGATTTGAAACCCTTTATTGGCATGACGGTCGCCCGTTTTACGCTTGAAGAATAGCCATTCAGGAACCATGATGTCCCCAATAGTCCGTCGTCCAACCCGCCAGGTGCGGATCGGCAATGTGCTGGTCGGCGGCGACGCGCCCGTCGTGGTGCAGTCGATGACCAATACCGATACCGTCGATATCACAGGTACCGTGCGTCAGGTGCAGGCGCTCGCCGAGGCCGGATCCGAACTGGTGCGCCTCACCGTCAACACGCTGGAAGCCGCAGCCGCGGTGCCGCGCATCCGCGAGCGCCTCGACGCGCTCGGCTGCCGCGTGCCGCTGATCGGCGACTTCCACTTCAACGGCCACAAGCTCCTGACCCAGGTGCCGGAGTGCGCCGAGGCGCTCGCCAAGCTGCGCATCAACCCCGGCAACATCGGGCGTGGCAACAAGCGCGACGAGCAGTTCGCCACCCTGATCGAGGTGGCGTGCCGCTACGACAAGCCGGTGCGCATCGGCGTCAACTGGGGCAGCCTTGACCAGGCGCTGGCGGTGCGCATGATGGACGACAATGCGCGTCTGGCCGAGCCGGAAGATGCCGAGGTGGTGATGCGCCGTGCAATGGTCGCCTCCGCGCTGGAGTCGGCTAAAAAGGCCGAAGAACTGGGCCTCGGCGGCGACAGGATCATTCTCTCGTGCAAGATGAGCCGGGTGCAGGACCTGATCGCGGTGTACCGTGACCTGGCTTCGCAATGCGACTATCCGCTGCACCTGGGGCTGACTGAGGCCGGCATGGGATCGAAGGGCATCGTCGCCTCGACCGCTGCTTTGGCGGTGCTGCTGCAGGAAGGCATCGGCGACACGATTCGTATCTCCTTGACGCCCGAGCCGGGCGGCGAGCGTACCCAGGAAGTCCGCGTCGGCCAGGAAATCCTGCAGGCGCTCGGCCTGCGCGCCTTCACCCCGCAGGTCACCGCCTGCCCGGGCTGCGGCCGCACCACCTCGACCGTGTTCCAGGAACTGGCGCAGGACATCGAAACCTACCTGCGCAACCAGATGCCGGTCTGGCGTAGCCAGTATGCCGGCGTCGAATCCATGCAGGTGGCGGTGATGGGCTGCGTGGTCAACGGCCCCGGCGAATCCAAGCACGCCAACATCGGCATCTCGCTGCCCGGCACAGGCGAAGTGCCGGTCGCGCCGGTGTATGTCGACGGCGAGAAGACCGTGACGCTGAAGGGCGACCGCATTGCCGCGGATTTCCAGGCGATCGTCGAGGATTATGTGCGGCGGCGGTATGGGCATTGAAAAACATTTGTCCGCGAAGGACGCGAAGGGACGCGAAGTGAAAATCAAGAAAAACAGGGGTTGGGTTTTCTTCGCGCTTCTTCGCGTCCTTCGCGGATAAAAAATTGATTTCTAGAACATGAGCAACAACAACATTCAATCCGTGCGCGGCATGAACGACTGCCTGCCCGATGTCACCGACACCTGGCAGGCGTTCGAGGCGATCGTGCGCGACTGGCTGCGGCGCTACGGCTACCGCGAGATGCGCACGCCCATCCTCGAGCACACGGGGCTGTTCAAGCGCGCCATCGGCGAGGTGACCGACATCGTCGAGAAGGAGATGTACACCTTCGTCGACGAACTGAACGGCGAATCGCTGGCGCTGCGCCCGGAAGGCACGGCGTCCTCGGTGCGCGCGGTGATCCAGCACAACCTCTTGTACGACGGCGGCAAGCGCCTGTGGTACACCGGCCCGATGTTCCGCCACGAGCGTCCGCAGAAAGGGCGCTACCGGCAATTCCACCAGGTTGGCGTCGAGGCCCTTGGCTTTGCCGGGCCGGACGTTGATGCCGAACTGATCGTGATGTGCGCCGACCTGTGGCGCGAACTCGGCATCGCACCGACGCTGCAGATCAACACCCTGGGCGACATCGAGTCGCGGCATCGCCACCGCGCCAAGCTGATCGCCTATTTCGAGGCGCACCAGGACGCGCTCGACGAGGACTCGAAGCGGCGGCTGCACAGCAATCCGCTGCGCATCCTCGACAGCAAGAACCCGGCGATGCAGGCGCTCAACGACACCGCGCCCAAGCTCATGGACGAGCTCGACGAGTCGGCGCTCGTGCACTTCGAAGCGCTGCAGGGCCTGCTGCGCGCCAGCGGCATCGCCTTCGAGATCAACCCGCGCCTGGTGCGCGGGCTCGACTACTACAACCGCACCGTGTTCGAGTGGGTGACCGACCAGCTCGGCGCGCAGGGCACAGTGTGCGCGGGCGGGCGCTACGACGGCCTGATCGAGCAGCTGGGCGGCAAGCCGGCGCCGGCGGCCGGTTTCGCCATGGGCATCGAGCGCCTGCTGTCGCTGATGGAGGTGGCCGGCACGCCGCTGGCGACAGCGGTTCCGGATGCGTATATCGTGCACGCTGGCGATGCGGCGCAGGCGTTTGCCTGGCAGGTTGCGGCAGCGTTGCGCAGCGCAGGACTGGCTGCCGTGCTGCATTGCGGCGGCGGCAGCTTCAAGTCGCAGATGAAAAAGGCCGACGCCAGCCGCGCACGCTATGCGGTGATCATCGGCGACGACGAGGCCGCGGCGCAGCAGGCGACGCTGAAACCCCTGCGCGGCACCGGAGAGCAGACCCGCGTCGAGCTGACGCTGGCAATCGACTATCTGAAACAGGCAACAACTTAAAAAGGCATAGCACGATGGCAACCTACGATCTTGACGAACAGGAACGGCTGGACGAACTGAAGGCCTGGTGGAAACGCTGGGGCAACCTGACGATGTTCGGTTTGGCCGTGGTGATCGCGGTGGCGGCAGGCTGGCGCTACTGGCAGAACCATACGGCGACGCAAAGCCTGGAGGCCGCCACGGTCTACGAGCGGCTCACCCAGTCGCTGTCGGCCAACGACGCCAAGGCCGCGCGTGAGGCGGGTGGCTTGTTGGTCGAGGAATACAAGGGCACGGCCTACGCGCCGCGCGCGGCGCTGCTGCTGGCCAAGCTGAACGTCGGCGCCAAGGACCTGAAAGGCGCGCAGATTCAACTGGAGTGGGCGGTTGCCAACAGCAAGGAGCCTGCAATCAAGGATCTGGCGCGCCTGCGGCTGGCCGCGGTGCAACTCGACCAGAAGGAATACGACGCTGCACTGAAAACCCTGTCCGCCACGCACAGCGATGCGTTTGCCTTCCGTTTCCATGATCTGAAGGGCGACGTGCTGCTGGCGCAGGGCAAGCCGTCCGAGGCGCGCGCGGCCTATCAGGCTGCCTTCGGCAAGATGGCGGAAGACAACCCCTACCGCAACATCGTCGAACTGAAGCTCGACGCGCTGGGAGGAGAAGCCAAGTGAAGATGCGCTTGATGGTTGCCGGCCTGGCGCTGGCTGTGTCGGGGTGCAGTACGGTCAATTCGATGACCGGCACGGTGGGCGGCTGGTTCGGTGCCGGTCCGGCCAAGGCCAAGCCGGCCGAACTGGTTGAATTCAAGCCGGCCGCCACGTTGACCGAAGCCTGGAAAGGCGACACCGGCAATGTCGGCAACACTCTGCTCCGTCCGCAGGCGGATGGCAACGATGTATTTGCCGCGGGCGGCAGCCGGGTGGTTCGCATGGCCGTGACGACCGGCAACACCGTGTGGAAAACCGACACCGGCGTGAAGCTGTCGGCCGGGGCCGGCGCAGGTCAGGGACTGGTGCTGGCGGGTGGCGGCAAGGGCGAATTGCTGGCGCTCGACCTGGCGAACGGTCAACCGCGCTGGAAAGTGACGCTGTCGAGCGAGGTGACCGGCCAGTTGCTGGTCGTAAACGATATTGTGATCGCGCGCACCGGCGATGGCCGCGTGCATGGCCTCGCCGTGGCCGACGGCAGCCGCAAGTGGCTGTATACCCGTACCCTGCCAGCTTTGAGCCTGCGCGGTTCGGGTGGCATGGTGGCGCGCGACGGCGTGCTGTATGCCGGCTTTCCCGGCGGCAAGCTGGTCGCGCTGAACGCTGCCAACGGCGCCCAGTTGTGGGAGGCCACGGTGGCCCTGTCGCGTGGGGCGACCGAGCTCGAGCGGGTGGCCGACGTGATGGGCAACCCGGTGATGGACGAGCGGCAGGTGTGCGCCGTTGCCTATCAGGGCCGGGTGGCCTGCTTCGATCGCCGCAACGGTGCACCCCTGTGGGCGCGCGACACGTCCAGCAACAGCGGACTGGCGATGGACGAGCGCAACGTCTACGTCACCGACGACAATGACGCCGTGACCGCCTACGACAAAGCCAGTGGCCGTGCCGGCTGGCGCCAGGACAAACTGGCGCGCCGCCAGGTCACCGCGCCGCTGGCATTGGGTGCCTGGGTGGTGGTGGCCGATGGCGAGGGTGTTGTGCACGTGCTGTCGGCCGATGATGGCAGCTTCGTTGCGCGCGCCAGGGTGGATAGCAGCGTACGCACCGCGCCGGTCGACATCGGCCCGGGCTTCGCGGTACAGACGGCCAAGGGCACCGTGGTCGCTTTCAGACTCAAATAAACCATGCGCCGGCTTGCCGGCGCGTAGCAAGGATAAGCATGCTTCCCACTCTGGTTCTTGTTGGGCGTCCCAACGTCGGCAAGTCCACCCTGTTCAACCGCCTCACCGGCACGCGTGACGCCCTGGTGCACGATATGCCGGGGATGACGCGCGACCGCCATTACGGGCGGGGCCGCATCGGCGGAAAACCCTATCTGGTGGTCGACACCGGCGGTCTCGAGCCGGTGGCCACGGAAGGCATCATGGCCGAAATGGCGCGTCAGACGCTGCAGGCCATCGACGAGGCCGACGCCATCATTTTCATGGTCGATGCGCGCAGTGGCGTGACGCCGCAGGACAAGGTGATTGCCGACCGCCTGCGCCGTGCGACCTGCCCGGTGCTGCTGGCGGTCAACAAGGCCGAGGGCATGAATCCATCCGTGGTGACCGCCGAATTCCATGAGTTGGGATTGGGCGAGCCGCTGGCGATTTCGAGTGCGCACGGCGACGGCATTTCCGACCTGGTGGACGAGGCGCTGGCGCCGTTTTCCGAAGAGGAAGAAAAGGTCGACGAATTCGGCATCCCCAAGATCGCGCTGGTGGGGCGCCCCAACGTCGGCAAGTCGACCCTGGTCAACGCGCTGGTGGGCGAGGAACGCGTGATCGCGTTCGACCAGCCGGGCACTACGCGCGATTCGATCTACGTCGAGTTCGAGCGCGACGGCAAGCCCTACATCCTGATCGACACCGCCGGCGTGCGGCGCCGTGGCAAGGTGTTCGAGACCTTCGAAAAGTTCTCCGTCATCAAGACGCTGCAGGCGATCGAGGACGCCAACGTGGTGGTGCTGGTGCTCGACGCGCGCGAGAACATTTCCGAGCAGGATGCGCACCTGGCCGGCTTCGTGCTGGAAACCGGGCGGGCGCTGGTGGTTGCCATCAACAAGTGGGACGGCCTGAGCCCCGAGCAGCGCGACGACATCAAGCGCGAAATCGGCCGCAAGCTCGCCTTCCTCGACTTTGCCCGCTTCAACTACATCTCGGCGCTGAAGGGCAAGGGCCTGGAAGCCCTGCTGAAGGACGTGGAAGCCGCGCATGCTGCCGCCTTCATCAAGATGTCGACGCCCAAGCTCACGCGTGTGCTGGAGATGGCGGTGGAACAGCACGCGCCGCCCAAGAACGGACTGTTCCGGCCCAAGCCGCGCTACGCCCACCAGGGCGGCAAGAATCCGCCGGTCATCATCCTGCACGGCAACGCGCTGGAAGGCCTGCGCGACGACTACAAACGCTACCTGGAGGCCAGCTTCCGCAAGGCGTTCAAGCTGCAGGGCACGCCGCTCAGGATCCAGATCAAGGAAGACAGCGGCAAGAATCCGTTCGAAGGCAAGAAACGCGCGCCGCTGACCGAAAGCGAAGCGACGCGGATGCGGCGCAAGAAGCGGGTTCGGCGCAAGGTTCACGGCGCGGATTGAATCCACGCTCCACCCGCAAGGAGTAGGCCGTGGTTGTAAGCCGATAAATCGGCAACAACCACGCTCAGTCGAGCCAGCGCACCAGATAGAACAGCTTGAAGCCTTCTGATGAACGCGAAGGGCCGCTGGCAATGGCTGCGTGGCGGCCCTTGGCGGGGTCCGCGTGGGCCCGCGCCTCGTCCTCGCTGGCGTAAACCTCGACTACGCCCTCGGGAAAGCGCTTGCGGTTCTTGCCGGAAGGCAGATAAACCACCACCGCCGAAGTGCCGACGACCTTCGTTTCGACATCGGTGAAGAGGCTGGTGGCTTGCGGCATCTCAGTGGGTTTTTTTCGGAATGCTGCTGATCTTGACGGCGTGACTGGTGGGCGTCTCGTCGGTGTAATGCGGGCGCTCGTCGAGGGTGCGGCCGGTAAGCCTGGCGAGTTCGGTTTCACGGCTGGAAATCACCACCAGACAATCCTTGATGCCGAGCACGGTGGCTTCGGTCAGCGGGCTGGGGTTGCCGTCGCGCGGCGCGGTGTCGCGCACGATGGAGGTGAGGGTCTTGCGCATCATGCGCATCAGGCGTTGTTCGTCGTGCAGGGCTTTTTCGTCCATGGGAATACTCCGGAATCCAGCAAAGAACCGGCATTGTCGGCGCCGTCCGGGGCCACGTCAACGCAAGCCCTTGTCCGGAACGGGGATAAAAAGCCTGAGTGCAGGCATAAGCAGAATGAACGACCGTTGTCGTGCGGCTGTTTTATGCTTGCCGGCTGAGGAGACCCCCATGTCAAACAGCCAACCCGATTCGAACGACGTCCGCGAAATCCGCATCAACCCCATCGTGCCGAGCGAATCGGTGCTGGTGGCCACCGCGCGCAGCATGCGCCCGAAAAAGGCCGAGGAACTGGCGCCGCGCGACACCCGCAAGCACGTCGAAACCTGCCCGTTCTGCCGCGGCAACGAGCACAAGACCCCGCCGGTGATTCTGAGCTGGCCGCCGGAGGGCGACTGGCAGATCCGCATGGTGGAAAACCTCTATCCGGTGCTGGGCGACGACCGCGAGCAGGCCGGCTTCAACTTCGGCCTGCAGCAGACCATCGACGGCTACGGTCGCCACGAAGTCATCATCGACCACTACGAGCACGGCATCGCCGTGCACGAAATGGCCGAATCGCACCTGGCGGCACTGTTCGGTGTCTACCAGACGCGCATGCGCCAGCTGTTCGAGTCGGACGAGCGGCTGAAATACGTGCTGATTTTCAAGAACTTCGGCCCGGCGGCCGGTGCCTCGATCCCACACACCCACAGCCAGGTGATCGCGATGCCGGTGGTGCCGGAAAATGTCGATGCCGAGGTTCGGAACAGCGCCGCGCATTACGCCAAGCACCATCACTGCATTTTCTGCGCGCTGATCGACGAGGCGCTGACCTTCGAGGCGACGATCTACGACCGCAACTCGGGCGCGGTGCGGCGCAAGATCAACGTCGGCCAGTACGTGGTCGAGCGCGGCGAAAAATTCATCGCCATCAAGCCCTTTGCCAGCCGCTACGAGTGGGAAGTGCACATCCTGCCGCTGACGCACCAGGCGGACTTTCTCGACGTGCGCGGCGAGGACATGGCCGACCTGGCTCGGGTGATGAAGCGCACCATGGCTCGGCTCGACGCCGTCATTGGCGGCGCGCAGTACAACTTTTTCCTGCACGCCGTGCCGCATGACAGCCAGCAGACGGCCCACGCGCCGAGCTACCACTGGCACCTGGAAATCTGCCCGCGCACCTCGATCCCCACCGGTTTCGAACTGGGCTCGGGGCTGTTCGTCAACACCATCAACCCCGAACAGGCGGCCGAGCGGCTTCGCGCGGTCGAATTGTGAGCGCCCTCGGCGGGTCTGGCGCAGGCACGCGCCGTCCATCCCGGGACGCCGCCGCTGCCGTGATCCTGGGCTAGAATGAAAAACCGCACTTTGCGGAGCCGTTTTCAAGCGACCTGTCCGTGAATCCATCCCTGTTTTGTCTGATGCCAATGCCCGTAGCCGAGGCCCGCTGCCCGCGCGCCCATCGGGAACGCCCCCGTGTTTGACCGGCACGCCGGCGGCGAGCGCGTCATCCTGGTGGCGCTGGATTTCGGCGACCCGGATTTTGCCGAGAGCGTGGCCGAGTTGCGCCTGTTGGCGTCGGGCGCAGGGCTCGACATCCTGGGCGAGGTGACGGGCAAGCGCAGCCGCCCGGATGCCGCGCTGTTCGTGGGGAGCGGCAAGGCTGACGAAATCGCGGCGCTGGTTGCTGCCACCGAAGCCGATGTCGTCATCTTCAACAACGAATTGTCGCCCGCGCAGGAACGCAACCTGGAGCGCCGCC
>JBAVWB010000173.1:0-11227 GCA_049697615.1 Thiobacillus sp. | reverse complement strand
GCGCGGGCCGACGGCATCGGCGAGCAGGCCGCTGGGGATCTGCATGGCGGCGTAGGTGTAGAAGTAGATGGCGGAAAGATTGCCGAGCATGGTGGCGGCGATGCCGAAGTCGCGCATCAGTTCGTCCACCATCACCGCCGGGGCGACGCGCTGGAAGTAGCCGACGAAATAGAGGCTGGCAAGCAGGCCCCAGGTCAGCCAGGCGAGCGAGTCGGGCGGCAGGCGGAGGCTGCTTGATGTGTGCTGGCTAGTCAATTCAAGCTTCGCTCGGTTGTGGAGAAGTCAGGCGCGATTGGATTCGAGGATGGATCCGTGCGCAAATGGATCGGCGCAACAGGCTTCAATCATACTGAATTGGCATCGCATCAAGTTGACAATCCACCATGAAAAAGGCCAGCACGCTGGCTGGCCTCGTGACGGGGCGCGACAGCATCAGGCCGCCGCCAGGGCCTGCTTGCGGTATTTGTTGAGGTCGCGCACGTTCTCGAAAGTCTGCCCCAGCAGGTTCGACAGGTTGCGCAGGATGCCGCCTACCACCCGGTTTTCCCAGATGTCGTCGAACTGGATCTGCTCGTCGAGCCAGCGCTCCAGCCATTCCGGATCGGGCAGGCGCGACTGGATGGTGTCCAGCGGATAAAGCGCTTCGTTGACGTGCAGGTTGGTGGGGTGCAGGGCCTTGTCGGAGCGTTGGCTCGACGCCATCAGGAAGCCGATCTTGGCGAATGCGGCGGCCACGCTTTGCCCGCCCTGCTTCAGCGCGCGCTTCATGTATTGCAGGTAGGCGCCGCCGTGCCGCCCCTCGTCGCGCGAGATCGTTTCGTAGATGAACTTGATCACAGGCTCGGTATGCCATTCCGAGGCGCGCTTGTACCACTGGGTGAGGCGCACTTCGCCGCAGAAATGCAGCATCAGGGTTTCCATCGGCGGCGCCGGATCGAACGGGAAGCGGATGGCATGCAGTTCTTCCTCGGTCGGCGCGAATTCGGGCTTGAAGCGGCGCAGGTATTCCATCAGCACCAAGGCGTGCTTCTGCTCCTCGTAGAACCAGATCGACATGAAGGCGGAGAAGTCGCTGTCGTGCACGAAATCGCGCAGGAACATTTCGGTGGCCGGCAGTGCCGCCCACTCGGTGATGGCGTTCATCTTGATGGTCAGCGCCTGCTCGTCGGTGAGCTTGCCGGCGTCGAACTGGTCCCACGGAATATCGGTTTCCATGTTCCAGCGGGCGCGTTCGAGGGATTTGAAAAGGTCGATGTAAAGCATGTCAGTTGTGATACGCGCGGCGACCAGGGTTTGTTTCCCATGGGCCATTAACGGTCGCGGCAGGACTCATCCGGTCCTCACCTAGCGGCCCATCTCAGGCGCCGGGGCGGCCACAAGGTCTGCTTTCCGGCCAGATGCAGAATGGCGTGGCCAGGCAGCGACACCCGGTTCGCCCGTCAGCATATGGGCCAGATGCAACTCCCGGAGCATGGAGCGCTTTTTGGCCTGGTGCGCATTCATCCGCCGCAGAATATCGTCCAGTACCCGAACGGCGCTGACGACATAGGGCCCCTTGTTGAGCATCACGCATTCGGCGCGGAGTCCCATCGCAGCGTCCGTGATCTCGGCACGCGATGGCCTGCCTTCCTTGGCAAGCGTTTCCAGGACCTGGGTCGCCCAGATCACGGGGACATGCGCTGCCTCGCACAGCCAGAGTATTTCTTCCTGAACTTCTGCCAGACGTTCGAATCCGCATTCGACGGCCAGATCGCCCCGGGCGATCATCACCCCGCATCGCGGTGAACGCATGGCGGTCAGCAACATCTCCGGCAGGCTCTCAAAGCTGCGACGCGTCTCGATCTTCAGCACGATGGCAGGCTGTCGGTCCCCCAGGCTCGCCAGCCGCTGCTGCAGGGACTCAACGTCCTGGGCGCTGTTGGCAAAGGACAACTCGACGATGTCGGCATGCTGAGCCACGAAGGACAGGTCCTCGATGTCCTTGGCCGTCATCGCCGCCAAGCGCAAGTTGCTTTCGGGAAGGTTGATTCCCTTGTCGGCGCGCAGGGTCAGCGCCTTCACGTGATCCTGCGTGATGCGGACGAAAACCTGTGACGCCTCGACCTTTTCGATGACGCCGCCGATCTTGCCGTCGTCGAACCAGATCGACTCACCCGCCCGGACATCATCGAACACCTCCGGAAGGGTGCAACCGATCACGGCAGGGGTCAGGATTTTTCCTGCGCTGTCGTAGCTTGCCGGGCGGCCCGGCTTGAGGTCACGGGTCAGGATGAGCAGGTCGCCTTTCTGCAGGGTGAGAATGTTGTCGCCCGGCGGCAACGCGCCAATGAGGCATTCGCGGTCGTCGGGCCTGTCTGCGTCACGCGCGTGACGCAGGGTGGTGCCGGGGACGATGTAAGCCGTTTGGGTCAGTTCCGCCCAACAGCCGTGCTCAGTCACGTCAACGATCCTGAAATCCCGCTGGGCGTCCCGTGAATCTGTAAAGTCAACCAACGCCCCGATGCGAAGCTGGGCCAGCCAGGCCGATGGCACGGGAAGGCATGCACTCGCCAGTGAGGGAGGCGGCTTGGGGGATTCCTCGGCGGTCAGCCAGATCCGCGCGGGTGTGGTGACGCGCCCGTAGGCATCGCGACGGGGCCGAATCCGGACCACCGCCGGGCCCGGCTGCAGCGGCCCGGTGCGCAGCTTCGGCCCCGCCAGGTCCATGACGACGCGGCAGGAGCGGCCCAGCGACCGCTCCGCCTGTCTCAGGTGCGCGATCATCCGCGCCCATGCTGCGGCGTCGTCATGGGCGCAATTGATGCGCATGCATTCCATGCCCTGCTGGAGCAGGTTATGAACAAGGAGGGAGTCGTCCGCCGCCTCGCTCGGCATGGTGACCATGATCCGGACCCTGCGACCCGGGGTTACGGGCCCGAGCACGTCGTCGGTGTGTTCGGCAAGCAGCCGCTCGCCGTGGGTAAAATTCATGACCGCGGATTCCTCGGATGCCGGCTGCCAGTCGCGCTGCGCCAGACGGTGCAGGACATTCAGCACCGCATCCACAGTAGCCAGGACATGCGACTCGGCCCGCCCGAGGGAGGACAGCCCCAACGACGCCAGGCGCAACTGCAACGGGCGCAGATCGCGGCGACGCAGCGCCAGATAATGCAGGAGGTTCCGGGCACTGTCCCGGTAGTTCGCGTGAACCCCGGCGAGATGGGGCTGCGACATGGCCAGGCTGGAGACCATATCTTCCCGGATGGCCATGAGTTCACTCAGGACACCCTCGATGTCCGCGTTTCCCGGGCTCGCATCCTCGGTGCCACTTTTCTTTGTCACAAACATCTTCTCCTGGATCGCTCCTGCTTTCATGGAAAGCTTCCGACCAAGGCCTCGCGCCGGATCGTGCGTCCGCGCGAGTTCAAGCGGGAAGAACCGTGTTGCACGGCTGCAGGCAGATTTCGGCTAGCGGACAGGCATGGCGGCAAATGCGCCGCCGTTCAATATCGACGCTTCGAGCCGGCGCACAAGGATGACCACGTTGTGGCTGCCGAGGAGGTTGATGAACAGCTCGCTGGCGAAGCACCGGCCATCGCGGCGCCGGGCCTGGAAGGCAACGGCACAGTGGCAGAGATGGGCCAGTCGGGAGTTGATGCGGCCCTCCTGCACCAGGTCGGTGTCCGGCAGCTGCGGGAGGAGCATGGAAACATGACGGCCCGCCAGTTCCTCCGGCGGGTAGCCAAACACCTGTTCACACGCGCGGCTGCAGTCGCGGATCACGCCCTGGTCATTGAGCGTGAGCACCGCCAGATCGATCTTTCCAGCATCGGAAACGCCGGATGAAACATGCGTGTTCGTCTGAGGGCTTTTCACCTGCAGGCTGCTTGCTGTCGTCATGATGGACTCCTTCCGTTATCGACCGGGAATGCTCCCGAGGGTCTATGATCTTGATTCCTGAAAATGAATAACTCGTGACGGAAAATTGAATTTTGTATGCGCTCGAAAGTGTCCGGAAAAGCCGGGCCGATTCGCTGACTGAGGTAGCGAATCAAACAGGGAAAGGTGTAACTTTAAAAGCTGATTTTCAAAACCCAAGGATGAGTTTCGATGAGAAAGACGCCTTCTGATGAGTACCTCGAGAAAGCCAAGCTTTTGAACGAGGAAGAAACCGAGCGTTTGCTGTCGAGAACGCGATCAAAATTACTGCGCAGACTGGAAAATGAAAAAATGACTACGCTGGAAGTCGTGGCATTACAGCTTGAAATAGAGGATGAGGATCTGAACGAATGGCGAGAGAAGATGGCTGATATCAGGAAAAAAGCGAAAGCCAAGTAGCCGGGCTGTTGCAAGTCCGAGGACAACAAAACCTGATATCCGCCGCTCTTCGTATTTGGGTTGGCGTTTATCGGTGGAACCCACCATGGCAGAAGCCGCGAATAAAACCGAAAAGTTCACCCACAAGCCCCGCGTTGCCTATTTTTCCATGGAGATTGCCCTGGAAAGCGACATCCCTACCTACAGCGGCGGCCTGGGGGTGCTGGCGGGGGACACCCTGCGCGCCGCGGCGGACATCGGCGTGCCCATGGTGGCGGTCACCCTGGTGTCCCGGGCCGGCTATTTCCGCCAGGAGATCGGTCCACAGGGCCGACAGATCGAGCATGCCGACGACTGGGATCCCGCCCGCTACGCGACACGGCTGCAGGCCACCGTGGCCCTGGACCTGGAGGATCGCCAGGTGTGGGTGGGGGGATGGCTATATGTGGTGAGCTCGCTGGTCGACGGAGGCGTGCCCGTCCTGCTGCTGGACACCGACCTGCCGGTGAACGACCCACGGGACCGCGACATCACCCACTACCTGTACGGTGGCGATGAGACCTACCGGATGAAACAGGAGGTGGTTCTGGGCGTGGGGGGCATCGCCATGCTCCAGGCCCTGGGCTTCAATCTCATGGGGTATCACATGAACGAGGGCCACTCCGCCTTCCTCACCCTGGCCCTGCTGCAGCGCTTCGCCCATCCCAGCGAAGATATGCGATCCGGCGAGAGTCCCTACGACCTGCCCCGGGTGCGGGAACTGTGCACCTTCACCACCCACACGCCGGTGGAAGCAGGCCACGACAAATTCGACTACGCGTTAGTGCGGCGCATCTACGGTGATCTGCTGGATCCGGGAACGGTGAAGCTGCTGGCCGGCGAGGACAAGCTCAACATGACCCGCCTGGCCCTGAACCTGTCCGAATACGTCAACGGGGTGGCCAAGCGCCACGCCGAGGTTTCCCGGCAGATGTTCCCGGGTTATGCCGTTCACGCGGTGACGAACGGGGTGCATGCCTCGACCTGGACCAGCGCGCCCATCGCAAAAATATTCGACGAGTATGTGCCAGGCTGGTGCCATGAGCCGGAACTGCTCTCACGGGCCGACCGCATCCCGGACGAGAAGCTCTGGGCCGCCCACCAGGCGGCCAAACAGGCGCTGGTGGAGAAGGTGCGGGAACTGACCGGGGTGGTGCTGAATCCGGATCAGCCCATCCTGGGCTTCGCGCGGCGCATGACCGCCTACAAGCGGGCGGACCTGCTGTTCACCGATCTCGCGCGTCTCAAGGCCCTCGCCCAGGAACATCCCTTCCAGATCGTCATGGCCGGCAAGGCCCATCCGAAAGACAAGGCGGGCAAGCAGCTCATCGAAGCACTGCACGCCCACATGCGGGACTTGGCTGGGACGGTACCGATGGCCTTCCTGCCCGATTACGATATGGCGCTGGCACTGCTCATGGTGTCCGGCTCGGATGTCTGGCTCAACACCCCCCTGCGGCCCCTCGAGGCCTCCGGCACCAGCGGCATGAAGGCGGCCTTCAACGGCGTGCCCCAGTGCTCGGTGCTGGACGGATGGTGGGTGGAGGGATGCCTGGAGGGGGTGACCGGGTGGGCGGTGGGAGACGATTCGCCCACCGCCAACGGCCACGATGCCATGGCCCTGTACGAGAAGCTGGAGAAGATGATACTGCCGCTTTGGTACGACGACCGCCCTGGCTGGATCAGCGTCATGAAAGGCGCCATCAGCAAGAACGCCGCCTACTTCAACAGCCACCGCATGATGCGTCGCTACGCCACAGAGGCGTACCTGAGGTAAGAACGACTGCGTTCGT
This sequence comes from Thiobacillus sp., assembly GCA_049697615.1. Classification (GTDB taxonomy): domain Bacteria; phylum Pseudomonadota; class Gammaproteobacteria; order Burkholderiales; family Thiobacillaceae; genus Thiobacillus. The sequence continues at coordinate 5,099 of JBAVWB010000173.1, read as the reverse complement.
TTCTTCCGGATTGTGAATTTTTTATTTCAATTTGGTTAAGCACACGAATATCGAAATTAACTAAATATACTGTTTATTCCGTATGTATATTTAAGGAAATTTATCGTGGCCGATCACACCAGGAAGCCAGCGGAAACAAAATCCGCGACACCCGCAGCGAGCCCCACGGCAACTGCCAGCGCCAAACCAGCCGCCGCCAAGCCGGCAGCACGTGCAAGGAAAACCACCGCTGCTGCGCCTGCAGCCAGAAGAAGCGCCCCGGCCACTGCCAGGAGCACGACGGCAGCGGCAAAGAAAACCGCCACTCGACCTCCCGTCTCCAGGAAATCGCCCCCGGTAAAGAAAGCCGCACACGAGCCAGAGCCGTTTGTTGCCAAGGGCAACAAGGCGGGTAAACCACCCAAGGCCAAAAAGGCCAAGCTGATTCGCGACAGCTTCACCATGCCGGATGGGGAGTACGCCCAGATCGCCGCGCTCAAAAAGCGCTGCCTTGATGCGGGCGTGTCGGCCAAGAAAAGCGAGATATTGCGCGCTGCCGTTGCGAATCTGGCGAAATTGAGCGACGCCTCGGTGGTTGCCGCGGTCCGTCGCCTGGAAGTCATCAAGACAGGTCGTCCCACCAAAGGGTCGAAATAGTTTCTTTCTGGCGGTTCGGGCAAGGTCTTTGTACTGAGCGTAAAAGAACTTACCCGATCAGCCAGGCCTTTTTTTCCCGTCTTTTTTCTTCAACGTGGGCCGTTAAATCACAACTTGCCCGATTAAATTGCGTGGAAGACGGGCGGCGAGGCCCCTTCTCTCGATTCGTCCATTCCGACAGAACTCGCTTCCGCCACCAACCGCCTGCCAAAAGGCATCTTGCGCTGGTCGATGAACAGGTTGCTGCCATCGATGCGTTTAGCCATGTGTTTGGCTTCAGAGGCTGCCCGCGCCACCTCCTGATAATGGTGAAAGTGTGCGGGATCCACCAGAAGCGCACCGATAGATAGCGTCACCAAGGCATGGAAAGCCATGACGCCGCGCCGGTCCTCGCTGCGGTAGCCGTCAGCTTCCACGTGCTCTGGATTGAACAGGGCCAGTCGTTTGCAGTCGAACTGCGCCAGCATGCCGTGGCAGCGCGCCTCCCAATCCGGGCTCTGAAACAACACCACGAAATCATCGCCGCCGATGTGGCCGACAAAATCGAGCTCGGCGTTGCAACCGTCGCGAAGAATGCCCGCCAGAAGATGAATCATGTCGTCGCCGCGGCGGAACCCATAGACGTCGTTGTAAGGCTTGAACTGATCGAGGTCGAAATAGGCGGTGACGAAGGTCTGCTCGTTGATCAGCAACCGCTCCATGTGCTCCTGGATCGGCACGTTGCCGGGTAGGCCGGTCAGCGGGTTGGCGTAGCGCGCGGCTACGATCTGCATTGCGGTGACTTCGCGCATCAGATCAAAGCCCGACCCCATCCCAAGATAATGCCCTTCGCCGGTGATGATGAAGCCCTGGGTAAAGGCTTCCTTGCCTTTTTTCACCACCAGTTCGGACAGTTCGGTCATGCGCGTAGCCTTGTCGACGATCAGCGGATCAGCGTCCATGAAATCGGAGCAGGGTTTCTTGCCGAAGAGTTCGCGCCGATACAGGCCGATAAAGCGATTGAGCAAGGCGGGGCGATGAATGATGCCGACCGGAATACCCTGGTCGACCACCGCCACAGCATGGATATCGGACTGCAGCAGCATCAGATCGAGCACTTCCTGGCTGGTTGTCTGAGGGGTAACAGACGGCGCGGCAATCACAAGCTTGTCGGCCGATACGTACAGGCCGCCGCGCCCCTGTGAAATGGGAAACACGCTGACCATGCCGGACTGCAGGCAAGTCAGCACCTCGCTCGGCGGCATCCGGGTCGGCACTGGCGAAGGGCGGCCAATGAGGTAACCCTGCGCAAAGCGGATGCCGATGTCTTTCAGTACCGCCAACTCGGACAGGCTTTCCACGCCTTCAGCAATGACGCAGGAGTGGGCACCCTCGGCCATCTGTTTGATCGACCGTACAAACAGGATCTTGTGAGGATCCTGGTGGATGTCAGCAATGAAATGCTTGTCGATCTTGACAAAGCCAGGCTTCAATTCAGACCAAAGACGCAGGCTGGAAAACCCCTCGCCGAGGTCGTCAATGGCCACCTCGATCCCGGCTGCGCGCAGCCCCGACACCGCCTGTCGCAATTCACTGTAATCGAGCGCGGTGGCGTTCTCGGTGATTTCGATCACCACCTGATGATGGTTCAGGCCCACCTCCCGCAGCGCCGCCAGCATCGCTTCTGGCGCAAAGCTTGCGTCCAGCAGGCTGCTGGGTGACAGGTTCATAAACAGTCGCCCCTGTAGATTCAATTTCGCAAAAGTCTTGAGTGCCATGCGCACACAGACCCAGTCCAGTTCCGTCAGCAGGCCGTGCTGTTCGGCCACGCGGAATAGCGTCTGCGGGGCATGCAGGGGGCTGTTGGATGGTCCGCGCGATAACGCTTCATAGCCCATCACCCGTCCTTCGACCAGATCGAGCAAGGGTTGCAGCAGGGTTACCAGCCGCGTGTTGGCCAGAATGTTTTCCAGATGCAGGCGTGATTCTTCGTGGCTCATGGAGGGGCGGAATAGACGAATTTCCGGACAATAGGCTGGGAACGTTACGTATATGTGAACGCGTTGCGGCTTGCGCGGTCGAGCGTTCAGTTTTCAGGCAATCCGGCAACCGGGTGGGGAGCATTCGGGACGCCGAGGTGATTGGGGTATTGACGGAATTGCTACGGGAGGTCACCGGGGGGCGACACTGGAACAGAGCGAACCGCTCATGGACGAAAAAGAAGCTGGCATAATCTGATTTACCCACCAGCCAGGCCAGCCAACATGAATCCAGACCGCACCACCCATGCCCCGTCCAATACATTCACCCTGTCCGGGGACGAACTGATCGCCCTGCAGGCTCAGACCGCGCAGGCGCTGGGCTTGCCAGGCGTGCATTTTCACGACGCGCTATCCGACGGCAGCGCCGCGCCCGAACTCGCGGTCATTCCTGCAGGCGCGTTTGAATACGGCGCAGCCCCCGAGGAGGCGGCGCCTGACCAGGACCGCCCGCGCCGCGCCGCGCTGATCGAGCACAGCTTTGCGATCGGGGTGAACCCGGTCACCACCGAAGAATTCGAGGCCTATGCCCACGCCACCGGATGGAAGCCGCGCGAGGAACTGCTGTGGCTGTCGGGCCGCATGCCGGTGATCGATGTGCGGCAGACCGATGCCCTCGACTACTGCGCCTGGCTGTCGCGCGAGACGGGCCAGCGCTACCGTCTGCCCACCGAAGTGGAATGGGAATATGCCTGCCGCGCCGGTGTGGCCACGACCTACCCGCACGGCGACAGCATCGGCCCGGACAGTGCGGTCTACAACCTTGAAAAGGACCTGAGCCACCCCAAAACCCCGCGTTCGATGGCGAGCCGTCTTGCGCGCTGCGGTGCCAAGGAAGTCGGCGGACTGCGTCCCAATCGCTGGGGCCTCTTCGACATGCCGGGCAACGTATGGGAATTCACTGCCAGCCCCTGGACCCCCGACCACGCCAGTCTGCCGGAGCACCCGCAGCCCGGCATTCCGCAGGCCGTCGTCACCAAGGGCGGCTCCTGGTTCGACGGCCCCGAATGCTGCCGTCCCGCTTCCCGCTGCCGCCGGCTTGAAAACGAACTCGACATCAATCTGGGCTTCCGCGTCGTACGTGAGCTTTAAGTAAAGGGCCATGTCCGACCTGCCGGCGGGATCCGATGCCCTGGTCGCGGAACTCGATGCCGCGGTCGAGGCGCACATGGACTGGAGCCGCCGGATTCTGCGCTGCGCCGTACTGCGCTCAACCCCGGGCGACGATGTGCTCGATCCGATGGCGCATACCCTGTGCCGCTTCGGCGCCTGGTTTACGGCCAACCGGGAAGAATTCGAGGCACTGGATGCTGCGTCGGCACAGCGCCTGGAAGTGGTGCACCAAGCGATGCATGACACCATCCGGTCACTGTGCACACGGATCATGGGTGGCCAGCCGGGGCTGAGCGGTGATCTGGATACCTTCGAGGCCTCGCAGGCCGAGCTGATCAACCTGCTGGCCAATTACAAGACGCTGATCCTGTCGAGAGCGGTGCGCCACGACCCGCTGACCGGCCTGCCCCTGCGTTACAACGTCGAGAACGATTTCGTCCTGTACCAGAAGGAAGCCCGCCGCAACCGCAGCCTGCTGTATGTGGTGATGATCGATGTGGATCACTTCAAGCCGATCAACGACACCTATGGGCATCAGGTAGGCGACCTGGTCTTGCGCCACGTCGCCGGCACCCTGAAGCAGGGCTTGCGCGCCGACGAGCCGTTGTACCGTTTCGGCGGCGAGGAGTTTCTCTGGCTGCTGAAATGCAAGTCCGCAGAAGAGGCCCGGAAATCCGCGCGCCGCATCCTGGCATCCGTCGGCACCACCCCGGTCCCGATCGACGACGGCGAAACCCTCAGGCTGACCATCACCATGGGACTGGCGCTGGCCGGTGAAATGGAAGACCTGACCAGCGCCATCAAGCGCGCCGACTTCGCGCTGTACGAAGGCAAGCAAAACGGCCGCAACCGCTACGTCGTCGCCGAGTCCTGACGCGGCCTGTCAGGGAAGCCCTGCACGAGTGGTTGCGAGGCGCGTGGCGCCGAAGCAATCCGGTCTTTGGCTTGGCGCGGAGCACCACTGAGTAGTCAGGCTTTCTGTGACCTGAGGTGCGTTGGCCGGGGGTTGCCCGGCAGCAAGTTCCTTTCTTTGTCTCGCCAAAGAAAGGAACCAAAGAAAGGCGACCCCGACATACCCGAAACCCCGAACATCAAGCGCGTCGGGTGGACGGCAAAGAACTCGCCCCGCCTTTGATTTTTTTAATTGGATTTTTGTGGGCGGGGCTCAGACACCTTTGCCGCCGATCCACCCGACGCGCTTGATATTCGGCGGGTCTGTAAGGGGAGGAACGTCAAAATCAGTTTGACGATGGGCTGCCGTCGCGAACCGGATCAGGGCTTCGCAGTGAAGCCACCCAAGTACACAGACTGCCCCCTCATCACCGCCCTGGT
>JBAVWB010000172.1:0-7150 GCA_049697615.1 Thiobacillus sp. | reverse complement strand
CTGCCAGCCCTGACCGGGGTGCGCTCAACGATATGAGTTGGCAGCAGTTCGAGGCTTTGGTGGGCGAAGCTTTCCGGCGCAAGGGCTACGCGGTGACCGAGACCGGAGGCGGCGGCGCCGATGGCGGGATCGACCTGGCGTTGAAAAAGGAAGGCGAGACCTTTCTGGTGCAGTGCAAACAGTGGAAGGCATTCAAGGTAAGCGTGAACACGGTGCGCGAACTCTATGGGGTGATGGCAGCGGAGGGCGCAACCGGCGGGTATGTGGTGACGTCAGGCGTGTTTACGGATGAGGCACGGGCGTTTGCCGCAGGCCGCAACATCGAGCTGCTGGACGGCAAGGCGCTGCATACGCTGATTCGGGGGGTGAGTGTTCCTGCAAAGGCAGTTGCAGCTTCACCGGCTGCAACGCCTGCTGGTTCGCCCGCCTGCCCGGTTTGCCAAAGCGCGATGGTGAAACGAACAGCCAAGCGTGGCGCGAATTCGGGTAATGCTTTCTGGGGCTGTTCTCAGTACCCCGGCTGCAAGGGCACGCGGCCAGCCTGAGTACGTAAACGGCTGTTCCCTCAGTCGCTTCCGCTTCCCGATCATCGGAATCCATGAACGCCTCGCCTGACCCCTACGCCAGGATCTTCCTGCTGAGTCACATGCGCGCCTACACCAGCTTGGCGGGGCATATCCTCGGCTCGCACCCGCAGATCAATGGCTACTACGAAATGCACCTCGGCTATGAGGACGCCTCAGCGCTGGACCGGCAGTTGGCGGCGTATCAGCAGGACGAGGTGCTCAAGCCGGGGAGCCGCTACCTGTTCGACAAGCTGCTGCACAACGACTATGCGCTGAAGCCCGAGCGGCTGGGGCTGGCAGACATCAAAGTTCTGGTGGCGCTGGCGGAGCCGGAACATACGATCAAGAGCATCGTGCATCTGTTTCGCCAGAAGCCGGACCCGGACCTGTATGCCTCGCCGGTGGAGGCGGCGAACTACTACGTGGAGCGGGTGCGCGCGCTGGCCGAGTTTTGCCGGACGAGCGATTGGCCCTACACCTACTTCGACGCGGAGCTGCTTGTGCGCGCGCCGGAGAAGCTGCTGCCCAGGCTGACGGCATGGCTGGAACTGGATTCGCCGTTGAACGAGCGGTATGAGGTGTTCAGCCACACGGGGAAGGCGCGCCGGGGGGATACGTCGGAGCGGGTTCGAAGCGGGCGGATCGACCGGGTGCGGAGCGACTATTCGGAGGTGGTGATTCCGGAGGCGGTGCTTAGGGCGGCGGAGGCGGCGTATCGGGCGTGTCGCGAAGCGATTGTTGCGGGGGCGGTGGATTCGGTCACCCTTTAAGACGGGTCGTGTTGTAGGAGGCCCGCCTCGGGCCGATGATGTGGAGATCGCGACGGTGCGAAAATCGCGGCGAGGGCGCCGCTCCTACAGTTGCTCTTGGAATGCGCAACATTGCGCAACGTGTTCATTGCGCGATATTGCGCATTGTGGCGTGGACGCCGCTACTTTGGCGGGGAGAGCGGAGGGTTTGGACTGGACTGCGCCGAGACACGGCAAGCTTTTTAATCGTCACCCCGGCGTACGCCGGGGTCCAGCCGTTTTTATTTGACTGGATTCCGGCGTGCGCCGGAATGACGATCGGGGGCCGAGGGTTTCCTGCTTCGCCCTCAGAACAAACCATCCCACGCATCGCGCTCGGCGCGGTATTCCATCAGGGCTTTTACGATCTGCCGCTTGCGCTGGGCGCGGTGCCCGGCGGACTGGATCTGGCGCCAGGCCACGGCGTGCGCGCCGAAGTTGCGGTCGATGTTGTCGATGAAGGCGCGGACGTGGCGCAGGGCGTCGGTCAGCTCGGGCGCGCGCAGCCACCAATGGCCGGCGTCGAATACGAGGGCGTGGAGTTGCCGGTTTTTCTCGACGATGGCGTCGTGCTTTTGCTGGTACAGCGCCAGCAGTTCGGCTTCTTTCTGCGCGACGACGGCTTCGATCACGTCCTGCGCAAACGGCTGGTTCACGTCGGCCTTTTTGACCAGCACTTCGGTGGAAAACAGCATCAGGTCGCCGAAGAACTGGCGCTCGAATTCGTTGGACAGGTCGACGTGTGCCTCGCCCACTTCCACGCCGGGGCGGAAGTCGTCGGCAAGGCCCGCCTCGGTGGTGCGCCGGTGCAGGTTGGGCATGTTGAACGAGGCGAAGCGATGCCCGATCTCGGCGGCGATGAGACGCCCGGCGGTGGGGCCGGACATGCGCAGCCGCAGGTGGCCGAAAGGGATGACGTATTTGAGCCCGGCGTGGTTGACGATGGTGTTGCCGGGGTAGACCGTGCGCGCGGGCGACAGCTCGGTGAAGCCGCTGCCGTAGGCGAACCAGGTTCTGCGGGTGAGGTGCTCGCCGAAGAAGAAGGCGTTGAGCCGCTGCGCGAAATCCGCCAGGCAGGCGCCGTGGTCGTGCGCGCCTTGCAGCCGGCAGGGGTAGGGGTAGGTCGTCGGCTGCTGGTCGAAGCCGAACAGCCTGGCCATGTCGTGGTACGCGGCGTCGTCCGCAACCGGCCCCGCGCCGTGGAACTGGCAGGCCGCATCATGGCGCAGCCCGGCGAGCTGGGCGAAGAAGGCGCTGACGTCGTCGAGAAAATTCGCCGCCATCACCGAAGGCGACACGGGCGGGTCGCCGACCATCTTGCCGGTGAGCATGAGGGTGTCGGTGCTGCGGAAGATGCGGTCGATGGCGTGGAAGTAGTTGAGCGCGTAGACGGCTTCTTCGCCGGAGTCGGTCTGCCGGTTCACGCACAGGCTCTGGTCGCTGTCGATCAGGTAGTACAGGGTGCGGTCGCGGTCCTGGGTGAGCTGCAAAAACTTCAGATAGCAGAGGTTGCGGTTGGCGGCCTGGCCTTTGAGATAGAAGCGGTCACGCGGCTGGGTGGTGAGCAGGTGGCCCAGGCGCTCGCGCTGCAGCAGGGGCAGCGCGTGCAGCAGTTCGTATTGCTCGGCCAGCCCGAAGTAGACGACCTGCAGGTCCTTGTTGCGGTATTCGTCGACGAGTTCCTGATGGCGGCGGACATTGGCTTCGTCGCGGCTGTCCTCGCTGACGATGACCCGGACCTTGTCCCACACGCCGGACGCGTGGCCGCCGTAGTCGAACAGGGTGCACACCTGGTAGAGGCTTTCCAGGCAGGCGCGCAGGTGGGGCGGGCGATCCGCCACCGGGATGGCGACGATGAAGTGATGGCGATCGTCGCTGACTTGATCCGTGTTGCAGCGCTGCCGGATCAGCGCCTCCTGTTCGCGGAACAGCGACTGGTAGGCAGCCAGCAGCGGGTGGAAATCCGCCGCGCCGGACCACATCGCCTGCTCCAGCAGGGGATAGCAGGGTTCGTAAAGCGCGATGATGGCATCGAGGGTGGCCGCACCTTGCAGTTGCGCGGCCATGTCGGCCAGCCCGGGAATTCGCGCCTGATAACGCGCGATGCAGTCCCGCAGGACGGGGGTGGCCGATTCCGTCGGGACGTGGGCGCCGGGCGCACGTTCGGCGTCCGGATTGTGCGGTAAGGTGCTGGGGAGTTTGCTCGCCGGTAGGGTCATCGAAACGGTGGCTGCGCGTGCGCTGCGCCGATGCAAAACAAAGGCCTAATAGTACCCGCCCATCACGCAAATCAGCACGGACCCGCACCGCATCGCCGCGCGTTCATGGCACAGTAGCGGCCATGAGACGGGAAAACGCGGTGGAACCGATGCATGAAACACTTTTCGCCAGCACCGAAGGCCGCATGCTGGGCGTCGGCCTGGCGCTCACCGGCCTGATGCTGCTGGCGTTCGGCATCGGCTGGCACCTGTATCCGGACCACATTCTTCCCTACGCGATCATGACCGGGCTGAACCTGATCATCGGCCGGGAAGCGGGGATGTCCTTCGGCTATGCGAGCGGTTTCGGGCATGCCCAGGTGGTGCCCCTCAACATCCTGGTCGAGACCATCCAGGTGCTGGTGATCTACCCGCTGTTCGTGCAGAGCACGCGGCACCTGATCAAGCTGCGCACCCTGGAGCCCTTCATCACGCGCATCCACCGCGCTGCGGAGTCGCGCGGGGGCGTGGTGCGCAAGTTCGGCATCGCCGGACTGTTTGTTTTCGTGTTTGCCCCGTTCTGGATGACCGGCCCGGTGGTGGGGGCGATCATCGGATTTCTGATCGGCTTGCGCCCCTGGGTGAATCTGGCGGTGGTGCTGGTGGCGACCTATGTCGCCATCGGCGTATGGGCGCTGCTGCTGAACGAGCTCAACGTCTGGGCGTCAACCGTCAACCAGTACGCCCCCTACGCGCTGTTCCTTGCGATCGTGCTGATCGCTGCCGCGATGGAGTGGGTGGGCCGGCATCGCGAGCGCCGACGCGAAGGGTGACGCCTGCGAGGGCCTGTTGCAGAGGAACGCGCAGGACACCAAGTCCGGCGCGGGCCGGTACTTTGGGCGCGCCCGTCATCATCGTGGTCAGCAAGGGGTGACCATGACGGAGCACAGTTGCCGCTTATAACCAGGTGGACCCGGGAACCCGCATGCGTGAAACGCTTTTTTCCAGCACAGAAGGCCGCCTGCTAGGGCTCGGTCTCGCGCTCACCGCCCTGATGCTGCTGGCGCTCGGGATCGGTTGGGTCGTGTTTCCGGACAGCGTGCTGACCTATGCGGCGATGACGGGGCTGAACCTGGTGATCGGCCGTGCAGCCGGGTTGGCCTTCGGCTATGCGAGTGGTCTGGGCCATGCCCAGGTGATTCCCTTCAACATGCTGGTGGAGACGACCAAGGTGCTGGTGCTGTACCCGCTGTTCGTGCTGAGCTGGCGCCAGCTGATCCGGGTGCCCGGGCTGCAGCCCTTTGTTCAGCGCATGCACAGCGCTGCCGAGTTGCGGGGTGGCGTGGTGCGCAAGTTCGGCATTGCCGGCCTGTTCGTTTTTGTGTTGGCCCCGTTCTGGATGACCGGCCCGGTGGCGGGGGCGATCATCGGTTTTCTGGCCGGCTTGCGCGCCCGGGTGATTCTGCCGGTGGTGTTGGGGGCGACCTATCTGGCCATTGGGGTGTGGGGCTTGCTGCTGAACGAACTCAGCGACTGGGCGGCATCGGTCAATCGCTTTGCGCCTTATGTTCTGGTGCTGGCGATGGTGTTGATCGCGGCGGCGCTGCATGGCCTGGGCCGGGTGCGTGAGCGGCGGGCCTACAGGAAACAATTGTAGGAGCCCCGCCTCGGGGCGATTTTCGCGCCTTCGCAAACACCACGGCATCGGGCCGGGGGCGACCATCCTACGCGGGGAGGCTCGTTTACAGAAAGCGGTCGAGCACGAACACGCCGATCATGGTGAAGGCGAGGGCGATTTTGAGCAGGGCGCCAAACACGAGGCCGACGGTGGCGCCGACGCCGGCATGGGCGGCGGCCCGGACCGAGGCGCGGGTGGTGAGTTCGGCGATGACGGCGCCGATGAAGGGGCCGAGCAGCAGGCCCGGCAGGCCGAAGAACAATCCGACCACGGCGCCCACTGCGGCACCGACCACGGCGCGCGGCGAGGCGCCGAACTTTTTGGCGCCCAGCGCGCTGGCCAGGAAGTCGACGCCATAGCTGATCAGCGCCAGCACGCCCAGCAGGGTCAGGGTGATCCATCCCACGTAGACGAAGTTGTCGGCCCAGGCCAGCACAAGCAGCCCGGCGTACACGAGCGGTATGCCGGGCAGGGCGGGCAGGATGAGGCCGGCAAAGCCGAGGGAGATGAGGACGGCGGCAAGCAGCCAGAGCAGGATTGGGGTTTCCATGCGGGGCGAGGATGGGGGTGAGGCTTGATTATAGGGGGTGGGTTGGATTGCCCATGGCGTCATTCCGGCGGACGCCGGAATCCAGTTTGATCAAGGCGCTGGACCCCGGCGTTCGCCGGGGTGACGACGGTGGTTTTTCCGGGGGACGTCGAAGCTGGCGGCGCTTACCCCCTCAGCCGCACCCGCCTTTCCACCGTGAGCACGTCGCCCGCCGCATCCACCACTGCATAAAGCCGGGGCTGCGGTTTGCTGAGCCAGCTTGGGCTGGGAGCGGGGCTGTCGAGGTACACCACCCGCGCGCCGTCGAACTGCTTTTCGACCTGGCCGTGGGCAAGCAGATGGTGCAGGGCGTCGATGGAAATGCCGCGCTGCTTCATGCGGCTGAAGGCGAGGGGGCTGATCTTTCCGAGCTTCATCATGGTTGACTCCTGCTTGCCGGCGGGGTGGGCATGGCCGTTTTACCGGGCATGCACGCCACGCATTGGCGTTTTTCGAATTCAGTATTTATACTGTACATGCATACAGTATTCGAGGGAAGCCCCATGCGAGACCTGACGCGTCGCCAGGAAGAAATTTTCAGCCTGATCCGGGAGTGGATCGAGACCACCGGCCTGCCGCCCACGCGGGCGGAGATCGCGCAGCACTTCGGCTTCAGTTCGCCGAACGCGGCCGAGCAGCATCTCAAGGTGCTGGCCAAAAAGGGGGTGCTGGATCTGGTGCCCGGGATGTCGCGCGGCATCCGGCTGAAGGGCGGCGCGGGGGTGCCGGTGGTGGGCCAGGTGGCGGCGGGCAGGCCGATCCTGGCGCAGGAAAACATCGAGCGGCACGTCCAGTTCGACCCCGCGATGTTTTCGCCGCGCGCGGACTACCTGCTCACGGTGCGCGGCATGAGCATGAAGGATGCGGGCATCCTCGACGGCGACCTGCTTGCGGTGCACCGCAGCGCCGAGGCCAAGGCCGGGCAGATCGTGGTGGCGCGCATCGGCGACGAGGTCACCGTCAAGCGCTTCAGAAAGCGCGGCCACACCGTGCAGTTGTTGCCGGAAAACCCCGACTTCGAGCCGATCGAGGTCGACCTCACGCGCCAGGAACTGGCCATCGAAGGCATCGCGGTGGGGGTGATCCGCAACGGCAAGAGTTTGTGAGCGTGCGCTGAAACGGGCTGCCAAACGGGCCGATGTTTCGCCGGAATCGCTTGAGGCGGTGGCGCCCCTTACTGCCCCGCATCGGGCACGAACTCTAGGTTAACGCTGATTAATTCGTCATTGCGAGGAGCGCAGCGACGTGGCAATCCAGAAATGCCTGCTTGATCAATGCGCTGGATTGCCGCGCTGCGCTCGCAATGACGGCCATTTCGAATTAATCAGCGT
>JBAVWB010000171.1:0-1873 GCA_049697615.1 Thiobacillus sp. | reverse complement strand
GCCCTGGGCGCGGCGCTCGATTCGTGGCTGGGCGCGCTGGCCGGCGTCGTGATGTGGGCCTGGATCACCAGCGGCCTCCATCTCGACGGCCTGGCCGACACCGCGGACGCGCTGGGCGCGGCGCATCGCGACCCGGCGCGCTTTCTGGCGGTGCTGGCCGATCCGCATGTGGGCAGCTTCGGCGTCATTGCGCTGGTGCTGCAGCTGGCGACCAAGCTGGTGCTGCTGCACTGGCTGCTGCTGCTGCTCGAATCGCCGTGGCTGGTGCTGGTGCTGATCCCGGCCTGGGCGCGCTGGTCGGCGGCAGGCTGGGCGCTCTTGCTGCCGCCGCTGAAGCCCGGCCTGGGAGAACGGCTTGCCCGGCACGGCAAGCGGGCGGGCTGGATCGCGGGCGGCCTGGCGCTGGCGGCGATCAGCGCCGCTTCGCCGCTCGCTTTCGTCGCACTGGTTCCGGCCCTCCTCTGGGGCCTCTGGATGCGACTCAAGCTGGGCGGACAGACCGGCGACATCCTGGGGGCGGGCATCGAGTGGAGCGAATCCGCGGCCCTGCTGCTGGCGGGTGTTTTGTTCGCGCTTGTGCACGGCATAATCGCGGGGTGAACCCCGCAGCCTATGTCGGGCGCTTTGCGCCGTCCCCCACCGGGCCATTGCATTTCGGCTCGCTCGTCGCCGCCGTCGCCAGTTTTCTCGATGCCCGCGCCGCCGGTGGTCGCTGGCTTGTGCGCATGGAAGACCTCGATTTCCCCCGCTGCGAGTCCGGTGCGGCCGACACCATCCTGCGCCAGCTGGAGGCCTATGGCCTCGCTTGGGACGGCGATGTGCTGGTGCAGTCGCAGCGCGACGACGCCTATGCCGCGGCGCTCGATGCGTTGAAAGCGCAGGGCGCGGTCTACCCCTGCGCCTGCACCCGCAGCCAGCTCGCGGACGCGCCGCGCAGCCCCGAAGGCGAGATCCTCTACCCCGGCACCTGCCGCAACGGCCTGCCGGCCGGCGCCATCGCACGTTCCTGGCGCGTGCGCGTGCCGGATGTGAGCATGCACTTCATCGACCGCATCCACGGCGATCTGCAGCAGAACCTGGCGCATGACGTCGGCGATTTCATCGTCAAGCGCGCCGACGGCCTGTTCGCCTACCAGCTGGCGGTGGTGGTCGACGACGCCTTCCAGGGCATCACCCACGTCGTGCGCGGCGCCGACCTCTTGTGGAACACCCCGCGCCAGATCTACCTGCAAGGCCTGCTCGGCCTGCCGACCCCGGTCTACGCCCACGTGCCGCTCATCACCAATGCCGCCGGGCAGAAGCTGTCCAAGCAGACCCTCGCCCCCGTCCTGCCCGAGACCGGTCGCGACGCCGTGCTTACGCAGGCGCTCGCCGCCCTCGGCCATCCGCCGCCGCTTGAACTGGCAGAGGCCGAGCCGCCCGAGCTGCTGACGTGGGCAAGCGCTCACTGGCACATCGAAAACGTGCCAACCCGGCCCGCGGTTGCCAAGCGGCTTCCCTGACCCGACAATTCCCTCACTGCTCTCCACTCTCCACTCTCAGCTCCCCCAATGGCCCAGCTCCCCCCCGCCGTCGAACAAGTCCTGCGCGTCCACGCGTCCTTCATCCACACCGTCGTCAACGCGCTGCGCGACCGCAGCCAGCTGCCCGACCTTATGAAGCAGCTCGACGCCGCCGAGCAGGCCGGCTGGGCGCGGCTGGTCGGCGCGCTGCGCCACGTCATCGGCGGCCGCCGCGATCCCTCGATCAAGCTGGGGCTGGACGAGGAGGACGGCATCCTGCTCGACGCCGTCCTGCGCGGGATCGACAACCCCGCGACCCTGCCGCCTTTGGACGCCCAGCCCGACGGCAGCAGCGCCGCCCCGGGCCTGGC
>JBAVWB010000170.1:0-6848 GCA_049697615.1 Thiobacillus sp. | reverse complement strand
CCTCGAAACCGTGCTGGCCGCAGGCGTCACGCACGAAATCCGCACCACCGTGCATCCGGCCCTGCTGGCCGAGGCCGACGTCGTGAGCCTGTCGCAGGACCTGTCGGCGCGCGGCGTGACGCGCCATGTCATCCAGGCGTTCCGAAGCCAGGGCTGCGCGGATGCCGCACTGGTTCAGGACTCGCGGCGCGAGCGTCCTCTGGCCGATCTGGTGGAGGACGTGGCCAGGCTCTTTCAAGCCGGACACTAAGCCATCCCATCTTGCACCACGCGGCCAAACCCGGATCCGAGCATTCCACTCCTGAATTCGCAGAGTTTTCTATATTGAAAGCTGATATTCAAATCGGGAGCACGACATGCGCCGCTTAAGCCTCTTCCTTACCTTCCTGCTGCCCCTCTTTGCCGCCAGCCCTGCCTTAGCGGCCGACAGCCACTGGTTCGAGGACAAGAAAACCTGCATCTTCGTCGGTGCGGCTGGAGGTGCCGCAGTCGGCGCCATCGCTGACGGCGTCACGGTCGGCGCCGGCACCGTGGTCGGCGGCATTCTGGGCGCCCTGCTCTGCCAGCCGACCGACAGCGACGGAGACGGCGTGCCGGACCATCGCGACGCCTGCCCGGACACGCCGAAGGGCGCGGCGGTCGACGACAAGGGTTGCCCGCTGGACAGCGACGGCGACGGCGTGCCGGATTATCTGGACAAGTGCCCCGACACGATGCCGGGCGCCAGGGTCGATGAGCACGGCTGCGAAATCATGCCGCCTGCCGCCGCGGTGCCGCCCGCGCCCGCAGCACCCATCGACAGCGATGGCGACGGCGTGCCCGACAGCATGGACAAGTGCCCGGATACGCCCCGCGGCACCCGGGTCGACCACACCGGCTGCCCGCTGGTCGAGAAGAGCGAGCTCAAGGGCGTCTGGTTCGCCTTCGACTCGTCCGCGATCACGCCGGAATCGGCACGCGTGCTCGATGAGGTAGCGCAGGTCTTCAAGCGCTATCCCGAGCTGGTGGCCGAGATGGCGGGCCACACCTGCAGCATCGGCACCGAGCAATACAACCAGGGCCTGTCGGAGCGCCGCGCGAATGCGGTGCGCAACTACCTGATCAGCAAGGATGTCGACCCCGCGCAGCTGACGGCCAGGGGGTATGGCGAACTGAAGCCCCTGAACAGCAACGCCACCCGCGAAGAGCGCGAGCGGAACCGCCGCACCGAGATGCGCATCCTCAAGCAGTAAGGACAAGGCGGGCCACACGGCCCGCCCGTTTCCAGGGAAACACGGAACAAGCCCGCCATCGTCATTCCGGCGAAAGCCGGAATCCAGTTAAATCAAGCTCCTGGACCCCGGCTTTCACTGGGGTGACAACTTGTTCAGGTTTTCCCCAGATCGGCATTGACGCCCGCGGCCAAACCGGGGCAGGCTTGGGCTTCACCTGTTTTTTCGATGACGCCCATGCCGCTCCGCTCGCCCTGCATGCGCTGGCTCGCGCTCTGCCTGTTTTCCTCTTCGGTGATCGCCGCCTCGCCCGATGGCGTGGTGGCGGTCTCGCATCCGGCGGAGGCCGCCGATCCGAGACGCGAGGGAACGGTGATACGGGTGAAGCCCTGAAAGGCTGCGGTGACCTTTAGCAGCCGGTCATGGCGTGTTCACCCCATGTCTGAGGAAACCAGGCGCTCGTTACGCTAATTTTCTTCCCACAAAATATCGGCGCAATAGACGCAGTCCTGCAGCGGTTCATTCTTGAGCATGATGGAAAGCGTGACGCACATTCGCGCATCGGTGATGGAAAGGTACGGGCGGCTGACTTGAACCTGTCCGGGCTCCGCCATCGCCCTCTGGAAATAGGGGCGCCTTGACCAGACCGCGTCGCTGGCGTTTGAAACGGGCAGGAAGCGCCGGTCCACCGCCAACTCCCGGCCAGGTGGCACGATGTTGTCTCCCAGCTGATGGCCATTGCCATCCAGCAAATAACAGCGCAACACATCGGGCAAGGCCAACATGCGTGACGACGCATCCCTGGCGTTCAACTCGTATCCTGCCAGTCCGGCGCACTCGCGAAACTCCACGATATAGGGCTCCAGCAGATCACGGCTGCGCGAGCGATTCGCAAGTGATACTTGCCGGTGACGATCGCAAAGATTTCCCATCAGGGAAGCGCACCGCCGCTGCGTCTCCAGTTGCGGGCCGGGACGCCCGAAGAAGAAACCCTGGGCGAGGTCGATGCCTGTGTCGAGCGCGATCATGGCATCCTCTTCATCCTCGATGCCCTCGATCAGGGTCATGCAACCGGCTTCATGCAACAAGGCCACCAGACTCGGCAGCGCACGCCTGACTTTGTGGTCGTTCCGCGCCCGGATCAGCATCGTGCGGTCAATCTTGACGATCTGAGGCTGCACGTTCCAGATGCGTTCGAAATTCGAATGCCCCGCGCCGAAGTCATCGATTGCGACAACACAGCCAATATCAGCGTAATAGCGCATGGCCTCCGTGAGCAACGCTTCATCGTGGATGTCGTTTTCGACCAGTTCGATCACGATCCGATGCGGCGCCAGGCCATGGCGCGCCAGCATGGCCTGGAAATAAGGGCCATAGTCCTTGCCGCACATGGCGGCACGGGCATTCACGTTCAGGAAAAGCCAGGATTCCTCCAGTCCCGATGCAACGAAATTGCGGACGTGAATATCACGGGCCAAGCGATCCAGGTACACGATGTCGTCGTCTGCCTCCAGCGTGTCGAACAACTTGTCCGGCGCAAGCGGCTGGCCTTCGGCATCCCGTGGCCGCAGCAATCCCTCGTGCCCCACCACACGACGATGCGCCAGACTGACGATCGGCTGAAAATGGCTGTGCAACGCAAGATTCCGAAACCGTCCCATGACGCCATCGGGGCCTGAGAAGGTCGAGGCATCGATGCCTTTAACCGAAAAATCCTCCCAGGTTGGCAGGGCTGCGCTTAAAAAAGACATAAATCGTGAAGTCCTATTTCCGGTTATTTATCCAAGCAAAACGACATTGGTTTTTTTCCCGGTCCGGACCAGTTTCACCACGTTTCCAGACGGCCGGGGTGACGGAAGCGTTTCCCGCGGCCTGGGCGACGTCATGCGGCTGTCGCGGCGGACAGCCTGACTCACCTGACCCCCACCCTGAACCAGCCTGAAGGCGCCCACCAGTTCTGCCAGGTGCTGCGCCTGCTCCTGCATACTCTCGGACGCGGCTGCGGCCTGTTCCACCAGCGCGGCGTTCTGCTGGGTGATTTCGTCCATCTGGCCCACTGCCTGGTTGACCTGCTCGATGCCGGCGCTCTGTTCCTGGCTGGCCGACGCAATCTCGCTCACGAGGTCGGCGACGCGCTTGACCGAGCTGACGATCTCCTTCATGGCGACGCCCGCCTCATCGACCAGTTTGCCTCCCGTGTCGACCTTGCCGACGGAGTCATCGATCAGCGCCTTGATTTCCTTGGCTGCGCCCGCGCTGCGCTGGGCGAGATTCCTGACTTCAGAGGCGACCACGGCAAAGCCGCGTCCCTGCTCGCCGGCACGCGCAGCTTCGACCGCGGCGTTCAGCGCCAGGATGTTGGTCTGGAAGGCAATGCCGTCGATGACGCCGATGATGTCGGCAATTTTCCTGGAACTGTCCTTGATCGAGGCCATGGTGTCGACAACCTGATCGACCACCTGGCCGCCCTTGACGGCGACATCCGCGGTGGAAACAACCAGTTGGTTGGCCTGACGCGCGTTGTCGGCGTTCTGCCTGACGGTACTGGTGAGCTCTTCCATCGAACTGGCGGTTTCTTCCAGGCTCGACGCCTGCGATTCGGTCCGGCCGGACAGGTCGGCATTGCCAATGGCTATCTCGCTGGCGCCTGCGTAAACCTGTTCGGTGCCCTGCTTGATCTGGCCGACCAGCAGTTTGATGTTGATCTGCAGAATCCGCAGCGACTGCATCACCCGGGTCACTTCGCCGGCGCCGCTGGCGTTGATCTTCCCGGTCAGGTCGCCCGAACTCATACGTTCGATATCCTCTCGGGTGCGTTCCAGGGGCACAACGGCAATGCGGTGGCACATCACACTGAACAGGATTGCCAGCGGCGCACCCAATGCCGCGATCGCGACCAGCCAGCCGGTCAGCGCCTGATTGGTTTCGGTGGTCGCCATCCAGGCCAGCAGGCCCACTACCCCGAACATGGCGACCATGGAGGCAGAGGCCAGCTTCAGGATCGACTTCAGCGACAAGCCGTTCAGCGTGTCGAGGCAGCAACGCTGCAGGAAAGACGGGCTGACCGCGTTGCCTTCCCGAACTTTCAGCGACTTGTCGCCGGCCTTGATGGCGCGGTAGGCGCTCTCGGCAGCCAGCACCTGCCGCCGGTCGGGCCTGGTCCGGATCGAGGTATAGCCGACGATATCCCCGTTTTCGATGAGGGGCGCGGCATTGGCTTCGACCCAGTAGTGATCGCCATTCTTGCAGCGGTTTTTCACCAGGCCGGTCCAGGCCTTGCCGCTTTTGAGGGTGCGCCAGAGGTCGGCAAAGGCTTCGGCCGGCATGTCGGGGTGACGCACGATGTTCTGCGGCGCCCCCATCAGTTCCTCTTCGCTGAATCCGCTGATGTTGACGAAGTCCTGGTTGACGTAGGTGATGTTGCCGTGGAGGTCTGTCTTCGACACCACGGTTTCGTTGTCCTTCAGGACGTATTCGATATTGGTTACTGGCAAGTTGGATCGCATTGGTTGTATCTCCCTAAGAAAAGTTATTTTTTCTGCCCAAGATCAGCCGTGCCAGGAAGCTTTATGCAAGTGATATACCAGTCCAAATGTATTTAGTAAGACCTTGTTATTTAATTACATTTTCGCAAGCATGGTTGCTGTCCACGGTTTCGTGAAGCGGTGAATGCCCCGCCGCAGTGCGGTTCGCACCATATGAGAGCGGTCGTGACGCCCAACCCCAGCCATGGGCCGATGCCGCTTGCGGTGGCTTGCTTATACTTTTAAGTTGTTACGGTTTAAATTCACGCCGCAGCACTGCCGATCCACGACGCGACGCGACGCGAGGGGATGGAATGGGATGGGATGGTGATTCAGTGAAGCCTTGAAAGGCTGCTGGCGATACGCTGTGCCGATGAACAAATTCGCGCTTCCGCCTTCAGGGGAGAACGTGCGTTTTATTGGTTAGCGGGAGATAGAACCTGCCGCCCATTTTTGGGGTTGTTTGAATCAGGCACAAAAAAGCCGACATGAAGGATGTCGGCTTGTGACGGAACGAGGATGGGAATCAGACTGTCTTGCGGCGTCGCATGATCCCCAAACCGGCGAGTCCAATCCCTAAAAGCGCCAGCGAGGCCGGCTCCGGAACTGCGGCTCGCGTGGTGACGCTCACGCGCAGGTTGTCCATTGCCCACGATTCGTCATCGAGACTTTGATTGCCCTCGCCGAAGATGAAGAACTCGATCGTCGCCGTTGAACCCGTGTGGGCAAAGTTGGCGAAGCGGGGGTCGGCGCCGAGGTTGTAGGCACTGTCTGTGAAGTAGCTTCCCGGACCGGAAAACCCGAGGTCGAGGTGGCGCGCAAGTTCCACGCCCGCAGGGGGAACGTAGCTCTGGATCTGGCCGGGGGTCGCGTTGGCAAACGATTCGCTGAACAGCGTTGTGCCGTCGAACACAATTTTAAAGAAGTCGCCTGCCGGGAAAAGACCGGTCCCGTCGAGCGAGTCGATCGCCGCGAAAAGGAATTCCAGGCTGATGGTGTCATGCGTGGGCAGGCCTGTAAGGGACAGTGTCACCGTATTTCTGGTGGCACTGCGCAGGAAGTTTCCGCCGAACTGGTTGCCTGCGGGGCCATACCCGGCGTACCCCTGCACGCCCGTCAGGGCGGCAGTGCCTGGCGCAATCTCGGCAGGCAGCACGCCATTGAAATCGGAGTAGAAAACCTGAATCGGCGCAGCCTCAACGGCGGTGCCCATTGCGCTCAGGGCAAATGTCGCAGCAACAACCCAACGCTTTGGCATGACATTCCTTCCAGTTTATTTAGAGGCCAGAACGATCTGGCAGCCATTGTTGAACCGCCACCGCTCCGTATGCTTGCATCAAGCATCAAACATGCCATAAAAAGTATTCATTAATAATCAGTTACCTGTGTTCGGCTCAAGCACCCACCCGGCTGAAAGTGTAAGAATTTCCGACAAAATGCTCAGCACAACAATAATTGGCAGACTGCCCGTGCTTCCCGGCAACCGGCAGCCAGCTCCGAGGCCCCGACGGCCGATACCCCGGCCGCGTCACTGGGTATACCCAATACCAACTCCGATCGCATTGGCGGGTACTATCTGCCCTCGCCCACTCAACAGAAGCACTCGCAGCATGCAAAAAGAAGCCCAGGAAAAACCCCAGTACGCCATCGTGGCGGCGGTGCAGCTGCCCAGTGTCAGCGACGTCGAGTTCGAGGCGTCGCTGACCGAGTTGCGCGAGCTGGCAAAGACACTGGGGTTCACGGTCACCCGCACGTTCACGCAGAAACGTTCCGGCTTCGACTCGACGGCGTATCTGGGCGTGGGCAAGCGGGAGGAGATACGCCGCTTCGTGCGTGGCGAACCGGCCAGCGAAACCGAGCCTGACCACGCGCCGCAGAACCCTTTGCATCGACTTTCCACGCTCGTCGAGGGCCTGGACGATGAGGTCTCCCCTCACCCGATCGACGTCGTCTTCGTCGACCACGAGATCTCGCCGTCGCAGGCGCGCCACCTCGAAAACGAGGTCGGCTGCCAGGTGATGGACCGCACCATGGTCATCCTCGAAATCTTCCACCGCAACGCGCGCTCCCCCGCTGCGCGCGCGCAGGTGGAGATCGCGCGACTGGGCTACAT
>JBAVWB010000169.1:0-8596 GCA_049697615.1 Thiobacillus sp. | reverse complement strand
ACAGGTGCTAAAGCACGTGTGGAATCGTATGCCGCGCTTCGCTCGCAATGACAGAACACACAGCATTGGAGAATCCCCATGAATGCAGTCACGTTGAATGACCGCAGTTTGTCCGAGGTGATGGATGCCCCGGAAACCGAAGTCCTCCCCCCGCCCGCCGCACCTGTCCGACGCACGCCCTATTTCGAGACCGAATCGGGCAAGCGTTTCATCGAAGGCACGCTGACCCTGTTCAGGAACGCCATCCCGCCGCTGCTCGGCATGCTGTTGTTTGTCGCAATGTGGGCACTGGTGGCCAACAGCGGCAAGACGATTCCCGGCCCGTCCGAAACCTGGGACGCCGCGGTGGTCTTGTTTTCGGACCCCTTCTACGACAACGGCCCGAACGACCAGGGCATCGGCTGGAACATCCTCAACTCGCTGTATCGCGTCGGCATCGGCTTCGGTTTTGCGGCCGCCGTCGGCATTCCGCTCGGCTTCATGATCGGCCGCTTCGACTTCCTCAACCGCATGCTGTCGCCCATCATCAGCATCCTGCGTCCGGTGTCGCCGCTGGCCTGGCTGCCGATCGGCCTGCTGATTCTGCAGAAGGCCGAGCCGGCGTCGATCTGGGTGATCTTCATCTCCAGCATCTGGCCGATGGTGCTGAACACCGCCGCCGGCGTGCAGCGCATCCCGCAGGACTACCTGAACGTGGCGCGCGTGCTGAATCTGTCGGAGTTCAAGGTGTTCACCAGGATCCTGTTCCCGGCGGTGCTGCCCTATGTGCTGACCGGTGTGCGGCTGGCGATCGGCGTCGCTTGGCTCGTCATCGTCGCGGCGGAAATGCTCACCGGCGGCGTCGGCATCGGCTTCTGGGTGTGGGACGAATGGAACAACCTCAACGTCGCCCACATCATCATCGCCATCTTCGTCGTCGGCATCGTCGGGCTGCTGCTTGAGCAGCTGCTGATGCTGATTGCGAAACGGTTTAGTTATGACTGACAGCAACTGCGTAGGTTGGGCTGACAAGCCCAACAGCACCTCGTTGGGCTTCGCAAGCTCAACCCAACCTACGCCCGCTCGACTCTCAGCTCTCGACTCTCCACTAAGGGAAAAGACATGCAAAGCTACGTCCAGATCGAAAACGCCGGCATGGTGTTCAGCACCAAAAAAGGCAAGTTCACCGCGCTCACCGACATCAACCTCCATGTCGACCAGGGCGAATTCATCGCGCTGATCGGCCACTCCGGCTGCGGCAAGTCCACGCTGCTGAACCTGGTGGCCGGCCTGCTCGACGCCACCGACGGCGTGCTGCTGCTCGCCAACAAGGAGATCAAGGGGCCGGGGCCGGAACGCGGGGTGGTGTTCCAGAACCATTCGCTGCTGCCCTGGCTCACCGCGTTCGAGAACGTCTACCTCGCGGTGGAAAAAGTCTTCGGCGGCAGTGAATCCAGGGCGCAGCTCAAAGCCCGCACCCAGGCTGCGCTGGAACTGGTGGGGCTCACCCACGCCGCCGCCAAGCTGCCGGGCGAAATCTCCGGCGGCATGAAGCAGCGCGTCGGCATCGCGCGCGCGCTGGCGATGGAACCGAAAGTGCTGCTGATGGACGAGCCCTTCGGCGCACTGGACGCCCTGACCCGCGCCCACCTGCAGGACGAGCTGATGAAGATCGTCGCCGCGACCAAGAGCACGGTCATCATGGTCACCCACGACGTCGACGAGGCGGTGCTGCTGTCCGACCGCATCGTGATGATGACCAACGGCCCGGCCGCCACCATCGGCGAAATCCTCAGCGTCGACCTGCCGCGCCCGCGCGACCGGCTACAACTGGCGCACGACCCGAAGTACCACGAGTTGCGCAGCCAGGTGCTGGAATTCCTCTACAGTAGGCAGATGCGGCCGAAGGAAGCCGCCTGACACACCGTCCGGACGACAAAACGTTCCAGCGCTCCCAGCCCGCTGTCAGAGACAGCGGGCTTTTTATTGGGGAACTGAAACCGGTGTGGCCAAAGCAGCCTTGCGCGATTGACGAGCGCAATCTCGCGCTTTCGACCTTCGCTGCCTCTCAATGCATGAACGCCAATGCTCGTTAAGCGGGCACCCGAGCGCAGGGCATACCAAAAGCACAGAGAACTGGAAAAATGCCGCAGACACTACCAAGCATTCATGCGGAAGAGCCGGCCATCAGGGCCTTCGTCATGCAGGGTCAGCACGATTTCATCAGGGCTGAATGCGGGCCCCTCTCCCTCACTTGTTGGCGGCATGTCTGAATCAATAAGCGTGATGACGGGTTGTAGGCCAAGCGCCGCGTACTCTCGAATGACCTTGAGTAGGTTAGCCTTCTTACGGTCATCTAGCGACTCGAACACCCCATCGTGATAGACGAACCTCGGAAACTTGCCATCGAGGTGAGCGCGAAGGATGGCCAGATCAAACGCAATACACAAGAGCTTGCGATAAGTATGTCCAAGGTCAGCGCTTGTTGCATTCCCTGCGTCATCAAGAATCTCCGCCCTGAATTCCAAGTGCCCTTCTTTGTTAGGGAAGACACTCAACAGAGCCTTGTGCGCGATGACTTCTTCGACAATACCGCTGAAGAAGAGGCGGATAGTGGAGAACAGGCTGTCCTTGTCAGCGTTCTGCGCCTCCACGTCTGCCTCGATTTGCGATTGGAGATGAACGCACTCCTCAGCCAGCGTGCGAATCTCCGTACGTAACTCCTGCAAGCGACGGAGAAAGCCTCGCTGGCGCTCCTGCGTCGCGATGTCAGCCCGCAGCGTCACCAGGTCATCCGTGACCTTCTTGTACTTGGTAAACACGTCAGTACCACTAAGGAACGCGAGCGTATCTGCGCGGCGCTTACCCAGCGTGTTCAGTTCTGCACCGATGTTCTTCAACTCGGCCTCGACCTCCGCGCGCTCCTCCAGGAGATAACCGCGGCGTTCCTCGGTGATGGCGCGGTTGAACGCGATCAGTTGATCGAAGTCCTTCTTGATCTGTCCCGAGAACAGGACGCCCACTTCATTGAACAAGCGCTGGGCTTCCTCTGGGTTAAACAGAAGCTGATCTGCTTCAAGGGACGCAATGATCTTCTTCCTGTTTTGGTTCAGCGAGTAGCGCTGCGCATTCAGTGAGGCGATGCGGGTGTCAATCTCATCGACGAGCTGCTTAGTTCGATCTTTGTCCTGCTGACGGAAATCAAAAGCATCGAGAAGCTTTTGCTTTTTGTCGGCGTCCTGCTGCTTCAACAGCAGGATGCCCTCAATCTTGCTAATGTCGTCCACCGAGCCTCCTAGCTCGCTCTTAACCGTTTCCGCGGAGGCCTTCTTCTCATTGAGCTGCACTTCTTTCTCGTAGTGCTGTGCGACCCGCTTGGCATCGAAACCCAGAATGTGGGCGAGGTAAGGTTTCCAGTCGGAATGCTTGGCGGCGAACTTCCGCAAGTGGAACACGTCGTGGAAGTCATCTTGGCTCCGTAACTGGTAGCCCAGGCCTTTACGGTATGGCCACGGTGAGACCGCACGCCAGTCCAGCAAACTATCAAGCATGTTGCGGGCGCGCTCGAACGGCAAGTCAATGTGATCCCAGTCAGCCTCAGGCAACCCGGAGAAGTTCTGGTGTGCCCCCTCGTGCTTCTTGAAACTGACCTTGCTCGACTCTTCTACGCCACGTCGAACCGTCAAGTAGGAGAAATCGGCCAGTTCGATTTCTAAAAAGAACACGAAGTGCTTGAACAGATTCTCGTGCTTGAACAGAAAAAACTTGGGATCACGCCCCGCTAAGAAGCAGAAGTCGATCAAACGCCCGAGAGTGGTCTTGCCGAGGTTGTGCGTGTCCTTGTCGCGGTTCTCGGGCAACCTGATCTCTGCCTGAACGACGTTCAGGCCCGCGTGAAACTCGATAGGCCCGAACTGATCTGGTTTGTTGCAGTAAATTCTAGACAGCTTCATTGGGACCTACGTATTCGATGGCGTCAGTCTTGGGGCGGTACTCGATCAGCCCTAACAGGTATAGGAAGTTCAGCGCGGGCAAGAAAAGTACGTCCCCTCCAACGACAGTCTTCTTTGCGTAGCCGCTCAACGCGTCATAGTCGTCAAGGCGGCGTTTGCGAAGGTGCGTCAGCAACAGCAATGCGACGTTCAAGACCGTGCGATCAGGGTGTGAGTGCTTAGTTGGTCGCAGCATCGTCGCCCTCCCCGATGTCGCAGTTCCAGTACATGTAGAAGAGCATGACGCGGGTCAACCGCTTGTTGGCTCGCAAGAGAGGATCGCGCGCGAAAAGCTGGTCGAATAGGTAGTTCATTACGTCATCGAACGACTGGTAGCCCTTGCGCTTCGCGATGATCTTGAGCTGAAATTCCTCGACAACAGACTCATACATCTGGAGCAGCTCACTGTTCTCGGGTGCTGCGAGAAAGGCTTTAACCTGCGCCGTTTCCTTCAGATACAGCTTGCGCAGCGCCTTGGCGTATTCGGCGCTCATGTTATTGATCTTGTTCTTTGTCTCGTAGGGCGTCCGCGGACTTGGTGGTGTATCAAGCGTGGCGGCGGCACCACCCATTTGACGCGCGAGCGCCTGTACGACTTCAGAAAGGTCATCTGGGCAGACAACCAAAGGCGAATCGACCGGGTCGAGGTTCGCCATGGCAGGCACATCGGGAAACTCCTTGAGCCAGCCTTCAAGTTGTTCGAGCCCGCACAGCATGATCGATGACTCGGGAATGTTGCACGTGTTGGAGAGATGCGCGCGAATGTCAGTCTCCGCGTTTCCCGTCATGCGGCGATTGGCGAAGAGCATGTAGTGGTGAAGCTGTTTGGCTCCGCGCAGCTTCTGGATGCGCGGTATCTCCTTGCCGATGACCGTGTTCTGGGAGTCAGGGTTGTAGAAGTCGCCCTCCGAGAAGCTTCGGTTATAGCCATGGGTATGCTTGGCCTGCACGATGACCGTGCCTTCCCACTGGCGAGCTTTGCTAGGTAGTAGTTCTGCTGTTCCGACAAACTTTGCATCGCGCCCTCCATCAACGCCCTTGGCAAACCCCTGTACACCCATGCCAAGCAGACGGCGGCAGAGCAGCACAACAAGCTGCTCAAACTGGTCTTCGCTTAGATCTTCGTAGGCGTACTTCATGCG
The DNA here is from genome assembly GCA_049697615.1 of Thiobacillus sp. Lineage (GTDB taxonomy): Bacteria > Pseudomonadota > Gammaproteobacteria > Burkholderiales > Thiobacillaceae > Thiobacillus. The sequence goes on along the minus strand of JBAVWB010000169.1, from coordinate 3,483 downwards.
ACAGCTACGATCCCCCTGTATTTTTGAGTTTGCGGCAGAGTAGAGTCCATTACGGTGTACGTCAACCAAGGATCTATGTCTTCACACCAAAACGCACCCAGCGTCGGCTGTGCCGGTCAGGAGGAAATAGAGTCAGACACGATATTCGCACTTCTTTCAAAAAATACATTAGACCGCTGCGGGTCGAAAGTACGCGTTCGCCGGATGGGAAAGCAGTCGTTCGGCGTGAATTCCTGATCAGTGGTTGCTCAAGAGCGCATAGCGGTCCACCTTGGCTCAGAACCCGCCGGCCGAAATGGCCGTATTGTGTTGAAAAACTCCCGCGACGCCTTAGCTGCCGTGTCTTCCTAAAAAGTCGGCCCCTCAGAATTGCCCACATTCAACGATCGCGAATGAGTTGATGGTTTGAAGACCCCCAAACTCTGCCGCAAACGACCTCCAAAGAGTTTTTCAACACAATAGCCGAGGAACGGCCATTCGCCGCTGCCACTCTGACAGACTGCTATTGGCTGCGGCCATGCGAGCCTGCGCACCTGTCAGGCGCGCGAGGCCGTGAACGATTCAATCGTGCGGATCAGGCGGCGACGCCTTCGACCATCGGCAGGTCAAGCCAGACGCGGCCCGCTTCGACCTTGATGGAAAACTCGCGCGCGCAGCCGTGATCCGGCGCCACCGCGCAGCCGGAGTCGAGCTCGATATTCCAGTTGTGCAGCGGGCAGGCCACTTTCCTGCCGTGCACGATGCCCTGCGACAGCGGGCCGCCCTTGTGCGGGCAGCGGTCTTCCAGCGCGAAGATTTCGTCGTCGGCGGTGCGGAACACGGCGATGTCGAGGCTGCCGTGGCGCACCACGCGGGCGCCGAGTTTGGGGATGTCGTTCACATCCAGGATATCGGTCCAGTTGTTCATGATCTTTCCTTATGCGGCGACGGTTTCGAATTCGTGCTTGAGCTTGCCTTCTTTGGCGCGCTCGACCCAGGGGTCGCGCTCGACAGAAAGCGCGAACAGCAGGCGCTCGTACAGCGCGCGCCGCCCTTCGGCGTCGTCGAGGATTTTCTTCTTCACGTAGTCGAGGCCGACGCGCTCCAGGTAGTGCACGGTGCGGTCGAGGTAGCGCGCCTCTTCCCGATAGAGCTGCAGGAAGGCGCCGGAATATTCGATCACTTCGTCAGGGGTTTTCACCTTGACCAGGAACTGCGCGACCTCGGTCTTGATGCCGCCGTTGCCGCCGACGTAGATCTCCCAGCCGGAGTCGACGCCGATAATGCCGACGTCCTTGATCGCGACTTCGGCGCAGTTTCTCGGGCAGCCGGATACCGCGAGCTTGACCTTGTGCGGCGCCCACATCTTGAAGAAGGTCTTCTCCAGATCGATGCCCATCTGCGTCGAGTTCTGGGTGCCGAAGCGGCACCACTCCGAGCCGACGCAGGTCTTCACCGTGCGCAATGCTTTTCCGTAGGCGTGGCCCGAAGGCATGTCGAGGTCGGCCCACACTTTCGGCAGGTCTTCCTTCTTCACCCCGAGCAGGTCGATGCGCTGGCCGCCGGTGACATGCACCGCCGGGATGCTGTACTTGTCGACCACATCGGCGATGCGGCGCAACTCGGACGGTGTCGTGTTGCCGCCCCACATGCGCGGGATCACCGAGTAGGTGCCGTCCTTCTGGATGTTGGCGTGGGCGCGCTCGTTGATGAAGCGCGACTGCGGGTCGTCCTCGGCCTCGCCCGGCCAGGTGGAGATCAGGTAGTAGTTGAGCGCCGGGCGGCAGCTGGCGCAGCCGTTAGGCGTGCGCCATTCCATGAAGTCCATCACCTGCGGGATCGTCAGCAGCTTGTTCTGCCTGATCGCCTCGCGCACGGCTTCATGGGTGTGGTCGGTGCAGCCGCACACTGATTTGGTCTTCGGCGTGGCTGAATAATCACCACCCGCGGTGACCGCCAGGATCTGCTCGACGAGACCGGTACACGATCCGCACGAACTCGATGCCTTGGTGTGCTTCCGCACATCCTCCAGCGTGAACAGGCCCTTCTCGCGGATGGCCTTGACGATGTCGCCCTTGCACACGCCGTTGCAGCCGCACACTTCCATGTCGTCGGTCATGGTTGCGGCCTTGTTGATGCCCTGGTGGCCGAGGTTGCCGCAGTGGTCCTGGCCGAACATCAAATGGTCGCGCAGTTCGGACACGTCCTTGCCGTCGCGCAGCAGCGAGAAATACCAGGCGCCGTCGACGGTGTCGCCGTACATCACGCCGCCGACCAGCTTGTTGTCCTTGATGACCAGCTTCTTGTAGACGCCGCCGATGGGGTCGGAATAGAGGATGGCTTCGGTGCCTTCGCCGCCGATGAAGTCGCCGGCCGAGAACAGGTCGATGCCGGTGACCTTGAGCTTGGTCGAGGTCACCGACCCCTGGTAGCGGCCGATGCCAAAATGCGCCAGGTGGTTGGCGCACACCTTGGCCTGCTCGAACAGCGGCGCGACCAGTCCGTAGGCAATGCCGCGGTGCGCGGCGCATTCGCCGATCGAATAGATGCGCGGATCGAAGGTCTGCATGGTGTCGTTGACGACGATGCCGCGGTTGCAGTGCAGGCCGGCGGATTCGGCGAGTTCGGTGTTGGGGCGGATGCCGACCGCCATGACGACCAGATCGGCGGGGGCGGAATCGCCGTCCTTGAACTTGATTGCGGCCACCCTTCCAGACTCGCCTTTAACCAGTTCGGCCGTCTGCTTCTGCAGCAAAAATTTCATGCCCTTGGCTTCCAGGCTCTTCTGCAGCAGGCGCGCGGCGGGCTCGTCGAGCTGACGCTCCATCAGCCAGGGTGAGATGTGCACCACGGTCACGTCCATGCCGCGCTTCATCAGGCCGTTGGCCGCTTCCAGCCCCAGCAGGCCGCCGCCGATGACGACGGCGTGACGGTACTGGCCGGAAGCGCGGATCATCGCGTCGACGTCGGCGATGTCGCGGAAGCTGATGACGCCGTCGAGGTCGGCGCCGGGAACCGGCAGGATGAATGGATTGGAGCCGGTGGCGAGCAGCAGGCGGTCGTATTCGGCGCGGGTGCCGTCCTCGGCCTCCACATAGCGCGCCGAGCGGTCGATCTTCACCACCTTCCTGCCCGTATGCAGGGTGATGCCGTTGTCCGCGTACCAGTCGAGCGGGTTCAGCACGATGTCGTCGACCGTCTGCTCGCCCGCCAGCACCGGGGAGAGGAGGATGCGGTTGTAGTTGGGGTGCGGCTCGGCGCCGAACACGGTGATGTCGTAGAGGTCGGGCGCCTGCTTCAGCAGTTCTTCCAGCGTGCGCACCCCGGCCATGCCGTTGCCGACCATGACGAGCTTCATCTTGGGACCCTGTCCCATGGGCGTACTCATATCCATCTCACCACTCCAAACGAAAGACTTAAAAGTGATGACCGAGATACGCCGTTGCATTCGGTCTGCTTCAAACAGGCGATTCAAGCTGGACAAATATTCAGGCCGAATCACCG
>JBAVWB010000168.1:0-8693 GCA_049697615.1 Thiobacillus sp. | reverse complement strand
CAGCCGCACCTCGACGGCATCGAGGCTGGCTTGCAAGGCGGCTTCCTGCTGCGCCTGCGCGGCCACCTGCGACCGCGCGGCCAGCAGCGCAAAAGTGGCCGCCTCGACTTCGGCCATCATGTCCTGCAGGATGCGGTTGTTGCCCAAGAGGCTGGCGATGAGCTGGTAGCGCTGGGCCTCGATGCTGGCGGCGCGCGCGCCGAAGTCATACAGCACATAGGCCAGGCCGAGGCTGGGGCCGTAGCGATGCAGCGTGGGTGCAGTTGAACCGGAACTGGACAGCGCGCGACTCTGGGTGAAGCCGAGCTGCCCGGTCAGTGTCGGCCAGTTGGCGGCTGAAGCGGCGTCCAGCCGCGCCGCTTCGGCCTGGATGCCAAGCCAGGCTGCGCGCGATTCGGGGCGTTCGCGCAGGGCGTGCTCGGTCAACGCGGCCAGACTGTCGAAACGAAGGGTGTCGGCTTGGCGGGTTGATGCCTGCGGCGGCTCAGGCAACGCATCAAGCTGCAGCCAGAATGCGCCGGGCCGCCCAGGCAGATCGAGCGCGGCCGCGAGCCCTGACAACGGCCACAGCAAGGCACACAGCAAGCAGGAATAAGAGGCGGGCTTCAAGGTAGGGGGATTCTAAACGAGTCTCGAACCGGGCTGCGGCTGGCGGTGCAAGTTCCGGTTTTGCATTCCGCACGGGACTCTGAGCCGCGCAGCCGCAAGCACGGCCGTGCCGGTGCTGCATCAAGCGTCGAGTTCATATTTGTTCCACCTGAATGCAATACGTCTGACATATCGGCTCGATACGATCCTCCACGTATCGAAAGGATGACGTCGGACACGCCTTCTTCTCAATGAAGGCAGCACAGGTTGCGGACGGACAGTGTTTTCGTCAGAACGCAATCGCCCCCATCCGGCCACTCTCGGTACAAAATCCACTCATTACCAAGGGAAATTCACCATGATGCTCAAGAAACTTTCGCTCGCGATCGCCCTGGCTGTGGCCGCATCGTCTGCCTTCGCCGACGCCTCGTCCTTCGACGTCTTCACCCCCCTGGTCGGCGACACGGTTGCCGGCTCCTTGCCCGAGTCCGCCCCCTTCGTGCTGTCCTCGCCCAAGTTCAGCCAGATCAACATCGCCACCCGCGACGTCACCCAGGCCAACCGTTTCGACAGCGGCAACTGGGACATGCATACCGTGAACGAGAATGGCCCCGAAGCGGGCCGTTACCTGTTCACCGTGTACGAAACCGGCCAGGCCGGCATCCAGCGCACCGACCTGCGCACCATGCAGACCGAGACGATCTGGCACAGCCCGGCTGCCGCCCCTGCGCTGAACAGCCACGTGTCCTTCGATGCGTCCCGCTGGACCCCGTGGGGCACGTTCCTGACCGCCGAGGAATCCTGGAGCGATTCGCCCGCCTCGCCCAGCATTTACGGCCGCCTGTTCGAGGTGACCAATCCGCTGGCCGCCCCCGCCGATATCGAGATCAAGCACCGCGACATCCTGCCGCGCGTGTCGCACGAAGGCCTGGCGTTCGACAAGGACAACAACCTGTACTTCATCGACGAGCGCAACGACAGCCATATCTTCAAGTTCACGTCCATGAGCCCGGACGCGACCAATGGCGACGAGTTCTTCGCCAAGGGCCAGACCTTCGTGCTGCGCGTGGGCGACGGCACGGTTGAAGAAGCTACCGGCGAAGCCACCTGGATTCCGATCACCGACATCAGCGGCGGTGCCCTGCCCGGCGCCGTCATCGTCACCGACCCCAACGGCCTGATCGCGATCGACGGCCGCGCCACGCCTAACCTGCCGGCCTTCCTGGGCACCAACTTCGACCGTCCCGAAGATATGGAAATCAGAACCCTGCGCAACGGCAAGCAGCAGCTGTTCGTGACGACCACCACCAACCACAAGGTGTTCTCCATCGACCTGGCCAACGACACGGTCAAGCTGTTCGCCAGCCGCGACACGATGGACATGGCCACCGGCGCGCCCGTCGGCACCCAGTTCACCAGCCCGGACAATCTGGCGATCGACGCCGATGGCAACATGTACATCGTGGAAGACCAGGATGGCGGCAAGCAGGACACCTGGTTCGCCAAGGATGAGGACAATGACGGTGTGGCCGAAGCCGTCGGCAAGTGGGCCAGCCTGACGACCCTCGAAGCGGAAGCCACCGGCCTGTACTTCGACCCGTTCAAGCCGAACGTTGCCTACGTCAACGTGCAGCACCCCGACAGCAAGGTCGACCGCACCATGATGATCACCACGCCGTGCAAGAAATCGGACAACGGCCACCACTATGGCCATGACAAAGGCCACGACAAGGACTGAGTCCAGTCGCTCGACCTCAGGAAACGCTGATTAATTCCGTCATCGCGAGGCGCGAAGCAACGCGGCGATCCAGGGACCATTGATTGAGCGGACATTCTGGATTGCTTCGCTTCGCTCGCAATGACATTTTTTGAATTAGTCAGTGTTTCCTTAAGGCTGCATTCGACGTCAGCAGACTAATCGTCGAGTGAAGCGGGAGCCCCGCAGGCGCAAGCCTGCGGGGCTTTTTCATGCCTGCGACTTGATCCCGGTCCAAGCCGGAAGCACGCTGAAAATGCACAGAATCGCGCCGGGAATCAGAGTTCGGAAAACAGGTACGCCAGCAACGCGATGCCCAGCACCACCACGGACAGATTCATTGCGATACCCGACCAGGTGCAATAGCGCGCAGGAATTTCAATGGGCTTGAGCGTCTTCAGCACGCGCCGGAATTGCACGATTGAAAAGCCGATGATCAATAGGGCCAAGGCGATGAACGCGATGCCGATCCAGAACGACAGGTCGCGCCCGGCGTGGCCCGTATCCTGACGCAGCACGTGCAGAACCAAGCCGAAGCGTTCCAGCACGAAACCAAAGGCCATCAGCGTGAGGCCGGTACGGTTCCACGCCATCAATGTGCGCTCGGCGGCGAAAAAAACGCGCGGATCATTGAGATCGGACATCAGACGGGCTCCACCTCGCTGGGCAGGGTGCTTTTCAGCGTCTGCGCCAGGCGCTCGAAGGTTTCGGGGAACGGCGCCCGCTTGCGCCATACGAGGGCGATGGTGCGTCCCGGCGGCGGCGACTTGAAGGGACGTATCTCGACGGCTTTTTTGTTCTGGCGCGGCCCCGCATCCACCGACAGCGCCGGCAGCAGCGTCAACCCCAGCCCCATGCCCACCATCTGCCGCAGGGTTTCCAGGCTGGTGGCGCGCACTTCCTCGCGGCCGCGCGACCCGGTGCCACAGACATCGAGCGCCTGGTCGCGCAGGCAGTGGCCTTCGTCGAGCAGCAGCAGCTTCTCGCCCATGATGTCCGCCACTTTCAGCGTGGCCTGCTTGGCGAGCGGATGGCCGGCGGGCAGCGCCGCATAGAACGGCTCGTAGAACAGCGGCTCGACGCGCAGGCTGTCGTCGGTCACCGGCAGCGCCAGGAGGCCTGCATCCAGTTTGCCGTCCAGCAGATGTTCGAGAATCTGCGGCGTCATTTCCTCGCGCAGCAGCATGCGCAGGCCGGGGTGCTTCTTGTGCACCAGGGTCAGCGCGTGCGGCAGGTAATAGGGGCCGAGGGTGGGGATGACGCCGAGATGGATGGTGCGCGCCATCGGATCCTGCGCGTGCTTCGCCAGCTCGCGAATGCGCTCCGCTTCCTCGACGATGTTGCGCGCCGCCTGCAGGATTTCGCGGCCGATCGGCGTCGGGGTGACGCGCTTGAGGCTGCGGTCGAACAGGGTCACGCCAAGAAAGTCTTCCAGTTTCTTGATCTGGGTGGACAGCGTGGACTGGGTGATGAAGCAGGACTCAGCCGCTTTACCGAAATGGCCGTGATCGGCCAGCGCCACCAGGTATTTCAGTTCTTGCAGGGTCATGGAAGCCGTTCGATTTTGTCAATGGAATCATTCTAGATTATTCATGAGGCAAATTCTCATTCATGGCCTTTAATAGGTAAGAAGGGACTCCGCCGTGGAGTCGAATATCAACAGGAGAGAGACATGTCGGAAAGCAAATGTCCGTTTGTACACAAAGCCGGGAGCGGTACGTCGAACCACGACTGGTGGCCGAACCAGCTGCACCTGGAAATCCTGCACCAGCCCCCCCCCGAGTCCAGTCCGATGGGGGAAGACTTCAACTACGCCGAAGCATTCAAGACCCTCGATCTGGCGGCTGTGAAGCAAGACCTCACTGCCCTGATGACCGACTCGCAGGACTGGTGGCCGGCGGACTACGGACACTACGGGCCTTTCTTCATCCGCATGGCCTGGCATAGCGCAGGCACTTATCGAACAGGGGATGGCCGTGGTGGCGCGGGGCACGGCAACCAGCGTTTTGCGCCCCTCAACAGCTGGCCCGACAACGTCAACCTCGACAAGGCGCGCCGGCTTCTTTGGCCGATCAAGCAGAAATACGGCCGCAAAATCTCCTGGGCCGACCTGCTCATTCTCGCGGGCAACGTCGCCATGGAATCGATGGGCTTCAAGACCTTCGGCTTCGCCGGCGGTCGCGAGGACATCTGGGCGCCTGAAATCGACGTCTACTGGGGCAATGAACAGAAGTGGCTGGACGACAAGGCCCGCTTTGCCGACGGGCGAGACCTGGAAAATCCGCTCGCCGCGGTTCAGATGGGCCTGATCTACGTCAATCCGGAAGGCCCTGGCGGCCAACCCGATACACTCGAATCCGGCCGCCTGGTACGCGAGACCTTCGCGCGCATGGCGATGAACGACGAGGAGACGGTGGCGCTCACCTGCGGCGGGCACACCTTCGGCAAATGCCACGGCGCCGGTTCGGCGACTCACGTGGGGCCCGAGCCGGAAGCCGCGCCGATCGAACAGCAGGGGCTGGGCTGGACGAGCAGCTTCGGCTCTGGCCGCGGCGGCGACCAGATCGGCAGCGGTCTGGAAGGCTCGTGGACGCCGACGCCGACGAAGTGGGACATGAGCTATCTCGACATGCTGTTCGGCAACGACTGGGGGAACTCCAAGAGCCCGGCAGGCGCCTGGCAGTGGACACCGAAGCAGGCGACCGACAGCAACACGGCCCCGGCCGCGCACGATGCGTCGAAAAAGGTGCCCATCATCATGACCGACGCGGACATGGCGATGCGCATGGACCCGATCTATGAGCCCATCGCACGACGTTTCCACAAGGATCCGGAAGCGTTCGCCGATGCCTTCGCCCGCGCCTGGTTCAAGCTGACGCACCGCGACATGGGACCGAAGTCGCGCTATCTCGGCCCCGAAGTACCGAAGGAAGACCTGCTCTGGCAGGATCCCATTCCCGCCGTCGATCACCCTCTGATCGACGACGAGGACGCAGCCGCCCTCAAGGCCAGGGTTCTCGCGTCCGGGCTGTCGGTTTCCGAGCTGGTCTCGACCGCCTGGGCCTCGGCGTCCACCTTCCGCGGTTCCGACATGCGCGGCGGCGCGAACGGTGCGCGCATCCGCCTCGCGCCGCAGAAGGACTGGGAAGCGAACCAGCCCGCGCAACTGGCCAAGGTGCTGGCCAGGCTTGAAGGCATCCAGGGCGTGTTCAACGGCGCGCAGTCCGGCGGCAAGAAAGTCTCGCTGGCCGACCTCATCGTGCTGGCAGGTTGCGCCGGCATCGAAGAGGCCGCCAAAAAGGCCGACCACGCCGTGACGGTGCCGTTCGCACCGGGCCGCATGGACGCCTCGCAGGAACAGACCGACGTGGCGTCCTTCGCCGTGCTCGAACCGATCGCCGACGGATTCCGCAACTACCAGAAGGGCAGGTACTCGGTCTCGGCCGAGGAACTCTTGCTCGACAAGGCACAGCTGCTGAAGCTCTCCGCACCCGAGATGACGGTGCTGATGGGCGGCATGCGCGCGCTCAATGCGAATGTCGGACAGTCCCGGCACGGTGTCTTCACCACGCGGCCGGGGGTGCTCACCAACGACTTCTTCGTCAACCTGCTCGACATGGGCACGGAGTGGAAGCCAACATCGAAGGATGAAGACGTGTTCGAAGGACACGACCGCAAGACCGGCGCCAAGAAGTGGACCGGCACCCGCATCGATCTGGTCTTCGGCTCGAACTCCCAGCTGCGGGCGCTGGCGGAAGCCTATGCCTGTTCGGACGCGCAGGAGAAGTTCGTCAAGGACTTCGTGGCGGCCTGGAACAAGGTGATGAACCTCGACCGCTTCGACCTCGCATGATCGCGCGGGTCGGCAAGACCGAGTAAATCCACCCGCCCCAACCGGGGCGGATTTTATCCGACTGTTATTGAGACAAGACCCATGAAAGCTTTGCTGATCAACCCCGAGACCCGATCCATCGAGACCATCGACATCGGCAGTCACGCCGACCTCGCCAGCCTGATCGGCTACGACACGATCGAGTCCGACGCCGTCGGCACCGCGGGCGACCGCCTCTATTTCGACGAGGAATGCTTCCTGCGCGGCACCACCGGGCGCTTCCAGATCGACACCCTCATCCCGGTATCGGGGCGCGCGGTGATCGTCGGCACCGCCGACGACGGCGCCACGCTGCGCGATGTCGCGACAGGCATCGAAGACGTGCGCAGCCGCATCAAATACCTTTAAGGAAGCGCTGATTAATTCAAAAAATGTCATTGCGAGCGAAGCGTGGCAATCCAGAATGCCAACACTATCAACAGACTCTGGATCGCCGCGTCACTTCGTTCCTCGCGATGACGGAATTAATCAGCGCTTCATTAACCGAAGGGAGATCGAACCATGATCGGACAAATGGGTAACCACCTGCTTGCCGCGCTGGCGCTGCTCGGTGCCGGTCTTGAAGGCGTGACGCTGGAGATGCCGGAGTGAGGCCTGCGGTTTTCATGCAGCCGCCGACGACTCCGTTCCGCCTGCGGCAGGCGCAGGAATCAGACCTGCCTGCGGTCAACGGCGTGGTCGAGCGCGCCATCGCCACCTGGCAACTTCCCGAACGGGTGAAGCGCCTGAGTCTGCCGAGCTACCGCTACCACGTGCACGACCTCGTTCATCTTCATCTCGTGGTGGCGGAGGACGCGGACCACGCGCTGGTCGGCGTCGCCGCCTGGGAACCGGCCAATCCGCGCGACCTGCCCGCCGGAAAAAACGGGCTGCTGCTGCACGGGCTGTACGTCGACCCCGCGCATCAACACCGCGGCATCGGCAGCCGGTTGCTCGATGCGGCTGAAGCGGCCGCCCGGGAACAGGGTTTTGATGGCGTGCTGGTCAAGGCGCAGGCCGATGCGAACGGTTTTTTCGAGGCACGCGGCCTGCAGCGGCTGCCCGTCGAGGACGCGGCGCGTCACTATCCGCACCGTTTCTGGCTGGCCGTTCATCATTGATGATTACGATCGGACTCTACGATTATTTCCATTTTCCAAATGAGTCCGGATGCCCTTAAATGAACACAAGACATTCAATGTCGAGGCAGGCAGTCAAACGTAAATTCAGCTTCTATGCTGAAGCACCGAGGAGAATGATCATGGCATTGAGCTTGACCAGCATTGTTTGGAACTGGCGGCGCGAGGTGGCAGCCGAGCGCGTTGCTGCAGCCTACGGCGACGATGTTCCGCTCGGCATCGGCTGACCGGAAAACAGTCCCCTATGGAACTCGCGCAATCCGAACAGCCCCTCAACTGGCGCGCCACCTGGCTGGCCCAGGCGCACGCCCACCCCTACACCAGCGCCGGGCTGGCGCTGGCAATTGCGGTGGTCGTGTGGCTGTTGCTGGCCAGCCTCTGGCGCGTGGCCATGGGCGAAGCCGATGCGGCGCTGCGTCTGGGGCTGCTCGGTGGCCTGGCGGGATTTGCCGCCACCGCGCTGGGTGCACTGCCCGCGCTGTTTCTGCGCGGCCTTTCCAATCGCACCGAGGACACCATGCTGGGGCTGGCTGCGGGCATGATGCTGGCCGCCAGTTCCTTCTCGCTCATCCTGCCCGGCCTCGCCGCCGGAGAATCCCTCGCCGGCAGCACGACCCTCGGCGCGCTCACCGTGGTGGTCGGCCTCGGGCTCGGCGTGCTGTTGATGCTGGGACTCGACCAGTTCACGCCGCACGAGCACGAACACCTCGGACCCCACGGCGCGGGCAGCGGACGGGTGAGCCGGGTGTGGCTGTTCGTGTTCGCCATCGCGCTGCACAACCTGCCCGAGGGCATGGCGATCGGCGTGTCGTTTTCGCAGGGCGACCTGAGTGTCGGCCTGCCGCTCACCACCGCGATTGCCATTCAGGACATTCCCGAGGGGCTGGCGGTCGCGATGGCGCTGAAGGCCGCCGGCTTGAGTCCAATGCGTGCGGTTTGGATAGCGGTCCTGAGCGGCCTGATGGAGCCGGTCGGCGCCCTGCTCGGCATCGGCCTGGCAAGCGGGCTGGTCCTGGCCTATCCCATTGGTCTCGGGCTTGCGGCCGGCGCGATGATCTTCGTAGTGAGCCATGAAGTGATACCGGAAACCCATCGCAACGGCCACCAGACGCCGGCGACCCTTGGCCTGATGGCCGGGTTTGCCGTGATGATGGTGCTGGATACCACGCTGGGCTGAGGCTTGGCTTCAGTCCGGACCGGCTGACACGCTAAGTTAACGCTGATTAATTCGTCATTGCGAGGAGCGCAGCGACGTGGCAATCCAGAAATGCCTGCTTGATCAATGCGCTGGATTGCCGCGCTGCGCTCGCAATGACGGCCATTTCGAATTAATCAGCGT
>JBAVWB010000167.1:0-7085 GCA_049697615.1 Thiobacillus sp. | reverse complement strand
ATTTCATGCTGGCCGCACGCTACGCCGCGCGCTCCGGCATGACGCTGCTGGCCGACCCCGCGCGCATCGACCTCTATGGAACGCCGACGCTGTTGATGCACGGCGACACCCTGTGCACCGACGACCTCGCCTACCAGGCCTTCAGGCGGCGCGTGCGCCATCCGCTGATGCTGGCGCTGCTGCGGTGGCTGCCTTCTTCCTGGCGCCGCCGCCTGGCGCGCCAGGCGCGTGCAGGCAGCGAATCGGCCAAGGCCGGCAAGGCCGCCGCGATCATGGATGTGAATACGGATGAAGTGAAACGCGTGCTGCACGGACACCAGGTCGGCCGCCTGATTCATGGCCATACCCATCGGCCGGAGAAGCATGTCCATGAAGTCGACGGCCGCGACTGCGAGCGCTGGGTGCTGCCGGACTGGTATGCCCGCTGGGGCTATGTGGTGTGCGGCGCGGCAGGCTGCGCGCTCAGGGTGGAGGATTTATGACGGCGCGTCGACCACCCGCATGCCATCCGGCACGAGGAAAAGCTCGGGCTGCAGCGGCTGCTTCGATTCGCTTTCGAACTGCCGCGTCCGCCCGGAAAATTCGCGCTCTTCCAGCGGCAGGCCCAGCTTGAGCGTGGCGCCCGACTCCCAGACCTGATTTGCCAGGTCGCAGTCGTGCCGGAGTTCACTCGGCGAATCCTTCCACACGCGGTATTGCATCGCGGCCAGCACGGATTTCAGCTCGGCCATCGCACGCGCCGCATCCGGCGCAGCAGCACGGGCGGCCACGCCTTCACTGCACACCACGCCCCTCACCGTGAGGCTGAAACGCTGGGTGCCGCTCGCAGCCGGTTTCACGTCGAGCCGGGGTTTCCAGCCAGCCGGCTTGGGCGGCAGTTTTCCGGCGCTGAACACCATCGCCAACTGGTTGCCGTGCATCACGTTGACAACCTTTTTCTGGCGGCGGTCCAGCAGGAAGAAGTCACCGCCATCCTGGCCGTCGTCCATGCGCATGAAATCCGGCGTCACCAGGATGCGCGTCAGATAGGGCGGATCACCCGGATCCTGATCGACATATCGAAGGGCAATCATGTCGGCCGCCTGGGCAGCACCCATGCCCAACAGCCACAACATCAGCCAGATTCTCATCCTGCCAGTCCCCGTTCCAGATCGGCCTGGATGTCGGCCAGCGATTCCAGCCCCACTGCGATGCGCACCAGACCGTCGCCAATGCCGGCCGCCGCGCGCTGTTCCGGCGTCATGCGGCTGTGCGTGGTGGTGGCCGGGTGGGTGATGGTGGTCTTGGTGTCGCCGAGGTTGGCGGTGATCGACAGCATTTTCGTCGCGTCGATCAGCTTCCACGCGGCATCCTTGCCGCCTTTCAACTCGAACGCGACGATGCCGCCGCCGGTTTTCTGCTGCGCCATCGCCAGTTGATGCTGCGGGTGCGACGGCAGGCCGGGGTAGAGCACGCGCGAAACCTGCGGCTGCGTTTCCAGCCACTGCGCCAGCGCCAGCGCATTTTTCGAGTGCGCCTCCATGCGCAGCGCGAGCGTCTCCATGCCTTTCAGGATCACCCAGGCGTTGAAGGCCGACAGCGTCGGCCCGGCGGTGCGCAGAAAGGTGTAGACGCCTTCCATCAGCGCGTGGCTGCCGAGCACCGCGCCGCCCAGTACCCTGCCCTGGCCGTCGAGATACTTGGTCGCGGAATGGATGACGATGTCGGCGCCGAGTTCGAGCGGCTTTTGCAGCGCCGGCGAGCAGAAGCAGTTGTCGACCGCGAGCCATGCGCCGGCTTCGTGCGCGATGTCGGCGAGCGCGCGAATGTCGCTCACTTCGGTCAGCGGATTCGACGGCGACTCGACGAAGAAGAGCTTCGTGTTCGGCTTCACCGCGGCGCGCCACTCCGCCGGGTCGGTCGGTGATACGTAGGTCGTCTCGATGCCGAAGCGGCCGAGGATGTTGGAAAACAACTGCACCGTGGAGCCGAAAATGGAGCGCGAGGCGACCACATGTTCGCCCGCTTTCATCAGCCCCATCACGGTCGCCAGGATCGAGGCCATGCCGGACGCAAACGCCACGCAGCGCTCGGCGCCTTCGAGCGCCGCCAGCCGCGTTTCCATCATGCTGACGGTGGGATTGGTGAAACGGGCGTAGATCGGGCCGGGTTCTTCGCCCTTGAAGCGCGCCGCCGCCTCAGCAGCGCTGCGGAACACGAAGCTGGAAGTGAGGAACAAGGCCTCCGAGTGTTCGTTGAACTGGCTGCGCACCGTGCCGGCACGCACCGCCAGGGTTTCAAGGTCGTAGTCGTCGTCCATGGGGTCAGCTCCCGGTCGCCAGATTGAGGTCGAGTTGCTGGGTGGACAGTGCCGACGGCGGCGGCGTTTCGCCGTTGCGCACCGCTTCGACGTAATTCAGGTACTCCGGGGTGACGTCGCCGGTGATGTAGCGGCCGTCGAAGCACGAGGTATCGAAGTCGAGAATCGCCGGGTTGCCGGCGCGGACCACCTCCACCATGGCGTCGAGATCCTGATAGATCATCGCGTCGCAGCCGATTTCGATCGCGATGTCCTCGTCGGTGCGTCCGTTGGCGATCAGTTCGTTGCGCGTCGGCATGTCGATGCCGTACACGTTGGAATAACGCACCGGCGGCGAAGCCGAGGCGAAATACACCTGCGCGGCGCCGGCGTCGCGCGCCATCTGCACGATCTCGCGGCTGGTGGTGCCGCGCACGATGGAGTCGTCGACCAGCAGCACGTTGCGGCCCTTGAATTCCTCGGCGATGGCGTTGAGCTTCTGCCGTACCGATTTCTTGCGCAGCGCTTGCCCCGGCATGATGAAGGTGCGGCCGATATACCGGTTCTTGATGAAGCCTTCACGGTACGGCACGTTGAGATGATTCGCCAGCTGCAGCGCGGAGGGGCGGCTGGTGTCGGGAATCGGGATCACCACGTCGATCTTCAGGTGCGAAAACTCGCGCTTGATCTTTTCGGCAAGCGACACGCCCATGGCCAGCCGCGTGCTGTAGACCGAAACGCCGTCCATCACCGAATCGGGACGCGCGAGATACACGTATTCGAAAATGCAGGGATTGAGCGCGGACTTGTCGCTGCACTGACGGCTGTGCAGCTTGCGCTGATAGTCGATGAACACCGCTTCGCCCGGCGCCACGTCGCGCAGCAGGCGGAAGCCCAGCGTATCGATCGCTACGCTTTCCGACGCGATGATGTACTCGTGCGGCACGACCTGGTCGTTGACGCCGATCACCAGCGGACGGATGCCGTGCGGATCGCGGAAAGCCAGCAGGCCATAGCCGGCGATGAAGGCGGTCACCGCATAAGCGCCCTTGCAGCGCGCATGCACGCCGGCGACGGCGCCGAAGATCGTGTCCAGATTCAGCTGCCGCCCCGAGGCGCGCACCTGCAGTTCGTGCGCCAGCACGTTCAGCAGCACTTCGGAATCCGAATTGGTGTTGACGTGGCGCAGGTCGGCACGGAACAGCGATTCCTTCAGCTCGTGGGTGTTGGTGAGGTTGCCGTTGTGCCCCAGCACGATGCCGTACGGCGAGTTCACGTAGAACGGTTGCGACTCGGCCGCCGAGGAGGCGCTGCCCGCAGTGGGGTAACGCACATGCGCCACGCCCATGTCGCCGAGCAGATTGCGCATGTCGCGGGTGCGGAACACGTCGCGCGCCAGCCCCTGCCCCTTGTGCATGTGGAAGCGGCTTTCCTCCGCCGTCACGATGCCGGCAGCGTCCTGGCCGCGATGCTGCAACACCATCAGCCCGTCATACAAAAGCTGGTTGGCCGCAGAATTGGAAACGACTCCGATTACACCGCACATGCTGTGCACCCATTCAAAAAATTATTCAAAGCGAACATGTTTCGCCACGTCGGCAGGCAGCAGCGGCAAGGCCCGCAACGCCATGGCCTGCAGGCTGCCCGACAGCGCGGCCTGCTTCCAGAACTCGGTGCGCGGCAGCGAGGTCAGCCCGGCGGCTAGCGTCAGACCGACCAGGATCACCAAGCCCTTGGCCAGTCCCAGCACTCCGCCCAGCATCTTGTCGGCGCCGCCCAGTCCGACTGACTTGACCAGCGACGCCAGCGCATGCCCTGCCAGCAGCACACCAATCAGCACCACCAGAAAAACAATCGAAAAGCCTGCGAAATAGCGGATCGCTGGGGTTTCAATGCCGATGGGCAGCAGCGGTGCCACCATCAGCGCACCCCATTTCCCCAACACGAACGCCAGCATCCAGGCGGCCAGCGAAAACAGCGTGTCGATCATGCCGCGCATCAGGCCGCGCACCACGGTGAGAACCAGCACCAGCAGGACGATGAGGTCGAGCATGCTTATTTTGCGACTACCCGGCCGGTCGGCAAGCCGCTATCGGCAAGTTTTTTCACGGCGGTTTCCGCAGCTTCGCGCGAGGAAAAAGGCCCCACACGCACGCGTGTCAAGTCGCCCAGCTTGTCGGTGTAGGCCGGCAATCCGGCCAGGACCGCGCGCCCCTTGAGCACATCGGCCTTGGCGGGATCGGACAGGGCGGCCAGTTGCACCACGAATGCTTCGCTGGCTGCCACGGGTTTGGGCGGGGCGGGGGGCGCTGCAACGGGCGTTGAAGGCTGCGGCTTGGGGGCCGGTTTGGAGGCTTCTGCCTTGGCCGGTTCGACCTTGGAATCCGCCTTGGGTTCGGGCTCAGCGATGGGCCCGGAACTGGAATCGGCCTCAGGCTCGGGCAAGGGGGTCGCGTCCGCCGCATCGGGCGTAGCGGCCTGCTCCGGCTGTTCGGGAAGCGTTTCGGGCGCTGCCGCCATGCGCACGGCCAGCGGGCTGGCTGGGGGCGGCTCGTCCTCCAGCAGCAGTGGCAGCACGATCACCGCCAGCAGGCTCAGCGCAACCGCGCCGATCAGGCGGCGGCGGGCGTGGCGTTTGAGGTCATTTTCACTGCTGGGTGGCGGCATGGTCGAGCACGGCGGCAACGGTATAGAACGAACCGAAGACAAGAATTCTATCACCTTCGCGGGCCTCGCCTCGCGCCTCTGCGAGCGCCGTATTCACATCCGGCTGCACGCTGATCGCCGCACCGTTCACCTGCCTCCGCAAAATGGCGGCCAGCGCTGTGGCATCCTGCGCGCGCGACGACTCGGGAGTGCACGTCCACCACGCATCGATCTCGCCGGACAGGGCGGCGAACACGCCCGCCGCATCCTTGTCCGCCAGCATGCCCACCACCGCCAGCGTGCGTCCGGCCGCCGGCTGCTCATGCAGGGTGGCGGCCAGCGCCCGCGCCGCTTCCGGATTGTGCGCCACGTCCAGGATGACTTCCGGCGCGCTTGCGATGCGCTGGAACCGCCCCGGCACGCGTGCCGCGGCGAGCCCCTGGCGGATCGCCGCCTCGCTCACCGGCAAGCGGTCACGCACGGCTTCCAGTGCCGCCAGCGCGCCGGCGGCGTTGCGCAACTGGTAGGCACCCGCCATGGCGGGCAGCGGCAAGGCGGGCCAGCATGTCTCGCGGCCGCGGAAGAGCCAGCGATCGCCTTCCCGTTGCACGGAAAAATCCCGGCCCACGCAGCGCAGGTCGGCGCCGATGTGCCGGGCATGCGCAAGCAGGCTGGCGGGCGGCGCGGGATCGGCGCAGATGGACGGTCGGCCTGCGCGGTAAATGCCCGCCTTCTCGAAACCGATCAGTTCGCGGGTGTCGCCCAGATAATCCATGTGGTCGAGATCGACGCTGGTGACGATGGCGGCATCGGCGTCGAACACGTTCACCGCATCGAGCCGCCCGCCGAGGCCGACCTCGAGGACGGCCACATCGACGCCGGCCTCGATGAACTGCAGCATCGCGCCCAGCGTGCCGAATTCGAAATAGGTCAGCGAGGTGTCGCCGCGCGCGGCATCGATTTTTTCAAACGCCGCGACCAGGTCGGCGTCGCGCGCCTCCGCGCCGGCAATCCGCACCCGCTCGTTGTAGCGCAGCAGATGCGGCGAGGTGTAGAGGCCGGTTTTGTAGCCTGCGGCGCCGAGGATGGCTTCCAGAAAGGCGCAGGTGGAACCCTTGCCGTTGGTGCCGCCGACGACGATCAGCGGAAAGGTCGGGGCAATCCCGAGTGCCTCCTTGACCCTGCGCACCCGGTCCAGGCCCAGCTCGATGGTGCTGGGATGCAACTGCTCCAGCCGCGCCAGCCAGTCGGCCAGCGAAAGGCCCGGATTTACGCGCACACCCTAGGCCGCCAGCGCAGGCCGCCCCATCATCATCGCCAGCGTGGTGGCGAGTTCGTTGCGCATCTGGCGACGATCGATGATGCGGTCGATGGCGCCCTTGTCGACCAGGAACTCGGCGCGCTGGAAGCCTTCCGGCAGCGTCTCGCGCACGGTCTGCTCGATCACGCGCGGGCCGGCGAAGCCGATCAGCGCATTCGGCTCGGCGATGATCAGGTCGCCCAGCATGGCGAAGCTCGCGGACACGCCGCCCATGGTGGGGTCGGTCAGCACCGAGATGAAGGGCAGACGGTTGCGCGACAGCTGCGTCAGCGCGGCCGAGGTCTTTGCCATCTGCATCAGGGAAAACAGGCCTTCCTGCATGCGCGCGCCGCCGCTGGCGGAGAAGCAGACGAAGGCCGAGTTCGACTCGATTGCCGCTTCCACGCCCTGGACGAAGCGCTCGCCGACCACCGAACCCATCGAGCCGCCCATGAACTTGAACTCGAACGCGGCCGCAACCACCGGCACCGCCTTGACGCTGCCGCCCAGCACCACCAGCGCGTCGGTTTCCGAGGTGCCGGCCTGGGCTTCCTTCAGGCGGTCGGGATATTTCTTGCTGTCCTTGAACTTCAACGGGTCGTGCGGCGTCACCTCGGCGCCGATCTCGTGCTGCCCCTCGGCATCCAGCAGCATGGCCAGCCGCGCGCGGGCGCCGATGCGATGGTGGTGACCGCACTTGGGGCACACCTCCAGATTGCTTTCGAGGTCGGCGCGGTAAAGCACCTCGTTGCAGGCCGGGCACTTCGACCACAGCCCTTCCGGCATTGACTTGCGCACTTCCACCCGGCGCTTGATTTTGGGCGGCAGTATTTTCTGGAACCAGCTCATGTTGTTCTCCCC
>JBAVWB010000166.1:0-10190 GCA_049697615.1 Thiobacillus sp. | reverse complement strand
GCTTGCAGCGTTCGCTGCAAAAAGGCCGCCAGCGATTCTCCGCGGTCCAGGCCACGGCCGCTCCGCATATCGGACAGCTCACGACGGGGGGCTTGGAGACGGGCTTCACAGGGTGCAAAAGGTCAGTTCGAAATCGAGCGCCTGGGCGGTGCAATTGCGTATTGCCAAAGGGCCCGCCTGCACGAATCGGATGTTGAGCATGTATTTGTTGGCCGATATCTCCGGCACGCACGGCAATTCATCGGCCAGGCTTACCCGGATCAACTGGGGGTTGCGCGATTCGAGCATGCGCTGGTAGTTGCCATTGCTCGCGTGCTGCAACTCGGGACGACCGCTGTCGCGCAACAGGCCAAGCACGATATCGACCGCAGCGCGAATGGACGCAAATGGCGCCAGCCAGCGTTTCAACTGGGTTTCACGCTCATCTGCAGGCTTGTGCAGCCAGTAATGGTAGGCAGGCAGGTCGAACTCGCACATGCCACCCGGAATGGCCGCACGCTGCTTGATGGCCATCAGCCATTCGTCTTCGCGCAGGTGTTGCCCCACCTTGCCTGGCAGTTGATAAATGCCATGGTGGGCCGCCTCGATCGCCGCCAGCACCTGCTCCAGCGTGGTGCTCTGAACATGCGGATTGCCGCGCAATGCGACCAGTACGGCTTTTTGCCGGTCCAGTTCCTGCAACAGATCGGATTTGAGGTCGGCGCGCGCGGCTACTTCAGCCAACTCGAACAGCGTCAGCAAGGCTGCATGATGCGCGTGCGGGTCGGGCGATGCGGCAAAGGCATCGAATCGTTCGAACAGATCTTCCAGCCGCAGCAGGGTGCGGATGCGTTCGCTCAGAGGATATTCGTAGTGGATCACGCCGCGACGCGTTTATCAGAATGCACTGATTGTCGCCTATTCATGCTGAAAATCAAGGCGACGGCGCCGCAGCGAGCGCCAGATAGTGCTGATGCAACCGCGCCACGTCGGCGCGCAAGGCCGCCGGCGTGGCCGTGTTGACGATCACATCGTCCGCCACCGCCAGGCGTTCGGCACGCCCGGCCTGCACGGCGAGAATGGCTTTCACCTCATCCTGCGCAAGCCCGCTGCGCGCCATGACCCGCGCGACCTGCAGCAGCTCTGGGCAATCGACCACCAGCACGCGGTTCAGCATATCCCGGTAGCCGCCGGTTTCCACCAGCAGGGGAATGACGATGAGCGCATAGGGCGCCGCCAGGGTGGCGAGCGCCTGGTCGACCGCCTGACGGATGCGCGGGTGCAGGATGGCTTCAAGCTGGTGCCGGGCCGCGGTGTCGGCAAATACCCTGCGGCGCAAGGCAGTGCGGTCCAGCGTTCCGTCAGCCCGCATCACCGTTTCACCCCATACCGCGCGGATCGCATCAAGCGCGGCCCCGCCGGGCGCGGTCAGGTCGCGTGCGATGGCATCCGTATCGATCACCGGCACGCCATGCGCGGCAAAGCAGTCAGCGACGGTCGACTTGCCCGATCCGATACCGCCGGTGAGGCCGACCGTGAACATCAGAATTGCGCGAGATAGGCCTGCGTCAGGTCGGCGCCGAAGAACAGCGCCACCAGCCCGCCGCCGGCCAGATAGGGGCCGAAGGGAATTGGCACGCGCCGGTCATGCTTCACCAGCACGATCATCGCGATGCCGATCGCCGCGCCGACCACGGAAGACAGCAGCAGGGTGACGGGCAGCATCTGCCAGCCGAGCCAGGCGCCGATGGCCGCCAGCAGCTTGAAGTCGCCGTAGCCCATGCCTTCCTTGCCGGTCGCGAGCTTGAACAGCCAGTACACCGACCACAGTACACCGTAGCCGGCGATGGCGCCGATGACCGCGTCCGGCAGGCTGGCGAATTGTCCGCCCAGGTTGAACAGCAGTCCCAGCCACAGAAGCGGCAGGGTGAGGCTGTCGGGAAGCAGGGTGGTGTCGAGGTCGATGAACGCCAGCGCGATCAGCGTCCACACCAGGAACAGCGCGCCCAGGGTCTGGATGCTCACGCCCCACTTCCAGGCCGCCGCCGCCGACAACAGCGCGGTGAGCAGTTCCACCAGCGGATAGCGTGCGCTGATCGGCGTGCTGCACGCAGAGCAGCGCCCACGCAGCCCCAGCCACGACAACAGCGGAATGTTCTCCAGCGCGGTGATCTGATGCCCACACTGCGGGCAGGCCGAACGCGGCAGCCACAGGTTGTAGCGCGGAGGTTCGGGCACGGTTTCGCCGCGCAGTTCGGCGCATTGCGAATGCCATTCCGCCTCCATCATTTTGGGCAGGCGGTGGATGACGACGTTGAGAAAGCTGCCGATCAGCAGGCTGAATAAAAAAACCAGCCCGGTGAAAAGGGCTGGTTCCGCGAGCAGCAGTTCCATCAGACGACCGAGCCCATCTTGAAGATCGGCAGGTACATGGCGATCACCATGCCGCCGATGAGCGTGCCCAGCACCACCATGATGATCGGCTCCATCAGGCTGGACAGCGCCTCCACGGCGTCATCCACTTCGGCCTCGTAGAAGTCGGCCACCTTGTTCAGCATGGAATCGAGCGAGCCCGACTCTTCGCCAATGGCGGCCATCTGCAGCACCATGTTGGGGAAACGTCCGGAGTTCTGCATCGCCGCCGTGAGCGACGTGCCGGTCGACACTTCGCCACGGATCTTTTGGGTGGCCTCGACGAACACCTGGTTGCCCGATGCCCCGCCCACCGATTCCAGCGCTTCGACCAGCGGCACGCCGGCGGCAAACATGGTGGCCAGGGTGCGCGTCCAGCGCGCGATGGTGGCTTTTTCGATCACTGCGCCAAAAATCGGCAGTTTGAGCACGAGACGATCCATGAACATCTGCACCTTGCGCGAGCGCTTCCAGGCTTGTAAAAAGGCGTAGATGCCCCCGCCGACGGCACCGAAAATCGCCCACCACCATTGAACGAAGAAGTCCGATATCGCCATCACCACCAGGGTGGGGGCCGGCAAGTCTGCGCCGAAGCTGCTGAACAATTCCTTGAACGCCGGGATCACGAAAATCATGATGACCGCGGTGATGACGAACGCCACCACGATGATGGAGACGGGGTAAAACAGCGCCGACTTGATCTTGCTCTTGATGGCGAGAATCTTTTCCTTGTAGATCGCCAGGCGGTCGAGCACGCCTTCCAGAATGCCGGCCGCTTCGCCCGCGCCCACCAGGTTGCAGAACAGGGCGTCAAAATACAGCGGATGGCGGCCAAAGGCCTGGGTAAGGCTGCTGCCCTTCTCGATATCCGCCTTGATTTCCAGCAGCAGGCGCTGCATCGACGGATTGGAATGCCCGCGCGCCACGATTTCGAACGATTGCAGCAGCGGCACCCCGGCCTTCATCATGGTTGCCAGTTGCCGCGTAAACAGGGTGACATCCTTCTCGGAAACGCGCTTGCCGCCGCTGAACAGCGTGCTTTGCTTCTTGACCTTGGTGACGGTGATCCCCTGCTTGCGCAGCTGGGAATTGACCATGGCCTCGCCGGCGGCCTGCAACTGGCCTTTGACCTTTTTGCCGCGCTTGTCCATGCCTTCCCAAAGGAAGGTGGCGTCCTTGACTGCTTTTGCCGCTGTAGCCATCTAAACGATCCTTACATGTTGGTGACGGCCTCGACTTCCTCAAGTGAAGTCAGACCTGATTTGACCTTCAACAATCCCGCCTGCCGCAGGTCGAGAACCCCTTCGCGCCGCGCCTGGTCGGAAATATCGGATTCGTTTCCGCCCTTCAGGATAATGCGGGTCATGGCGTCGGTAATCGGCATCACCTGATAGATGCCCAATCGCCCCTTGTAGCCCGTGCCGCCGCAGATATCGCACCCCACGGGTTTATAGGGCTTCCAGTTGCCATCAAGTTGATCTTCGGTAAAGCCCGCAGCCAGCAGGGCTTCCTGCGGAAGATCGACGTGCTGTTTGCACGAACACAGCCGCCGTGCCAGCCGCTGCGCCGTAATCAGAATCACCGACGAGGCGACGTTGAACGGCGCCACCCCCATGTTCAACAAGCGGGTCAGGGTGCCGGGCGCATCGTTGGTATGCAGGGTGGACATCACCATGTGGCCGGTTTGCGCGGCCTTGATGGCGATGTCGGCGGTTTCCAGGTCGCGGATCTCGCCGACCATGATGACGTCGGGATCCTGCCGCAGGAAGGATTTCAGCGCGGCCGAAAACGTCAGTCCTGCCTTGTCGTTGACGTTGACCTGGTTGACGCCGGGCAACTGGATTTCCGCAGGATCTTCCGCGGTCGAGATATTGACGTCGGGCTTGTTGAGGATGTTCAGGCAGGTGTAGAGCGACACCGTCTTGCCGGAACCGGTCGGGCCGGTCACCAGCACCATGCCGTAGGGCCGGTGCACAGCGTTCATCAGCAGATCTTTCTGCCACGGCTCGTAACCCAGCGCCTCGATCCCCAGTTGCGCGCTGGTGGGATCGAGAATACGCATGACGATCTTTTCGCCATACAGCGTGGGCAGCGTGCTGACCCGGAAATCGATGGCGCGGTTTTTCGACAGCACCATTTTCATGCGGCCGTCCTGCGGCACGCGCTTTTCCGAAATATCCAGCCGCGACAGCACCTTGATGCGCGAGGCGACCTTGTCCTTGATCGCCATCGGCGGCTGCGCCACTTCGGACAAAACGCCGTCGCGCCGATAGCGGATGCGGTAAAACTTTTCGTAGGGCTCGAAATGGATGTCGGATGCGCCCTGATTGATGGCGTCGAGCATGATCTTCTGCAGGTAGCGCACCACCGGCGCATCGTCGATTTCGATGCCGCCCACATCCTGCTGCGCGGCGGCGGCGCTTTCCTCGTCCGCAAAATCCAGGTTGAGGTCTTCCGCATTCAACACCGCCATCGTGTTGTCGTCTGCCTCGCCCGCTTTCTGGATCAGCTTGCCGAGCTTGTCGTCTTCCACCACGACCGGTTCCACCGCCTGGCCGGTCTGAAACTTCACCTCGTCCAGCGCCTGCAGGTGGGTGGGGTCCGAGGTCGCCACATACAGCTTGTTGCCACGCTGAAACAAGGCAACTACGCGTCTTTTCTGCACCAGCTTGGGATCGAGCAGCCCCTGCGGCAGGCTCTCGGCATCCATGGCATTCAGGTCCAGGAAGGGAAAGCCGAACGAGACCGCGGCAAATTCAGCGACCTGATCCGCCTTGAAGCGCTTTCCCTTGATGAGTTCGGTAACAAACGATTCGCCCGACTGGCTGGCGCGTTTCCACACGCCTTCGGCGTCGTCCTCGGACAGCCAGCCATGGTTGACCATGGCACGCGCCAGTCCGGTTAAATTGTTGGTGTTTGTCACAGCAGCCATAGCTCGGTTCCAGACAAGTCCAGCTTCAAATTATCATCCGCGCGGCACACCGCAGATAGACGATCAAAGGCCTTAACGGCGATTTTCCGCTCAAATTGAGGGGGGGGCGGATGCGGCGTCATCCGATGCGGGGAGGTAGATGCGCGCCATTTTGACCGCGCGATCCTGCGTCTGCACGATTTCCACCGGCACATCGCCCAGCTTGAGGCTTACCCCGGCCTCGGGAATGTCCTCGAACTGTTCCAGCAGCAGGCCATTCAGCGTCTTCGGGCCATCCAGCGGCAGCGACAGTCCCAGCTTGCGGTTCAGGTGGCGCAGCAGCACGCTGCCTTCGGCCAGCCAGCTGCCATCTTCCTCGCGACGCAGGTAGCCCGTGTCCGAAGGTGCCTGGGTGGTGAATTCGCCGACCATTTCCTCCAGCAGGTCTTCCAGCGTCACCAGACCCTGCAGCTCGCCGTATTCGTCGACCACCAGTGCCAGCCGCCGCCGGCTGCTCTGGAAATTGCGCAACTGGGTGAACAGCGGCGTGCCTGCCGGAACGAAATAGGGTTCCTCCAGGTTTTCCCTCAGCGTTTCCGGATCGAGTTCCTCGCCGGCCAGCGCGTGCAATACCCGGCGCACATGCAGAATGCCGAGCAGGTTATCGGACGAGCCCGCATGCACCACCAGCCGGGTATGGTGGCTGGTGGCAATCTGCTGGCGCAGCCGCTCGGGGTCGTCCTCGATATCGATCGCCTCGATCTGGTTGCGCGGCGTCATCACATCGTCGACGCTAATGTCTTCGAGTTCCAGCAAATTCACCAGAATCTTGTGGTGTTCGCGGGGAAACACGCCGGACGATTCCAGCACGATGGTCCGCAGCTCCTCCAGTCCGAGGCGACTGCCGTGCCCGGGCTCGGGCGGCTTGATCCGCAGCAGCCACAGGATGCCCTGCACGAACAGGTTGACGAACCAGACCACTGGATACGCCAGTTTGAGCATCGGCGTCAGCACATACGCGGCCGGGTAGGCCACGCGCTCAGGGTAGGACGCGCCGAGCACCTTGGGCGTAACCTCGCTGAACACCAGAATCAGAAAGGTCAGCAGCAGGGTCGCCAGCGACAGCGCGAGATCCGAGTCCCCGAACAGGCGAATGGAAATGATCGTCGCCAGCGTCGCCGCGGCAATATTGACCAGATTATTGCCGAGCAGAATTACGCCCAGCAGCTTGTCGGTCTGGTTCAGCAGCGACAGGGCCAGGATCGCACCGCGGTGGCCGGTCTCGGCGGCGTGGCGCAACCGGTAACGGTTGATTGCCATCATGGCGGTTTCGGACGCCGAAAAGAAGGCCGACAGAAACAGCAGGCCTGCAAGCAGGCCGAACAGGGTATTGATCGACAGGTTTTCCAAAGGCTATTCCTGAAAAGGGCGGCTCAATCGTGCCGGCAGGCGGACACGTCAGCGCCCAAGCAGCACTTCCAGCACAAACTGGGTACCCAGATAGGCCAGCAGCAGCAGCGTGAAGCCGGTGATCGTCCAGTAAAGCGCCATGCGACCGCGCCAGCCGCGGAAATGCCGCCCCACCAGCAGGCCGCCGAATACCAGCCAGGACAGGATGGCCAGCACGATCTTGTGGGAAAACTGCAGCGGCGTGCCGAAGAGTTCCTCGGAAAAGAACACCCCGCTGAACACGGCCAGGGTCAGCAGAGCAAAGCCGAGACCAATGGTCTGGAACAACATGGCTTCAAGGGTCAGCAGGGGCGGCGCGCCGTCCTGCAGTTGCGCACCGCGATGCAGCTGCTTTTCCAGCATGGTCATCAGCACCGCGTGCAGGGCCGCCACGGCCAGCAGGCCGTAGGCGAGAAATGACACCACCAGGTGCGCGCGCAGTGCCAGCGCCTGCGAGTTGGGAATGGCATGGGTGGCGGTGAAAAATGCCATGACCAGCACGGACAGCGCCGCCAGACCGCTCACCCAGGACTGCAGGCGCAGCAGCGGCGCGCCGTGGCTGGACAGCCAGTAGGTCAGCGCGGTCAGCCACAGGATCGTCGACAGAGAATTGCCGAACCCGAGCCGAATGTCACCCTGCCCCAGCACCGACTGATAAATCAGCGCACCGTGCGCCAGCAGGGCCAGCGGCAGCAGCCAGCGCACCGATGCGGCGGGTGGCGTGCGCTGCAGGCGCCAGGCCACCCACCCATACAGGGCGCTCACACACAAAGTAACCAGCAATAGCGGAGACATTCGTTAAAATGGAATTCTGAATTCAGCCAGACCCATTATCCATGCCGCCCCCAGCGGCAACAAGGAAGACGTGTTAGAAAACCGCCATGTTAGATAATCTCAGCGGACGCCTCGCCGGCGTCGTCAAATCCCTGCGCGGGCAGGCACGCATCACCGAAACCAACGTGCAGGACACGCTGCGCCAGGTGCGCCTGGCCCTGCTCGAAGCCGACGTCGCCCTGCCGGTCGTCAAGGACTTCATCGAAGCGGTGAAGACCCGCGCCCTGGGCCAGGAAGTGCTCACCAGCCTGTCGCCCGGGCAGGCGCTGATCGGCATCGTCCACGAAGAACTCACCCGGCTGATGGGAGGCGAGAACGCCGATCTGAACCTGGCCGCCACCCCGCCCGCCGTCATTCTGATGGCCGGCCTGCAGGGTTCGGGCAAGACCACGACCAGCGGCAAGCTCGCGCTCTTGCTGAAAAACCGCAAGAAAAAAGTCCTGCTCACCTCCGCCGACGTCTACCGCCCCGCCGCCATCGACCAGTTGCGGCAGCTCGCCACCCAGCTCGACGTCAGCTTTTTCGAGGCGGGCGACGAGCGCGATCCGCTGAAAATCGCCCAGGCCGCACAGGATCATGCGCGCAAGCAGTTTTACGACGTGCTGATCGTCGACACCGCCGGCCGCCTGGCGATCGACGAGGCGATGATGAATGAGATCCGCGCGTTGCACGCCGCGGTCAAGCCGGTTGAAACCCTGTTCGTGGTCGACGCCATGCAGGGCCAGGACGCGATCAACGTCGCCCGTGCCTTCAACGAGGCGCTGCCGCTGACCGGCATCGTGCTGACCAAGCTCGACGGCGACGCGCGCGGCGGCGCGGCGCTGTCGGTGCGCCACATCACCGGCAAGCCGCTCAAGTTCATCGGTGTCGGCGAAAAGCCCACCGGGCTGGAAGCCTTCCACCCCGAGCGCATGGCGCAGCGCATCCTCGGCATGGGCGACGTCCTTTCGCTGATCGAACAGGCGCAAGGCTCGGTCGACCTGACCGAGGCCAAGAGATTTGCCGACAAGGTCAAGAAGGGCAAGGACTTCGACCTTGAGGACTTCAAGTCGCAAATCCAGCAGATGCGGAAAATGGGCGGGCTGTCGGCGCTGATGGACAAGCTGCCGGGCGCCGGTCAGATGCCGATGCCGGCAGGTGCCGACGACAAGTCCGTCAACCGGCTGGAAGGCATCATCAACAGCATGACCCCGCTCGAACGCCGCAAGCCCGAAATCATCAAGGCCTCACGAAAGCGCCGCATCGCCGCCGGCGCGGGGGTGCAGGTGCAGGAAATCAACAGGCTGCTGAAACAGTTCGAGCAGGCTCAAAAGATGATGAAAATGATGGGCAAGGGCGGGATCGGGAAGATGATGCGCGGCATGAAAGGCATGATGCCGGGGATGCGCTGATCCGGGTTACTGGCAAACCGGGCATTTTTGAGTATAATTCGCGGTTTTCTCCGTTTACCCGGTGGGTTAAATCATGGTCGTTATTCGTCTTTCGCGCGGTGGCGCAAAAAACCGTCCCTTCTACAACGTGGTGGTGGCCGATTCGCGCTGCCGCCGTGATGGCCGCTTCATCGAGCGCGTCGGTTTCTACAATCCGGTGGCCCCCGAAGGCGCCGAAGCGGTGCGCCTGGATCAGGATCGCATCGGCTACTGGGTGAGCAACGGCGCGCAGATGTCCGACACCGTCGCCCGTCTGGTCAAGCAGAACAAGCCCGCCGCCGCTGTGTGAGTCAGCCTGGCGACTGGCTCGTGATGGGGCGCATCGCCGCCCCGTTCGGCGTCAAGGGCTGGGTCAAGATCCAGACCTTCAGTGAAGATCCGGGCACGCTGATGGATTTCGAATCCTGGCGCGTTGGCCGGGGCGAGCAGCAAACGCAGTACACCGTCGAAGCCATCCAGGACCACAGCAACACCCTGGTCGCCAAACTGGTTGGCATCGACGACCGCGAAGCGGCGTATGCCCTGCGCGGACAGGAAATATCGGTGGCGAAGCGCGATCTGCCACCGCCGGAAGAAAACGAGTTTTACTGGTCCGACCTGATTGGCCTGAAAGCCGTCAATCGCGAAGGCGTCGAACTCGGACGGGTGGACAGCCTGCTGGAAACCGGCGCGCAGGACGTGCTGGTAATCAAGGGCAAGCGCGAGCACCTGATTCCGTTTGTCGCGGCTTTCGTCGGCAAGGTTGATGTGGCGGGCGGAACGATCGAGGTGGACTGGGGCGAAGACTACTGATGCGCTTTGATGCGGTCACGCTCTTCCCCGAGATGTTCGATGCCGTGCTGGATTACGGCATCACCCGGCGGGCGCTGGATCGCGGGCTATACCGGTTCAAAACGTGGAATCCGCGTGATTTCACCGACGATCCGCACCGCACGGTGGACGACCGGCCGTATGGCGGGGGCCCCGGGATGCTGATGCTGGCCGAGCCGCTGGACCGGACGCTGGATGCGGTCCAGCAGGAGTTGGTCAGCGAAAACTTGACGCCCTGGGTGGTGCACTTTTCCCCCCGCGGCCGCCCGCTGACCCATCAGCGGGTGATGGAACTGAAGGAAAAGCCCGGGCTGGTATTGCTGTGCGGGCGCTATGAAGGCATCGACGAGCGGCTGTTGCAGCGC
>JBAVWB010000165.1:0-17519 GCA_049697615.1 Thiobacillus sp. | reverse complement strand
GGCCTGACCCAGGCCATCCTCATGCTGCCCTTCGGCATGGCCTCCGACCGCATCGGCCGCAAGAAGGTCATTATCTTCGGCCTCATCGTGTTTGCGCTCGGCAGCTTTCTCGCCGCCACCGCTACCGACATCACCTGGACCATTGCCGGTCGCGCACTGCAGGGCGCGGGGGCGATTTCCGCCGCCGTCACCGCCATGCTGGCCGATCTCACCCGCGAAGAGCACCGCACCAAGGCGATGGCGCTGGTCGGTTCCACCATCGGCATCGCCTTTGCCGTGTCGCTGGTGGCGGGGCCGGCGCTCAACCGCGTGATCGGCGTGCCGGGCATTTTCGCCCTGACCGGCATTCTCGCGCTGGCCGCCATCTGGGTGGTGAAGGCGTGGGTGCCCGATCCCGCCGACAGCCACTTCCACGCCGACGCCCAGGCCAATCCGGCGAAACTGATCGACGTGCTGAAAAACGGCCAGCTCGCGCGGCTCGACTTCGGCATCTTCGCCCTGCACGCGGCGCAGATGGCGATGTTCGTGGTGGTGCCGGTGGCGCTGAAAAACAGCGGCCTGGCCGCCAACGACCACTGGGCGGTGTACCTGCCGGTGTTGCTCGGTTCCTTCGTGCTGATGGTGCCCGCCATTATCGTCGGCGAAAAGCGCGGCCAGATGAAGCCGGTGTTCATCGGTGGCGTGGCGCTGATGCTGCTGGCCCAATTGGGTTTGGCGTTCGGCATCGACCATTTGTGGGGCATCGTGTGGGCGCTGTTCTTCTATTTCGTCGCCTTCAACCTGCTCGAAGCCAGCCTGCCCTCGCTGATTTCCAAGCTCGCCCCAGCGTCGGCCAAAGGCACGGCGATGGGCGTCTACAATACCGCGCAGGCACTGGGGCTGTTCTTCGGCGGCGTGTTCGGCGGCTGGCTGGCGCAGCACCATGGTTTTGCCGCGGTGTTCATTTTCTGCGTGGTGCTGATGGCGGCGTGGCTGCTGGCGAGCCTGTCGATGACGGCGCCCCCCGCGATCAAGACGCGCATGTTTCGCGTCGGCGTGATGCCTGCGGATCAGGCCGCGCTGCTGAAGGCGCAACTGGCCGAGGTGGCCGGCGTGGTCGAGGCCGTGGTGCTGGCCGAAGAGGGCGTGGCCATGCTCAAGGTCAGCCTCAAGGGCTGGGACGAAGCCGGCGCGCGCAGCCTGCTGGATACGGCAACCGCCTGATAGAATCCGCAACGGGTCAAACTCAGACCAATCAATTTCAATTCGGGGGAAAATAACGATGGCATCCGTCAACAAGGTCATTCTGGTCGGCAACCTGGGGCG
The DNA here is from genome assembly GCA_049697615.1 of Thiobacillus sp. Lineage (GTDB taxonomy): Bacteria > Pseudomonadota > Gammaproteobacteria > Burkholderiales > Thiobacillaceae > Thiobacillus. Next base: position 16,214 of record JBAVWB010000165.1, on the reverse strand, counting down.
CGACCCCGAAATGCGCTACCTGCCGAGCGGCGAGGCCGTCGCCAACCTCGCCATCGCCACCACCGACAAGTTCAAGAACAAGGCCGGCGAAATGGTCGAGCAGACCGAATGGCACCGCGTCAGCTTCTTCGGCCGCACCGCCGAAGTCTGCGGCCAGTATCTGAAAAAGGGCAGCCAGGTCTACGTCGAGGGCTCGATCCGCACCCGCAAGTACACCGACAAGGAAGGCGTCGAAAAATACGCCACCGAAATCCGCGGCGACCGCATGCAGATGCTGGGCAGCAAGGGCGGCGGTGGCGGCATGGCCGACATGGACGACAGCGGCTATGACCAGTCCGCCCCGCAGCGCAGCCAGCCGCGCGCCAACGCCCAGGCTGCCGCCCAGCGCCCGGCCAGCAGTGGCTTCGACGACATGGACGACGACATTCCGTTCTGAGGATGGACGGCCCGTGAGCCGTTAAATCACAAGCTTTCATAACAAAGCGGAGAGGGGCCGGTGCGCCAAGCGCACCGACATCGGTGAACAGGCAACTACACGTCAACTGCGGCGGATTGGCGCGCGTGCTGGTATTGGGCGCCGCCATGGCCTGCCCGCACGCGGCGTGGGCAGGCCTCAGCGAAGCCGATTTTCTGGACGAGATGCCGGTCGTGCTGTCGGTGTCGCGCCTGTCGCAACCGCTCAACGAAGCGCCTGCCGCCGTCACCGTCATCGACCAGGACATGATCCGCGCCTCGGGCTTCCGCGATATCCCCGACCTGCTGCGCCTGGTGCCCGGATTTTCGGTCGCCTACACTCGCGACAACACCTGGGCGATCGGCTATCACGGCATGGCCGATGCGTTTTCACGGCGATTCCAGGTGCTGGTCGATGGGCGCTCGATCTACGGTTCGGCTTATGGCGCGGTCAACTGGGGTGAGCTGCCGCTGTCCATCGACGACATCGAGCGCATCGAAGTGGTGCGCGGCCCCAACGCCGCCACCTACGGCGCCAACGCCTTCCTGGCCGTCATCAACATCATTTCCAAGGATCCGAGCCAGACGCCGGGCGCATTCGTGTCTGCGCAATATGGCGAGCAGGGCATGTCCGGCCTGACCGCCCGCTACGGCGGCGGCCAGGGTGACCTGCGCTACCGGCTGACCCTGTCCGCGCAGACCCGCGACCGCTTCGAGACCGATGCGCTGAAAGGGGTTTTTTCGGTGCCGGTGAAATTGTATGAGGAGAGCCAGACCTATTTTGTGAACGGGCGGGCGGATTACCGGGTGTCGGCAACCGACGAATTCAGCGCGCAGTTCGGCGTGTCGGTAGGAGACTGGCAGGCGGGTCATTCAGGCAACCCGGAAGAACCTGGCGGACAGGACGTATCCGCGCAGTATCTTCAGTTCAAATATCGCCGCGCCCACAATGCCGACGATGAGTGGATGGTGCAGGCGTATTTCAGTCGAAACAACCTGGAATCACCCAATCAGCCGGAGCTTTGCTTCGATACTGTCGAATCCGAAGTGGTCGTATGCCCCGGCGGAGTGCCTTCTCCGCCCCGATATGTCGCGACGGGGCAGCGCCTCGAAGCCGGCATCGACCAGCTGCAAACGCGGCTCAATCTCGAATTTCAACTGAACCGGCGGCTGACACCGGACTGGCGAATGTCCCTCGGGGCCGAAATCCGGCATGAGGCGGTGGAAAGCCAGCGGTATTTCGATACGCACGACACGCTGGACGGCACGCTGGGGCGCGTCTACGCAAACCTGGAATGGCGGGTGCGTCCCGATCTGCTGCTGCAGGGCGGGGCCATGTTGGAACACCATTACTTCACGGGCACCGACGTTTCGCCGCGCGTGGCGCTCAACTACACGCTGGCCGAGGGCCACACGCTGCGTCTGAACGTCTCGCAGGCCTATCGCGCCCCCACTTTTTTCGAGCAGAAGGGCAGCCTGAACTATTACACGACGAGTGGAACGCAAGCTCAGCAAGTGATTGCGCCGTCCGACCCCTTGCAGCCCGAGCGCATCCTGTCGCGTGAAATCGGATACGTGGGCCAGTATCCGACGTTCAAACTGCAGCTCGATGCCAAGCTATTCCACGACACCATCTACGACTACATCAAAAATAGCGGATCGCCCGGACGGTATACCAACCATGACGACTACACCGTGCGCGGAGGTGACCTGCAGTTGAACTGGCAGCCCGTGACCGCGTTGCGGTTGTCGGCCCAGTACGCGCGCGCCTTCATCGAGGCGGACCCGGGCATCGACAGGGATCTGGCCCGGTCTGCTCCGCGCAACACCTTCAGCCTGCTGGCGCGCTACGACCTGGGGCAGGGCTGGACCGCCAGCGCCGGCGTGTACCGATCCGGACGCATGACCTGGCTCTCGGAGGGCGACGTCACCCAGGCCTTCACCCGCTGGGACGCCCGCCTGGCCCGCCGCTGGACCTGGCAGGGCAACGAGGTGGAAGCCGCCCTGGTGGGGCAGAACCTGGGCGAGGCTTACCAGGAGTTCCGCGATACCAACATATTCAGCCAGCGCGTCTATGGCAGCCTGAGTTTCGGCTGGTGATGCGGCAGGGGTTCTGGCACTTCAATCCTGTCCGGGGTTTTGCCAGAAGACGGGGTTTCCCTGTATCCGTTCAGTGGGCGCGGGTCGATATAAACGCCGGCAGGCCTTGAATTAAAGTTTGCGGCAGAATTGCCGTAAGGTATGAGTTAGTGACCATCCATGCGGAGCGAGGCCGGGGCGCAACACCGGCGTGAAGTGACAGTGGGCCGCAACCAATCAACGACATTCCGTATGCTGGAAAGGCTGCTTCTGCTGGGAGCCGCCCTGTCGTGCGCGCATCCGGCGCAGGCCGCCATCAGCGAAGCCGACTTTCTCGACGAAATGCCGGTGGTGCTGTCGGTGTCGCGCCTGTCGCAGCCGGTGAGCGAGGCGCCCGCCGCCGTCACCGTCATCGACCGCGACATGATCCGCGCCTCCGGCTTCCGCGACATTCCCGACCTGTTGCGGCTGGTGCCCGGTTTTTCGGTCGCCTACACCCGCGACAACACCTGGGCGCTCGGCTACCACGGCATGGGCGACGCCTACTCGCGTCGGCTGCAGGTGCTGGTCGACGGACGCTCGATCTACAGCCCGCACTACGGTGCGGTGTACTGGTCCGATCTGCCGCTGTCGATCGACGATATCGAGCGGATCGAAGTGGTGCGCGGCCCCAATGCGGCGATTCATGGCGCCAATGCCTTTGCCGCGGTCATCAACATCATCACCAAGACGGCTGCGCAGGCGCAGGGCAGCCGCGTGTCGCTGCAGACGGGCGAGCAGACCATGCGCGGGCTTACCGTGCAGCATGGCGGCGGCGACGCCGCCATGCGCTACCGCCTCACCGCGTCGGCCCAGGAGCGCGATCGCTTCGAGCGGACCGTGGACTTTAAGACTGCCCGGGAAAACGGCGAATACTTTGAGGCCGGCAAGACCTACTTCCTCAACGGCCGCATGGACATGCAGCTGGCGCCGGATTCCGAGGTGACGGCGCAGTTCGGCGTCTCGCAGGGCGTCTGGCAGGCCGGGCAGGCAGCGCTTGACCTGAATTACGTGCCGCCCCTGCTGGAGCCGCGCGAGCAGGATTCGCGCGCCCAGTATCTGCAGTTTGCCTATCGCAAGGTGGAATCCGCGCGTCGCGAGTGGCGGGTGCAGGCCTACTATTCCCGCAATCGCTTCGATGCCGATGCGCAGGTCGACCTGACCGCCATTAATGCCGCGTATGGCATGGCAGACGTGAATCAATACCTGTTGCAGACGCGCAGCAATATCGAGCTGCAGGTGAACGAGCAGTGGCGGCCAGATTTGCGCGGCGTATGGGGTGGCGAATTGCGCCAGGATACCGTCACGGGTCCGCATTACTACAACACCGGGAAAACCTGGCGCGGCGAGCTGGCGCGCGTGTTCGGCAATCTGGAGTGGCGCGCGCACGAGCGCGTGCTGCTGCATGGCGGCGCGATGCTGGAGCATCACTACTTCACGGGTACCGACATTTCGCCGCGTGCCGCGGTCAGCTTTACCCTGGCTCCGGGGCACGTCGTCAGGCTGGGTGTGTCGCGCGCTTATCGGTCCCCAACCTTTTTCGAAGAGAAGGGCAATCTCACCATATCGAAGACAACGGGCGCCACGCTCGACGTGGTGACGGTGCCGTCCGGGGGGCTTGAGCCCGAGCGCATCCTGTCGCGTGAGATTGGATATGTCGGTCACTGGCGTCCGGCAAGGCTTGAAATGGATGTCCGGCTCTATCGGGACCATATTGAAAACTTTGTTGGAATGGTCAAGGTTTTGCCGAATCCGGCCTATGACGCAGGTTCATTCCAGCCCAAGGTGTTCACCGCCGACAATCTGGACAGCATCAACGCCCAGGGCGGCGAGGTCCAGCTTCGCTGGCAGCCCAGCCGGGCGCTGGATGTGAGCGCGCACTATGCGCGGGTGTTTTTGAGCACGAATTCGCAAGACCCGAGCTTCGGGCGGGATATCCCGCAATCAGCACCCCGCAACAGCTGGGGACTGCTTGCCCGTTACCAGTTGGGCAACGGTTGGGATGCCAGCGTGTTTGCGCAAGGCAGCGATGCGCAGTTGTGGCTGACCGAGGGCGATGAGACGGAAGCCTTCACCCGTGTCGACGTCCGTCTGGCGCGGCGCTGGAAGTGGCAGGGCTACGACCTCGACGCAGCGCTGGTGGGGCAGAACCTGGGGCGCGACTACCAGGAATTCCGCGACACCAACGTCTTCAGCCGGCGCGTCTACGCCAGCCTCAGCTTCGCCTGGTAGGGCCTTGAATCCCGGCGCGCCGCCGCCACATTCGCCTGAAACCCCGCAGGGGTGCTTGTACCCGGCATTTGGCGGGTATAATTCCGCAACTTCTTGATTTATCGGAGCGAATCATGCCGATTTACGCTTACAAATGTGCGTCCTGCGGCCATGCCCAGGACGAAATGCAGAAAGTGTCCGATGCGCTGCTGACGGTGTGTCCGTCGTGCGGCAAGGCCGAATATGCCAAACAGGTGACGGCGCCCGGCTTCGCGCTGAAGGGCACCGGCTGGTATGCCACCGACTTCAAGGGCGGCGCCAAGCCGGCCGAGGCCAAGCCCGAGGCGCCTTCGCCCGCCTGCGGCACGGGCGCCTGTCCGGCCTGCAACTGACGGCTTGGACGCAACCTGAAGCGGGCGGTGCAAGCCGCCCGCTTCTTTGTTTTTGACTGAACTGCGCCGCTTTCAATTCATTACCGATGAAACGCTATTTCATTACCGGACTGCTGATCTGGGTGCCGCTGGGGATCACCCTGTGGGTGCTCGACCTCCTGATCGGCACCCTGGACCAGAGCCTCACGGTGCTGCCGGCCGAATGGCAGCCTGAGGCCTTGATCGGCGTGCGCATCCCTGGCCTCGGCGTGATCCTGACGCTGCTGGTGATCGTGCTCACCGGCGTCTTCGGCGCCAATTTCTTCGGCCAGAAGATCATCGACTTCTGGGAGCGCCAGCTGATCCGCATCCCGGTGGTCAAAACCATCTACGGCAGCGTCAAGCAGGTATCCGACACCCTGTTGTCAGGCAACGGCCACGCCTTCCGCAAGGTGCTGCTGGTGCGCTACCCGCACCCGCAGGCGTGGTCGCTGGCGTTCCAGACCAACGTGCCGGACGAGGTGATGCGCATACTGCCCGACGAGCACGTGGCGGTGTTCATCCCCACCACGCCGAGCCCGGTCAACGGCTTTTATTTTTATGTGAAAAAGAGCGAGGTCATCGAACTGAACATGTCGGTCGACCGCGCGTTGAAAAACATCGTCTCGATGGGCGTCGTTTCGGGCGAAGCGCGCACCCTCACTCAATAGCCAGGCATTCAATTAGGACAACCCATGCGTACTCATTACTGCGGTGCCGTCACCGCTGCCGACATCGGCAACACCGTTACCCTGTGCGGCTGGGCCCATCGCCGGCGCGACCACGGCGGCGTCATCTTCATCGACCTGCGTGACCGCGAAGGCATGATGCAGGTGGTGATCGACCCCGACACCCCGGAGGCGTTCAAGCTGGCCGAGGACGTGCGTTCCGAATTCGTGCTGAAGATCGAAGGCCTGGTGCGGCCGCGCCCCGCCGGCACCGAAAACCCCAACATGGCGACCGGCATGGTCGAGATGCTGACTAAAAAACTGGAGGTGCTGAACCCCTCGCTGACGCCGCCGTTCCAGATCGACGACGACAACATCAACGAGAACATCCGCCTGCAGTACCGCTACCTCGACCTGCGCCGCGAGCCGATGCAGAAGAACCTCAAGCTGCGCTATCGCGTGTCCAAGCTGATGCGCGACTACCTCGACACGCACGGCTTCATGGAAGTGGAAACACCGATGCTGACGCGTTCAACACCGGAAGGCGCGCGCGATTATCTGGTGCCGAGCCGCGTGCACGACGGCATGTTTTACGCGCTGCCGCAGTCGCCGCAGCTCTTCAAGCAGCTGCTGATGGTGTCCGGCGTCGACCGCTACTTCCAGATCACCAAGTGCTTCCGCGACGAGGACCTGCGCGCCGACCGCCAGCCCGAATTCACCCAGGTCGACCTGGAAACCTCGTTCATGGGCGAGGAAGACATCATGAACCTGGTCGAGGGCATGATCCGCGACATGATGCAGAAGGCGCAGGACATAGCCCTGCCCGCTGCCTTCCAGCGCATGACCTACGCAGACGCAATGAACCGCTATGGTTCCGACAAGCCCGACATGCGGGTGACGCTTGAAATCGTCGACGTCGGCGACGTGATGAAGGACGTCGCGTTCAAGGTCTTCTCTGGTCCGGCCAACGATCCGAAAGGCCGCGTCGCCGCGCTGCGCATCCCTGGCGGCGCCAGCTTGAGCCGCGGCGAGATCGACGGCTACACCGAGTTCGTCAAAATCTACGGCGCCAAGGGGCTGGCCTACATCAAGGTCAACGACGTCACGCAGTTGAACGAATCCGGCCTGCAGTCGCCCATCGTCAAGAACCTCTCCGAGGCCGCGCTCGCCGCAGTGATCCAGCGAACCGGCGCCGCGAACGGCGACCTCATCTTCTTCGGCGCCGACCGCGCCAAGGTGGTGAACGACGCGCTCGGCGCGCTGCGGCTCAAGATCGGCCACGAGAAGGGCCATGTCGACGGCCGCGCCTGGGCGCCGCTGTGGGTGGTCGACTTCCCCATGTTCGAAGTCAACGAGGACGAGAACCGCTGGGACGCGCTGCACCACCCCTTCACCGCGCCCAAGGATGGCCACGAGGAATGGCTCGCGACCGATCCCGGCCGCTGCCTGTCCAAGGCCTACGACATGGTGCTGAACGGCTGGGAAGTCGGCGGCGGCTCGGTGCGTATCCACCAGCAGAACGTGCAGGAAAAAGTGTTCGCCGCATTGAACATCGGCGAGGAAGAACGCCGCGAGAAATTCGGCTTCCTGCTCGATGCCCTGCAGTACGGCGCGCCCCCGCACGGCGGACTGGCGTTCGGGCTGGATCGCCTGGTCACCCTGATGACCGGCGCCGAATCGATCCGCGACGTCATCGCCTTCCCCAAGACCCAGCGCGCCTCCTGCCTGATGACCAACGCCCCCAACGTGGTCGACGACAAGCAGCTGCGCGAACTGCACATCCGTCTGCGCAATGCGCCGGCAGCGGATAAGGCGGCTTAACCTTTTTTCTCCGCGAAGGACGCGAAGAATCGCGAAGGAAGCCCCAATGAAACCGTCATTGCGAACGCAGTGAAGCCATCCAGAAGCGCCGTGGGTCTGATACTGGATGGCTTCACTGCGTTCGCCATGACGGGAAAGGGGCTGGTTTTGTTTCTCTTCGCGTTCCTTCGCGCACTTCGCGGATAAAGGATTTTGAAATGAAATTCGCCGACACCCTGAAAACCCTGCCCGAGTTCGCAGGCGAAAACATGGTCCTCACCGACGCCTCCGGCGCCGAGGTGGCGACCATCGCCAACGCGCCCGGCACCGCTGGCTCGTTCCGGGTGTATGCGCATCTCGCGCAGCAATACGGCGCGATCAATGCCGAGGCCGCCGCCGAAGGGCTGGCAATCTTCGCCGAACACACCGAGGACGCCAGCCAGCACCCCGGCAAGCATCCCAACATCGACCGCCTGATCACCCTCCTGACGACGGGCGCCCCGCTCAACGTACGCATCATTTGAGCGCACACAAGATCCCGGTTTCGGTTCTGGTCGTCATCTACACGGCCGACGGCCAGGTGTTGCTGATGGAACGCGCCGATGCGCCGGGCTACTGGCAGTCGGTCACCGGCTCGCAGGACGCAGGCGAAACCCTGGAACAGACCGCGATCCGCGAAGTGCGCGAGGAAACCGGGCTCGACGCCGGCGAATTCGAGCTGACCCCGTGGGACCGCTCAACCCGCTACGAAATCTACGAACGCTGGCGCCACCGCTATGCCCCCGGGGTGACGCACAATACCGAACACGTGTTCGGCCTGAAGCTGCCCGCGCCGCTGCCTGTCATGCTGGCGCCGCGCGAGCATCTGCGCTACCTGTGGCTGCCGTGGGCGGAAGCGGCCGAGCGCTGCTTTTCGCCCAGCAATGCGGAAGCCATCCGCCTGTTGTCCACGCGCCTATAATTTAACGATGCGCATTTTCAAAAACACACTTTGTCATTCCGGCGCTTGTCCCCGAATGGGGGAAAGCCGGAATCCAGCTATCCGATTCGACTGGATGCCGGATCGAGTCCGGCATGACGGGTAGGGAGATGTTTGCATGAGCGAACCCCTCCACATCGCCAGCTACAACATCCACAAGGGCCTGTCGCAATTCAACCGGCGGCTGACCGTGCACGAACTGCGCGACCGCCTCGGCACCCTGGGCACCGACATCGTCTTCCTGCAGGAAGTGCAGGGCGTCCACGGCCTGCGCGCCAGCCGCTTCCAGCACTGGCCGAGCCGGCCGCAGACCGAGTTCCTCGCCGGCCACGTCTACACCGACTTTGCCTATGGCAAGAACTGCGTCTACGACACCGGCCATCACGGCAACGCCATCCTGTCGCGCTACAAGATCCTCAACTGGGAAAACGAGGACATTTCCTCCCATGCCTACGAAAGCCGCGGCATGCTGCACTGCGAAATCGAGGTGCCCGGCATGGCCACGCCGCTGCACTGCATCAACGTGCACCTGGCGCTGAACGAGAGCGGGCGCAAGCGCCAGCTGGCGATGATTGTCGCGCGCGTGCGCAAGATGGTGCCGGACAATGCGCCGCTGATTTTGGCCGGCGATTTCAACGACTGGCGGGTGCGCGTCGGCCGCTATTTCGAGGATGAGCTCGGGCTCGCCGAAGTGTTCGAGACCCATCACGGCAGGGCGGCGCGCAGCTATCCGTCCATCCTCCCCATGTTCCAGCTCGACCGCATCTATGTGCGCCGCTTCAACATCGAAGCCGCGCACGTCCATACCGGCAACGCCTGGCACCGCATTTCCGACCACGCTGCCCTCACCGCCAAGCTCAGCCCGACCGGATGACCCGTGTGACAGGGTGGAGGCCCGCCCCCGGGCCGATTGCGTGCGATCGCGAGGCGATGTCAATCGCGATGCCGGCGCCAGTGCGATTGCCGCTTCAGTCGCAACATCCACGCCAAAGCCGATGAAAGCTCGCCTGCGCACCTTGTTCTTACGCGGTGTCGAGACCGTTCCCGGCAACCAGCTGCGGCTGCTGCAAAACGGCGCCGAATTCTTTCCCGCACTGATTGCCGCCATCGACGCTGCGCGCGTTGAAGTCCACCTCGAAACCTACATATACAACGACGACCCCAGCGCCAACGCGGTGCGCGACGCCCTGATGCGCGCCGCGTGCCGCGGCGTGCAGGTGCAGCTGCTGATCGATGGCGTCGGTTCGCGCGAACTGTCCGTCAGCTGGCTGGATGAACTGAAAACGGCAGGCGTCAGCGTGTTGACCTACCGCCCGATAGTCAGCGGCTGGCTTTCCAACCCTCACAATCTGCGGCGGCTGCACCGCAAGCTGGCGGTGATCGATGCGCGTATTGCGTTCGTCGGCGGCATGAACCTCATGGACGACTTCGAGCCGGTGCGCTTCGCCGCGCCGCGTCTCGATTTCAGCGTCGAAGTCCAAGGCCCGCTGCTTGCGCCCATTCATCAAAGCGTGCGCCGTTTGTGGCGGCTGGTCGCGTTGACGCAGTTGCAGGCGGGCGAGCGCAAGGCCGTGATCGGGCCGTCCTGGCCGACCGATGGGCACGTGCGTGCAGCCTTCGTGGTGCGCGACAACTTTGCCCACCGCCGCGACATCGAGCGTGCTTACCTTGCCGCGCTGGCGCTGGCGCGCGACGAGATCGTCATCGCCAACGCCTATTTCCTGCCCGGACGCCGTTTCCGAAAGTTGCTGAAAAGAGCTGCCGCGCGCGGCGTGCGCGTGCACCTGCTGGTACAGGGCCACACCGACCACCCCTTTATCCAGCTCGCTTCACGCGCCCTCTACCGTGATCTGCTCGCCGCCGGCGTCAGCATCCACGAATACCAGGCGAGCGAACTGCACGCCAAGGTGGCCGTGGTCGACGGCCACTGGGCCACCGTCGGCTCCAGCAATATCGACCCCTTCAGCCTGCTGCTCGCGCGCGAGGCCAATATCGTCGTCGACGATGCCGCTTTCGCCGGCGATCTGCGGCAGCGCCTGCACCAGGCCATCGGCCAGTCCGCTATGCTCGACCCCGCCGACTGGCGCCGCCGCCCCTGGCCGCGCCGCATGCTGTCGTGGCTGGCGTATGGCAGCGTGCGCTTGATGGTGGGGCTGGCCGGAGGCGGGCGTTGGGCTTGAGGTTCAGGGGCACGGTCAGATTGACGGACGTGTGAAATCGCGGCGAGGGCGCCGGTGCGTGGTTGTCGCCGCTTAAGCGGCTTACAACCACGGCCTACCCCTTGCGGGTGCTCCTACAGGTTCTCCGCGCCTCCAGGGCCCGTGCTGTAGGAGGCCCGCCCCCGGGCCGAAGGCTGCCCCGGCATTCCTCGTGACTCAGCGCTGCCGCGCCAGAAACCGGTCGAGTTCCCGGGCAAACGCCTGCCGGTCTGCCTGCGACAGGGTCGCCGGCCCTGAAATGTCTATCCCCGCACCGCGCAGGCCTTCCATGAGGTCCCGCATGCCCAGCCGCTCGCGGATGTTTTCGGCGCTGTAGAACTCGCCCCGCGGCGACAGCGCAAAAGCGCCTTGTTCGATCAGCGCGGCCGCCAGCGGGATGTCCGCCGTGATCACCCGATCGCCGGCCGCAACCTCGTCCATGATGTGCCGGTCGGCGACGTCGAATCCCATCGGCACCTGCCGTGCGCGTATATAAGGAGAGGGTGGCACACGCAGCAGGCGGTTGGCCACCAGCGTCAGCGGCAGCTTCGTCCGCTCGGCCACCCGAAACAGGATGTCCTTGATCACCGCCGGGCAGGCGTCGGCGTCAACCCAGATGTGCATGGGCGGCGCTTACAGCCGCGCCGCCTTGAAGGTGTCGCACTGCCCCGGATCGCCGCTTTGCAGGCCGCGGCTGAACCAGCGCATCCGCTGTTCCGACGAGCCGTGGGTGAAGGAATCCGGCACCACGACCCCGCGCGCCTGTTGCTGCAGGCGGTCGTCGCCCACCCCCGCTGCGGCCGCAAGGGCTTCCGCCGTGTCGCCCGGTTCCAGGATTTGCCGCGTCTTGTCGGCATGGTGCGCCCACACCCCGGCAAAGCAGTCGGCCTGCAGTTCCATTTTCACCTGCATCGCATTGCCCTCGGCCTCGCCCGCACGGCTTCGCGCGGCGTGAACCCGTTCCGAGATGCCCAGCAGCGTCTGCACGTGGTGGCCCACCTCGTGCGCCACCACATAGGCCTGCGCAAAGTCGCCCGGCGCATCGTGGCGCTGCGCCAGATCGTTGAAGAAGCGCATGTCCAGATACAGTTTCTGGTCGCCCGGGCAGTAAAACGGCCCCATCGCCGCCTCGGCGAAGCCGCACGCCGATTCCACCGCGCCGGAAAACAGCACCAGCTTCGGCGGTTGGTAGCGCTGGCCCGACCCCTGGAACAGCGCGCCCCACACGTCTTCTGTATCCGCCAGCACCACCGACATGAATTCCTTCAGCTTTTCCTCTTCCGGGCTGAACGTGGCCTGCTGTGCGTCCTGCGCCGGCGCCAGATTGCCTGCCTGATTCAGCACCACCGACGGGTCCAGCCCGAAAACCATCGCCACCAGCGCCAGCACGATCGCGCCGATGCCGCCCCCGACCAGGCCTTTGCCGCCCACGCGCATCCCGCGCCGGTCCTCGATGTTGTCACTGCGTCGTCCGTGTTCCCAGCGCATGGGCTTCCCTCTTTGTAAAATCTTAGTGTGCCGCATCATTGGTAATAGGGGGTCATTCGGGCGCTGAATCGCCACTTGCCATAAAGGCATCCGCTGAGCACAATCCGCCACATGGACACCCAACGTTTTACCCAGCGGCAACACGAGTTCTTGCGGGCGGCTGGCCGCCTGCGGGAAGCGGTCGATCAGCAGGGCGGGGACATCCTGCGCGATGCCACCATCCAGCGCTTCGAATTCACCTTTGAAGCTGCGTGGAAAACGCTGCAACTGTTTTTACTGCATCAGGGATTCGAGGCCACCGGCCCGCGCCAGGTACTGAAACAGGCTTTTTCTTTTGGACTGATCCAGACTCCCGAGGAAGCCGATGTATGGCCAGCCATGCTGGAAGACCGCAATCTCACCACGCACACCTACCGTGAAACCCTGGCCGAAGCCATAGCAGCCAACATCCGCGCGCACTATGCCGCGCGTCTCGTCGACATGGCAGAGCGTGTGGCAGCGCTCAGCCTGGACTAGGCCCATGCTGCAGCTGCGCGAAAAAGACTGTCAGGCACTCAAGGCTGCTTTGGGAAAGTTTCCGGAAGTTCGCCATGTATGGGTGTTTGGCTCCCGCGCGACCGGAAAAGCCCGGCGTGCCTCCGATATCGACCTTGCCATCGAAGCCCCCGGCTTAAGCCCCGCGCGCTGGCACGCCCTTCAAGAAGCGCTTGAACAGACGCCCGTCATCTACAACCTGGATATCGTGCGCCTCGACGACTTGCAGGACCAGGATTTGAAACGCGCCATCCTGGACCAACGGATTCCCGTGATGTGACGCGCCATCCTGTTGCGCCTGTGCAACAAAACAACACTTTTCGCCCCGTGTGGCAAAAAAACCAACCGCTTTCCTTGCCCGCACAACCCGAGTCTGGATAATCGACTGCGTCCACTAGGCACATATCCGTGCCGGACAGCTCTGCAGAGCTTGTAACGAGCTTTTATTCCAATCCAAGGAGATTTAGAGATGATGAAAAAGATTCTTGCAGTGGCGATTGCTTCCGCCTTTGCTGCACCGGCATTCGCTGCCACCGCAAACGTTGACGTCTACGGCCAGATCAACCTGTCCGTCGACAACGTTGACAACGGTGCCGAGCGCCGCAACACCATGTCTACCAACAACAACAGCTTCTTCGGCTTCAAGGGTTCCGAAGATCTGGGCGGCGGCATGAAAGCCGTGTGGCAGATCGAAGCCAACCTGAGCATTGACGGCAGCAGCCAAAACGTGACTTCCACCACGGTCGCGCAAGACCGCGGCGTGATCTTCGGTTCGCGCAACAGCTACGTTGGCCTGTCCGGCGGCTTCGGTACCGTTCTGGGTGGCGTGCACGACACCCCCTACAAGACGGCCACCGGCCCGCTCGACCTGTTTGTCGGCACCCTGGGTGACTACAACGCCGTGTTCGGCGCTGCTGGCGGAACCGGCGCATCCAACCTGTTCGACCTGCGCACCGCCAACACCATCGCCTACGTTTCCCCCACTTTCGGTGGCTTTGATGTCAAGGCAGCCTACGTGATGGGCGAGGGTTTCCAAACTTCTGGTGCCAAGTCCGACGCTTATTCGCTGTCGGCCACCTACAAGAACGGCCCCCTGTTCGCGACCGGTGCTTATGAAGCGCACAAAAACACCAATACTTGTCCCGCTTGCACCATCGGTACCACGGGTCTTGCCAATGGTTCTGCGAGCACCCTGGATCAGGATGCCTGGAAACTGGGCGTAGGCTTCACCATGGGCGCCTTCAAGGTTGGCGCAGTGTATGAAGACATCAGCGGCGACGCAACCGGCACTTCTGCCATCGATCACAGCACCTGGATGCTCAACGGTGCTTACGCGATGGGCGCCATCACGCTGAAGGCCTCCTACAGCACTGCTGACGATCTGGGCTCCAACACCAACACCGGCAGCAAGATGTGGGCCGTTGGTGCTGACTACGCACTGAGCAAGCGCACGACCGCGCAACTGACCTATGCCCGCATGAACAACGATTCCGCTGGCAAGTGGGGTCTGGGCCAGGGTGCTGCCTATACGGGCGCTGCTAATGGTACTGCTGGTGCTGGTGGCGACGACGTCAGCGGCTTCAGCCTGGGCTTGCGCCACTCCTTCTAATCTGACTCAGGTCAAATTAGCGGTATTGAACGGGCTCCTTCGGGAGCCCGTTTTTTTTTGCCCGGATGCGGCATCCCGCAGATAATGCGCATTGCTGTCCTGTAATAATCCCTCACATGTCCGCCACAAACACTCTCCCCATTTCTCCCGCCCTGGCCGAAGCCCTGGCCCTGCACCAGCACGGCCGTCTGCAGGAGGCCGAGGCGCGCTATGCCCAAATTCTTGCAGGCGATCCGGGCAACGTCGCCGCGCGCTATCACCAGGCGCTGGCGCGCCTGCAGCGTGGTGACCTCGAAGGCGGCATCGCCGCTTTGAAGCGGGTGCTCAAACTTGCCCCCGACTATGTCGAGGCCCATTTCAATTTGGGTCGCGCCTCTCTGGAGCGCGGCCTTCCTGCAGAGGCGCTGGCGCATTTCCAGCGTGTAACTACCTTGGCGCCTAGCGTGGCCGAGGGCCATTTTTACCTCGGCCTGGCTTTGGCGCAGCTTGGCCAGCATGCCGACGCGGTGCCGGCGTTCGAACAAGCTATCACCTTGCGTCCCGACCTGCCCGAGGCCCACCTCAATCTCGGCAGCGCGCTCAACGAAACGGGGCGCCATGAGGCAGCCAAGTCCTGTTTCGAGCGCGTTCTGGCTTTGCGGCCCGGGATTGCTGAAGCGCAAAATGGTCTTGGTAATGTCTTCCTGTCCTTGGGACACGCAGATGAGGCTGCTCAGCATTTTCGACAGGCCATTGCCTTGCGTGCTGATTACGCAGAGCCCTATCAAGGGCTGGGAATGGCGCTTAATAAGCAGAGACGCCATGACCAAGCCGCCCAGCAGTTCAAGCAGGCCATCATTCTTAAGCCCGACTTTGTGGAGGCTTTCGCGGGGTGGGGAGAGGCACTGCACGAAATGGGCCAAGGCAAGGCGGCGCGCGCTTGCTGGGAAAAAGTCATCGAGTTTGAACCTAAACGGGCTGAAGCGCATGTCGGTTTGGGATTGGAATTGAAGTCGGAGGGCGAGTACGCCCGGGCATTGGCCTGTTTTCAGCAGGCTTTGAGCTTGGAGCCTGCGAATGCACAGGCATGCAATGGATTGGGCGGCTTGTTGTTTACCTCGGGGCGTGGCGCCGAAGGCCTGTTTTACTTGCAGCGAGCCATCGAGATCGCTCCGGAGGTGCTTGAATATCAAGCCCGCTTGCTTTTCGATCTGCATTATCAGCCTGGGGCGGCGGCTGCCGAGGTTTCCGCCAGGCATCGGGTCTTTGGCGAACATTTCGAGGTATCGTTGAAGCCTTCATGGCGGCTACATGCCAATGTGCCGAATCCCGAAAAGCCATTGCGGGTGGGGTTTGTATCGGGCGATTTTAAGAGCCATCCTGTTGGTTATTTCATGGCCGACCTGCTCGCCAGCCTGAATGCAACAGGACTCGAGCTGTATGCCTACGCCAACCAGTGGGTTAGCGACGACCTGACCAAGCTCATCCAACCGCAGTTCACCATGTGGAAAGAGTGTAAGGCGCTTGGTGATGAGGCCCTGGCAGCACAGATCCGTGCCGATGGTATCGACATTTTGGTTGACCTTTCCGGCCATACCGCGGACAACCGATTGCTGGTGTTTGCCAGCAAGCCAGCACCCGTGCAGGTGACCTACCTGGGCTATCCGGACACCACGGGCTTGTCGGCCATCGATTACATTTTGGGCGACCCGCGGATGTTTCCCCCGGGCGAAGAAACCCTGTATGTCGAGAAACCCTGGTGCCTGC
>JBAVWB010000164.1:0-11160 GCA_049697615.1 Thiobacillus sp. | reverse complement strand
GGCTTCCAGCACGCCGCCCGCCAACCCGCGCCAGCCGGCGTGGGCGGCAGCCACCACGCTGCCGGCGCGGTCGCAGAACAGCACCGGCAGGCAGTCGGCAGTGAGCACCGCGCAGACCTGCACCGGTTGACGGGTAAAAGCAGCATCCGCTTCCGGATTCGGCTCGCGTCCGGTTTCGACCACCCGGGCGCTGTGGACCTGACGGAGCCATGCCGGCTCGCTCGGAAGCTGCTGGCGCAGGCGGGCACGGTTGGCGGCCACGTGTTCCGGATCGTCGCCGACATGGTCGCCCAGGTTGAGGCCGGCCCAGGGCGCCTGGCTCACCCCGCCCGCGCGGGTGGTCATCAGGCCTTTTACCCGCGCGGGCGCGGGCCAGTCGGGCAGGATCATCGGACTACTTGTTCCAGACGGTGTTATCGCGCAGCGCTTGCAGGAGTGAAGCGAAATCGGGCGGCAGCGGGCACTCCCACTGCATGAATTCCTGCGTGACCGGATGGATCAGGCCCAGCCGTTCGGCGTGCAGCGCCTGGCGCGGAAAGGGAATCTTGAGGTGGCTGCGGCGGCTGGCGCTGTAGACCGTATCGCCGACCAGCGGATGTCCGATGTGCTGCATATGAACCCGGATCTGGTGGGTGCGCCCGGTTTCCAGCTTGCAGCGCAACAGCGTAATCCCGGGAAAACGCTCGACCACCTCGTAATGCGTGACCGCTTCCTTGCCCATGCTGTGCACGGTGCGCTTGGTGCGGTTGTGCGGATCGCGCGCCAGCGGCGCATTGACGGTGCCCGACCGGTCGACCTCGCCATACACCAGGGCGAGGTATTCGCGCTTGACGGTGCGCGCCTGCAGCTGGCGCACCAGGTCGGTATGCGCCCGCAGGGTCTTTGCGACAACCAGCAGGCCGGAGGTGTCCTTGTCCAGCCGGTGCACGATACCGGCACGCGGCAGTTCGGCCACTTGCGGCACCCAGTGCAGCAAAGCGTTCAGCAGCGTGCCACGGCGGTTGCCGCTGCCGGGGTGAACCACCAGGCCCACCGGCTTGTTGACGACCAGCAGCATCGGGTCTTCGAACACCACGTCGAGCGGAATGGCCTCGGGTGCATCGGGGGTGGCGTTCGGGTCGGGCTCGATCTCGACCCGCACCGACTCGCCGCCGCAAACCTTCATCCGGGTGGTGCCCCAGACGTCGTCCACCGCGATCTTGCGCGCGCGGATCCAGTTCTGGATGCGGTTTCGCGAAAACTCCGGCAGCATGGCAGCCAGGGCCTGATCCAGGCGCTGGCCGCCCTGTTCATTGGGAATCACCAGTTGGCGGGTGTCGCCTTCGGTATTTCCCTTATAATCATCTGACAAATCTTCTGTGTCTTTTCCCATGCTTAAGCAACGCTTTTCCGGTTCAACTACATTCTATCGGGTACTTGGCAGCATGCTGCTGGCTGCCACGCTCGCCCTGGGCGGCTGCGGCCTGTTGCCCGAGCTCCAGGATGAAACCGCGGGCTGGTCGGCACAAAAGATCTATGCCGAGGCCAAGGATAATCTCAACAGCGGCAATTACGAACGCGCAGTCAAGCTGTTCGAAACACTGGAGTCGCGTTATCCCTTCGGACGCTACGCGCAGCAAGCGCAACTGGAAGTAGCCTACGCCTATTACAAGGACAATGAGCCGATTTCCGCCATCGCCGCCTGCGACCGCTTCATCAAGCTGCACCCCAATCACCCCAACGTGGATTACGCCTACTATCTCAAGGGCCTGGCGAATTTTAACGACGATCTCGGCCTGCTGGGCAATGTGGTCAGTCAGGACCTGAGCGAGCGCGACCCCCGTGCGGCGCGCGATGCGTTCCTGGCATTCAAGGAACTGGTCACCCGCTTCCCCGACAGCAAATACGCCGCCGACTCGACCGCGCGCATGAAATACCTGGTCAACGCGCTGGCCGGCAACGAAGTCCACGTCGCCAAATACTATCTCAAGCGCGAAGCCTATGTGGCTGCGGCCAACCGCGCCAAGGAAGTGCTGAAAAACTACCCCGAGGCACCCGTTCTGGAAGAGGCACTGGCCATCATGGTCGTGGCCTACGACAAGCTGAAATTGACCGACCTGCGCGACGATACGCTACGCGTGCTGACGCTGAACTTCCCCAACAGCAAATATGCCAAGGGTGTGGATATCAAAGGAAAGGCCTGGTACCGCTTCTGGTGAGGAAGCGACCGGCGCAGGCTGATCAGATCGCCGCTTCGCCCGATTCGCCAGTGCGGATCCGCACCACCTGCTCCACCGCCGTCACGAAAATCTTGCCGTCGCCGATCTTGCCGGTGCGGGCCGCGTTGATGATCGCCTCCATCGCGCGTTCCAGCAGGCTGTCGGCGATCACCACTTCCAGCTTCACCTTGGGCAGGAAATCCACCACGTACTCGGCGCCGCGATACAGCTCGGTGTGCCCCTTCTGGCGGCCGAATCCCTTGACCTCGGTGACGGTCAGGCCGGTGACGCCGATGTCGGACAGCGCTTCGCGCACTTCGTCGAGTTTGAACGGCTTGATGATGGCTTCGATTTTCTTCATGGCAAGTCTCCTTCGGGTCGGTATTTCGAGGTGATCGGGTAACGGCGGTCTTTTCCGAAATTGCGCGGGGTGATGCGGGGCCCGGGCGGGGCCTGGCGGCGTTTGTATTCGGCGAGGTCGACCAGGCGGATGACTTTCTTCACGGTGGCAGCGTCATAGCCCTGAGCGACGATGTCGCGCGCCGACAGGTCGCGCTCGACGTAGGCTACCAGAATCGCGTCGAGCACATCGTAGGGCGGCAGGCTGTCCTGGTCGGTCTGATCGGGGCGCAGTTCGGCCGAGGGCGGGCGGTCGATGATGCGCTGCGGGATGACCGCCGACAGGCGGTTGCGGTAATTCGCCAGCCGGTACACGCGGGTTTTCGCCACGTCCTTCAGCACCCCGAAGCCACCCGCCATGTCGCCATAGAGGGTCGCATAGCCGACCGCCATTTCGCTCTTGTTGCCGGTGGTCAGCACCAGCGAACCGAACTTGTTCGACAGCGCCATCAAGAGCGTGCCGCGCGTGCGCGCCTGCAGGTTTTCTTCGGTGGTGTCGGCGGCCAGACCGGCGAACTCGCCCGCCAGCTGTCCCACGAACGCATCGAATATCGGCTTGATGGCGATTTCGGAATAGCGCACGCCGAGCCGCTTGACCATCTCGCGCGAATCTTCGACGCTGATGCTCGCGGTGTAATCCGACGGCATCATCACCGCGTGAACCTTGTCCGCGCCCAGCGCGTCCACCGCGATCGCCAGCGTCAGCGCCGAATCGATGCCGCCCGACAGTCCCAGATGCACGCTCCTGAAGCCGTTCTTGCCGAAGTAATCGCGCACCGCCAGCACCAGCGCGTCATAGACAGCAGCGTCCTCGTCCGGCAAGGCATGCTGCGGGCCAATGCAGGTTTCGCCCACGAGCTCGAAATAGAACAGCCCTTCCCGCCAAGCCGGACACTGCGCCACCACGTCGCCGTCGGTATTGAGCGCAAACGACGCGCCGTCGAACACCAGTTCGTCCTGCCCGCCGACCAGGTTGGCGTAAATGATCGGCAGGCCTGCCTCGGCGAGCCGCGAGCGCGCCACCGCAACGCGCTCGTGCTCCTTGTTGAGATGGTAGGGCGAGGCGTTCGGCACCAGCAGCCAGTCGGCGCCAGCCTCCATCGCGCGCGTCGCCGGCCCCGGCTCCCAGATGTCGCCGCAGATGTTGAGACCGAAATCCAGGCCGCCGCAGGCAAACACGCAGGGCGCGTCGCCGCGGTTGAACACGCGCTGCTCGTCGAACACCGAGTAATTCGGCAGGTGATGCTTGCGGTACACCGACTCGACCTTGCCGCCGCGCAGCAGCGCCGCGGCGTTGAACAGGCCGTCGTCGCTACGCTCGGGATAGCCGACGATCAGCGCGAGACTGGGCGGTGCCTCCGCGGCCAGCGTCTCGACCGCCGCGGCGCATGCCGCGGTGAAATCCTGCCGCAGCACCAGGTCCTCGGCCGGGTAGCCACAGATCGACATTTCGGGCGTGAGCAGCAGCGCCGCGCCGGCGGCGTGCGCCTCGTTGGCTGCGGCCAAAAGCCTGGCCGCGTTGCCGGCGATGTCGCCGACGGTGAGATTGATTTGGGCGATGCCGAGTTTCATCGGGTGGGCTTCAGCGTTTCGCCAGCGCCAGCTGCACCGCCTCGCCCAGCCCGGCCGGGCTTTGCGCGACGACGACGCCGGCCGCTTCGAGCGCACGGATCTTGGCGTCCGCCGTCCCCGCGCCGCCGGCGATGATCGCGCCCGCGTGCCCCATGCGCTTGCCCTTGGGTGCGGTGCGCCCGGCGATGTAGGCGGCCACCGGCTTCTTCATGTTCGAACGGATGAACTCGGCCGCGTATTCCTCGCGGCTGCCGCCGATTTCGCCGACCAGGATCACCGCTTCGGTCTGGGGGTCGGCCTCGAACATTTCGAGGCAGTCGATGAAATCGAGCCCCTTGATCGGGTCGCCGCCGATGCCGACGCAGGTCGACTGCCCCAGCCCCAGCTGCGTGGTCTGGTGCACCGCTTCGTAGGTGAGCGTGCCGGAGCGCGAGACGATGCCGATCCTGCCTTTCTGGTGGATGACGCCGGGCATGATGCCGATCTTGCATTCGCCCGAGGTGATGATGCCGGGGCAGTTGGGGCCGATCAGTTTGGCGCCGTTGGCACGCAAGGCGGCTTTGACGTTGAGCATGTCCAATACCGGGATGCCCTCGGTCATGCAGACGATCACCTCGATCCCGGCGTCCGCCGCTTCCAGGATCGAATCGGCGGCGAACGCGGCGGGCACGTAGATCATGGTCGCGTTGGCGCCGGTCTGGCGCACCGCGTCGCGCACGGTGTTGAAGACGGGCAGATTGAGGTGCGTCTGTCCGCCCTTGCCCGGGGTGACGCCGCCGACCATGTGCGTGCCGTAGGCGATCGCCTGCTCGGAATGGAAGCTGCCCTGTTTGCCGGTGAAGCCCTGGCAGATGACCTTGGTGTTCTTGTTGACGAGGATGCTCATGCTGCCTTCTCCACGGCGAGTTTGGCCGCCTGGGTAAGACTTTCTGCCGCTAGGATCGCCAGCTTCGATTCGGCCAGCAGCTTCCGACCCAGCTCAGCGTTGGTTCCCTCCAGCCGCACGATCACCGGCACTTTCACGCCGACCTCCTTCACCGCCTGGATGATGCCTTCGGCGATCACATCGCAGCGCACGATGCCGCCGAAGATGTTGATGAGCACCGCCTTGACGTTGGGGTCGAGCAGGATGATCTTGAAGCCCTGCGCCACCGTCTCCGGCGTGGCGCCGCCGCCGACGTCGAGGAAGTTGGCGGGCGTGCCGCCTTCGAGCTGGATCAGGTCCATCGTCGCCATCGCCAGGCCGGCGCCGTTGACCATGCAGCCGATGTTGCCGGTGAGCGCGACGTAATTGACGTTGGCCGCATTGGCCGCCGCTTCCTTGGCATCGATCTGGCTATCGTCGCGCAGTTCGGCGAGCGCACGGCGGCGATACAGCGCGTTGTCGTCGACGCTCATCTTGCAGTCGAGCGGCAGCACGCGGTTGTCGGCGGTCACCACCAGCGGGTTGATTTCGAGCAGGCTCAAGTCATTGGCGACGAACACGCGATAGAGCTGCGGCAGCAAGCGGCAGAAGTCCTTGTAGGCCTCGCCCGTCAGCTCCAGCGCGAAGGCCAGCGCACGGCACTGGAAGTCCTGCACGCCCAGCAACGGATCGCAGGTCTCGGTGAGCACTTTTTCCGGGGTGGCGTGGGCCACCTCCTCGATGTCCATGCCGCCTGCGGCGGAGGCGACGATGGCGACGCGTTCGGTTTCACGGTCGACCAACAGCGACAGATACAACTCGCGTGCGATCGGCAGGGTCTCTTCCACCAGCACCTGGTTCACCGGCTGGCCGTCGGGGGCGTTCTGGTTCGTCACCAACTGCCTGCCGAGCAGCGTTGCGGCCATCGCGCGCACGTCGTCCAGGCTCTTCACCACCTTGACGCCGCCGACCTTGCCGCGCCCGCCGGCGTGGATCTGCGCCTTCACCACCCAGGCGTCGCCGCCCAGTTCGCGGGCCGCTGCTAGCGCGGCCTCCGCACTCGCTGCGGCGATGCCGCGCGGCGTGTTAATGTTGCCCGACCGCAATATTTGTTTGGCCTGATATTCATGCAGGTTCATTTGTTTTTCGATGGAAACTCGCCAAAGCGTGCATTTTGAAGCAAAGCCCCCCGATGCGGAAGCCGAAGCCGCGGAAACAGTCGTCCGCGTCGTAACAAAAATTTCTGAGTTGCCGGCGGATGCCTGGAACGCCCTCGCCGGCGACTCGCCTTTCGTGCAGCACGCCTTTCTGCACGCGCTGGAAGCCACCGAGTGCGTCGGCGCCCACATCGGCTGGGAGCCGGTGCATCTGGCGCTGTTCCGCGGCGACCGGCTCGACGCGGCGATGCCGCTCTACGTCAAGCACCACTCCTGGGGCGAGTTCGTGTTCGACTGGGCGTGGGCCGACGCCTACCGCCGGCACGGGCTCGCCTACTACCCCAAGCTGGTGTGCTGCGTGCCCTTCTCGCCGGTGCCCGGACCGCGCCTGCTGGCACGAACCGACGCCGACCGCGCCGCGCTGATCCAGGCCGCGCTCAAGCTCACCCAGGATCTGAACTGCTCGTCCTTCCACATCCTGTTTCCCACCGAGCCGGATCATGCCGCGCTCCAGGCCACTCCCCTGTTGCATCGCAGCGGCTTCCAGTTCCATTGGTTCAACCAGGGCTACGGCAGCTTCGACGATTTCCTCGCCGCGATGACGCACGACAAGCGCAAGAAGATTCGCCAGGAAAGAAAGAAGCTGAACGCGCTGGGCGTGACGTTCCGCTGGGTGGAAGGCGCGAAGAGCACCGACGCCGACTGGGATCATTTCTATCGTTGCTACGCCGACACCTACGCCCGCCATCGCAGCGAGCCACATCTCAACCGCGCCTTTTTTTCAGCCCTGCGCGAGACGATGCCGGACAACCTGCTGCTCATCATTGCGGACAAGGACGGTCTGCCCACCGCCTGCTCGTTCTGCATCAAGGACGGCCAGCGCCTGTACGGCCGCCACTGGGGCACACTGGAATACGTGCCCGGCCTGCACTTCGAAACCTGCTACCAGCAGGGCATCGAATACGCCATTGCCAAAGGCCTGCAGGTGTTCGAAGGCGGCGCGCAGGGCGAGCACAAGCTCGCGCGCGGCCTGGTGCCCACCGCCACGCATTCCTGGCACTGGCTGGAAAACGCCGAATTCCGCGAGGCGGTCGACCGCTTTCTGGAACGCGAGACCGACGCCATCGGCCACTACATGGACGAGCTCGACGGGCCGTTCCGCCGCGAGCCATCAAGTCCCGCATAAGGCGGCAGTCCCAAACGACATAACGGCGGGTTTCCCCGCCGTTATCTTTACACCAATACCACGGTCAGATAAGTCACGTACAGGGCGCCGTTGACGAACAGGTGCCATACGCGCAGGCCGCCGTTGAGCGCCGCCCAGCGCAGCCAGAAGGCCGCGACCAGCGTGACCAGCACGCCCAGCAGCACTTCCTTCTGCGGCGCCCACGGCGTGAGCGAAATGCCGATGGCGGGCAGGAGCGTGCCCTGGAACACCATGGCGCCGGTGATGTTGCCGAAGGCCAGCGTGTCCTTGTGCTTGCGGATCCACAGGATCGAATTCACCTTCTCCGGCAACTCGGTGGCGATCGGGATGATCATCAAAGACAGCAGCAGCGCGGAAATGCCGATGATGGGCGCGGCGGCTTCGACGCCGTGGATGAAGCCCTTGGCGCCGGCGACCAGCAGGGCCAGGCCCAGGGCCAGCTGCACCACGATGAAAAGCAGGTTCTGCGGCAGGCCGAGGCGGGTCAGCAGCATCGGCGATCCGGCTTCGGTGGCGTGGCCGTCTTCCACCAGCTTGGCCGATGCGCGCAGGGTCATCATCACGTAGACGAAGTAAATCGTCACCATGACGAAGGCAATGCCCGCACGCACCCAGCCTTCGCCGTGCGGGATGAACATCGCAACAAACGCCAGAAGGAAGGCCATCAGGAAGAAATCCAGGTCGCGTTTAAGACCGGTCTTCTCCGGAGTGAGATGGCCCAGCAATCCGCGCCGCTTCAGCACCGCCACGCTCATCAGGAACAGCGACAGGGTCGACAGCATCAGCGGCGCGCCGAGAATCGCGCCGACGCCGATTTCTTCGTTGGTCGTGGCATTGCCGGTGGTGGCGAAGATCGCCAGCAGCGGCACCAGGGTTTCCGGCATGGCGGTGCCGACTGCGGCGAACAGCGAGCCGGTCACGCCTTCCGAAATTTTCAGTTTCTCGCCCAGGTGTTCGAGCGCGTTGACAAAGATTTCCGCCGCAACCAGGATGAGCAGCAGATAACCGAAGAGTTCAAGAAACAGCATGAGCGCAAGCCTGGAGGAAAACCGCGATTCTAGCAGTGCGGAGCCCTCCGCCCTATCCGCTTTTTCGCGCCTGGCCGAGGGCGACTTCCACCGCCGCCTCGCAGCGTCTTCCGGGATCGCCGTGGTGCTGTTCAGCGCGCCGCATTGCGGTTCATGCAGGGCATGGAAACGCCTGCTGCCCGATGCCTTGTCCGGGCTGGCCGACTGCCTGTTCGAAGTCGATGTCGGCGAGGCCACCGGGGTTGCCCGCTATTTCGGCATCTTTCATCTGCCGACCGTGTATCTGTATCGCGATGGACGGTTTCATGCCGAACTGCAGTGCGAGGTGCGACAGGAAGTCATCCATGAGATGGCGCGCCAGCTGCTGGCAGCGCCGGCACAAGACGAGCCCTGAGAAGACGCTGAATAATCTAGCCCGTCATTGCGAGCGTAGCGAAGCAATCCAGAATGTTCGCTTAATCAATGCGCTGGATTGCTTCGCTACGCTCGCAATGACGGCAGGTTCTGTTTTTTCCTAGAGCGAAGCGCGCCCGAGAAACACCACCACGATCGTCAGCAGCCCCAGGCTGAGGTTGATGCCGATCAGCATGCGGATCTGGCCAAGCGCCGCGCCGCCCGCTTTCCAGTCCTGCGCCGCGACCGCGCGCTTGAGCTTCTTATACGGCGCGAAAAACACGTGCGCAAAAATCAGCATCATCGCCACGCCCAGCACCAGCATGGCCAGGGCATAGAGCGGCGCTGACGCCCCGCCGAACACCATCAGCATGTGCAGGCCGGTCAGCAGGATCAGCACGACCGACACCCACACCCAGGGAAAGAACTTGTCGAACACGCCGGCCCACAGCGTCAGCCGCTGCGGCGGCTCCAGCACGCCGGCGGCCACCGGGCGCAACGCCATGTAGGCGAAGAACATGCCGCCGACCCAGACGACGACACTCAGGACATGCAGGAACAGGGACAGCGTCATGGGGATTCCTTTCAAAATAAGCTGTCTGATCGAGAACGGCAGAGCCTATTTAAGTAGAAATCATGCCCCGCGCCGGTTGCCTGCGGGATGCAGTGCAAGGCGCGGGGGGCGAAGTGGAGCCATTCTCCACGAGTCACCCGCAACACCGCAATGCGCCCGAAGGCAACCGGCCCTCCGGGTTGAGACCAGGATCGGCGTCTGCGGCGTTGCAGCACTTGGCAATGGATGGCCATTGCCTGCGCACAGCGCCTTGCATCCATCCGATCCTGGCCTCAACGCGGGGCATGATTCCTGCTGCAGTAGGCTCTATATTCCGCCGCGTCGGCGGCCCAAGCGGACAGGCCGCGTCAGCTTTTCCAGATCTTGAGCTGGGCGCGCAGCCTGGCGACTGCCTGCGAATGCAGCTGGCACACGCGCGATTCGGATACGCCGAGCACCGCGCCGATTTCCTTCAGGTTCATGTCCTGCTCGTAGTACATGCCCATCATGCTGCGCTCGCGCTCGGGCAGGTGATGGATCGCGGCGATCAGGCTGGCGCGAAAGCCTTCGTCCTCCAATACCGAAAGCGGATCGTTGCTGCCGTCGACCAGGTAGCGCTCCAGAAAGCTGGCGCTGTCCTCGTCCGAAAAATCCTCGTAATACAGCAGCTGGGAACATTTCACGTCGCCCAGCATGGACTGGTACTGATCGATCGGCATGCCCAGTTCGGCGGAGATTTCCTGATCCGACGGCGACTTGCCGTTGCGTTGTTCCAGCCGGTGGATGGCGGCCTCGATCTGCCGGGATTTCTGCCGCACGTGGCGCGGCAGCCAGTCAGCCTCGCGCAGCTCGTCGAGCATGGCGCCGCGGATGCGCTGGGTGGCATAGGATTCGAACTGGGCGCCCTGGGTGCCGTCGAAGCGTCCGACCGCGTCCATCAGGCCGATCAAGCCGACCTGGATGAGGTCGTCGACCTCGACGCTGGCCGGCAGGCGCGCCATCATGTGATAGGCAATGCGCTTGACCAGCGGCGCATATTTGACGACTTGTTCGTCTTGCGACGAGGCTTTACCCGCCATGTTTCAAGGCCATGTTTCCAGTGGTTCCTGTTATACAACGCGCCGTCAGGCCCGTTTCCTCGTCCGACATTCTAACGGCAAGCGCAGCAAATGCATCATCCTCGTGTGCGACGCTGTGGACCGCCTCGACGAACGCCGGATCGAGGTACTGCCTGCACGCCGCCTGCAGCCGGTCGCAGGCGGCGGCGTTGCCCAGCAGGGCAATGCCGGCACGGCTTTCCAGGTGGGCGAGGGTTTTGAGCAGGGCGTAAGCCTGCTGCATCGATGCCGGCTCCGCGTTCACTTCCAGGATGAGGGTTTGCGCCATGTCCGGCAGCGGCTGCCAGTCGGGCGCACCCAGTGTGGCGTCGAACAGCAGGCAATCGTAACGCTGGGCAATCGCCCTCAAGCCGGGCTCGCTCGCCATCAGACCGGGAGCATGCCAGCCATCGCCGTGGGCCATCGCCTGCGTGTGCAACTGCTGACGCGCAAGCTGCTGGCGCCAGTCGAACAGGCTCTGCGTGGGTGAATCCGAAAACAGCCGGCCACGGGTGTCGATCAGCAGCGATGTCCAGCCGCGCCGATGCAGCGACTGGGCCAGCCGGATCGTGGAGTCGGGGGAATGGAAAAAACCGTGGATGCAGCGCAGCGGCTGCCGGGCGCTGCGCCGCCGCAGCCCGGCGGCCTGGTC
>JBAVWB010000163.1:0-4850 GCA_049697615.1 Thiobacillus sp. | reverse complement strand
GGCATTCCCTTCCATCACGTGCCGGTCATGCCGGACAACAAGGAGGCCGCCTACACCGAGGTGCAGCGCCTGTTTGAGTCATATCGCGGCGACACCATGGTGCTGGCGCGCTACATGCAGATTCTGTCTCCCGGGCTGTGCCGCGCCTACCCGGGGCAGATCATCAACATCCACCACAGCTTTTTGCCCAGCTTCGTCGGCGCCAAGCCCTATCACCAGGCCTATGAGCGCGGCGTCAAACTCATCGGCGCGACCTGCCACTACGTCACCGCGGATCTCGACCAGGGGCCGATCATCGATCAGGACGTGATCCGCATCGACCACTCGGATTCGCCCGAGGACATGGTGCGTTACGGCAAGGACATCGAAAAAACGGTGCTGGCGCGCGGCCTGCGCTACCACCTGGAAGACCGCGTGCTGACCCACGGCAACAAGACCGTGGTGTTCCGCTAGGAGACCCTCATGCCCTGGAGACTGCTGCGCTTCGCGCTCTCGAACAAGCACCCGGAACCGCGCATGTTCACGCGGCACGACCGCCTCAAGCCGGCGTACGACGTCGTCATCATCGGCGGCGGCGGCCACGGCCTCGCGGCGGCCTACTACCTCGCGCGCGACCACGGCATCACCAACGTCTGCGTGCTGGAGAAGGGCTACATCGGGGGCGGCAACACCGGGCGCAACACGACCATCATCCGTTCCAACTATCTGACGCCGGAAGGCGTGAAGTTCTACGACGAATCGGTGCGCCTGTGGCAGGACCTGTCGCAGGACTTCGACCTGAATCTTTTCTACTCGAACCGCGGCCACTTCACCCTGGCGCACACCGACGCGGCGCTGCGCACCAGCCGCTGGCGCGCCGAGGTGAACAAGCACTACGGCATCGAATCGGAGGTGGTCGGTCCCGAGGCGGTGAAGAAGGCGGCGCCAATGATCGACCTCAGTTGCGGCGGCCACGCGCCCATCCTCGGCGCGCTCTATCACGCCCCCGGCGCGGTGGCGCGCCACGACGCCGTGGCCTGGGGCTACGGCCGCGGCGCCGACATGCGCGGGGTGGAAATCCACCAGCGCACCGAGGTGCTCGGCATCGACGTGGTAGGCGGCAAGGTCACCGGCGTGCGCACCAATCGCGGCAACATTGCGACGAACAAGGTGCTGTGCGCGGTCGCCGGTTCGACGCCGCGCGTCCTCGACATGGTGGGGGTGCGCTCGCCGATCACCATCCATCCGCTGCAGGCCATGGTCAGCGAGCCGCTCAAGCCCTGGCTCGATCCCATCCTGGTGTCCGGCAGCCTGCACGTCTACATCAGCCAGTCGGCGCGCGGCGAACTGATCATGGGCGCCTCGCTCGATCCCTACGAAGTGCAGAGCACGCGCTCGACCCTCGATTTCCCCGAAGGATTGTCGGCACACATGCTCGACATGTTCCCTTTCCTGTCGAACGTCAAGGTCATGCGGCAGTGGGCCGGCATGGCCGACATGACGCCGGACTTCGCGCCCATCATGGGCAGGACGCCGGTCGAAGGCTTTTACCTCGACGGCGGCTGGGGCACCTGGGGCTTCAAGGCAACGCCGGTATGCGGCAAGACCATGTCGTACACCGTCGCCCACGACCGTGACCATGAACTCATCACCGGTTTCACCCTCGACCGCTTTCGCAATTTTGAATTGACCGGCGAAAAGGGTGCCGCCTCGGTAGGCCACTGACCATGAAAATCATGACCTGTCCCGTCAACGGCCCGCGCGCCATTTCCGAGTTTGCCTACGGCGGCGAGATCCGGACCATGCCCGATCCGGCGACCTGCAGCGACGACGAATGGGCCGACTACATCTTCAACCGCAACGGATCTCCGGGTGTGAAGCGCGAATGGTGGTGCCACACGCCGTCCAACACCTGGTTCGTCGCAGAACGCGACACCGCGCGCGACGTGATCCTGCGCACCTGGTTGTACACGGAGGAAAGCTGAGATGCGCCTGCCTCCCCAATCCGGCGAATGGATCGACCGCAGCCAGCCCCTAAATTTCCGCTTCGAGGGCCGCGCGTACACGGGTTTCACCGGCGACAGCGTCGCCAGCGCACTGTGGGCCAGCGGCGTCAGCGTGCTCGGCCATTCCTTCAAATACCACCGGCCGCGCGGCATCCTGTCCGCCGCCAACCACGACGTCAACGCGCTGATGCAGGCGGGCGGCACGCCCAACGTGCGCGCCGATGCGACGCCGTTGCAAGCCGGCATGTCGCTGACCGCGGTGAACACCTTCGGCACGCTGGAGCGTGACGCCGGCAGCCTGCTCGGCGGGTTCGCCCGCTTCCTGCCGGTCGGCTTCTACTACAAGGCCTTCCACAGCAAGCGCCTGTTCCCGTTGTGGGAGCGCATGTTCCGCGCGATGACCGGGCTGGGGCGGGTCGACTTTTCCACCCCACGCCTACGCACGCCCAAGCGCTACGGCTTCTGCGACGTGCTGGTGGTCGGCGGTGGGCCTTCCGGAATGGCTGCCGCGCTGGCGGCAGCGGAGCAGGGGGCGGACGTGGTGCTGGTCGACGAGCAGGCCCGCCTTGGCGGCAGCACGCACGGCGCCTCCGATCTCGTCGACCATGTCACGGCGCATCCGCGCATCCGCGTTTTCACCGACACGTTCGCCGCCGGCCATTACGCCGACCACTGGGTGCCGCTGGTCGAACGCGACCGCATCACCAAAATGCGCGCCCGTGCCGTTGTCGTCGCGGCCGGCGCCTACGAGCAGCCGTCCGTGTTTCGCAACAATGACCTGCCGGGGATCATGCTCGCCTCGGCCGCCCAGCGCCTGATCCGTCGCTACGCTGTGCGGCCGGCGCAGCGGGTCGTGATGCTTGCTGCCAATGCCGACGCCTACCGGGCGCTGCAGGATTTCATCGAGGCAGGCATCGCCGTGGCGGCGATGATCGACCTGCGCGACGACGTGCCGGCCGAGCAGCAATCTGTTCTGGCCGCGCTGCACATCCCGCTGCATGCGGGGCATTGCATCATCGAGGCGATCCCCGCCGCCGACGGCAAGCGCGTCGCCGGGGTGCGCATCGCGGCGGTGGGCGCGGCGGTGCCGCCGGCTGCTGAAATCGCCTGCGACGGCGTTTTCATGAGCGTCGGCTGGGCGCCCGCCGCGCCGCTGCTCTACCAGGCCGGGACGAAAATGCGCTACGACGAGGGCGTGCACCAGTTCGTCCCGGACAAACTGCCCGACGGCGTCTTCGCCTGCGGCCGGGTGAACGGTATCCACACGCCGGCCGCTCGCCTGCTCGACGGCGAACGTGCCGGCAGCGCGGCGGCGGCGCATTGCGGCTTCGGCACGATGAAGGCGATTAGCGTGCCCGCCGAGACGGAATCGCCGACCCACCCCTGGCCTATCGTGTCCCATCCCAAGGGCAAGAATTTCATCGACTTCGACGAGGATCTGCAGCTCGCCGACCTCGAGAACGCCATCCAGGAGGGCTTCGACAACATCGAGTTGATGAAGCGCTACTCGACCGTCGGCATGGGGCCGAGCCAGGGCAAGCACTCGAACATGAACGCGCTGCGCGTGCTGGCGCGCGCCACCGGTTCGACGCCTGGCGCGGTCGGCACCACCACCGCGCGCCCCTTCTTCCATCCGGTTCTGATGTCGCATCTGGCCGGCCGCGGCTTCACGCCCGAGCG
Organism: Thiobacillus sp.; assembly: GCA_049697615.1. Taxonomy (GTDB): domain Bacteria; phylum Pseudomonadota; class Gammaproteobacteria; order Burkholderiales; family Thiobacillaceae; genus Thiobacillus. The sequence goes on along the minus strand of JBAVWB010000163.1, from coordinate 1,185 downwards.
GCGCACGCCGATGCACCCTCGGCACGAAGCGGCCGGCGCGGTGTGGATGCCCGCCGGGGTGTGGCAGCGGCCCGAGTATTACGCGGTTGAAGGGCACTCCCGCGCAGCATGCATCGAGGGCGAGGTGCTGGCAGTGCGCAACGCGGTCGGTCTGATCGATGTCGGTACCCTGGGCAAGCTGGAAATCCGCGGCCCGCAGGCCGCCGAGTTTCTGGAGCGCGTGTACATCTCGAAGTACGCCGGGCTCAAGGTGGGCATGACGCGCTACGCCGTGATGTGCGACGAGTCCGGCGTGGTGATCGACGACGGTGTGGTGGCGCGGCTGGCCGACGACCACTTCTATTTCACCACCACGACCTCGGGCGCGGCGTTGATCTACCGCGAACTGTCGCGCTGGAACACGCTGTGGAAGCTGGACTGCGGCATCGTCAACCTGACCGGTGCCATGGCGGCGATGAACCTCGCCGGGCCGCAGGCGAAGTCGGTGCTCGCCGGACTGACTGACGTCGACCTGTCCTTCCCCTACCTCGCGGTACGCGAGGGCAGCGTGGCCGGCGTGCCGGCGCGGCTGATGCGGGTCGGATTCGTCGGCGAATGGGGCGTCGAAATCCACGTTCCCGCCGAGCACGGCGCGGCGGTGTGGGACGCGCTGATGGAAGCCGGCACACCCCACGGAATCCGTCCCTTCGGCGTTGAAGCGCAGCGCCTGTTACGTCTGGAGAAAGGCCACCTCATCATCGGCCAGGATACCGACGGCCTCACCACGCCGGGCGAGGCAGCGCTCGACTGGGCGGTGAAGATGGACAAGCCCTTCTTCGTCGGCCAGCGCAGCCTGCAGGCCATCGCCGGCAAGCCGCGCCGCCAGCAACTGGTGGGCTTCATGCTGTCTGCCGGCCATGCGGGCGAAGCGCCGAAGGAATGCCACCTGGTGATCGAAAACGGCGAGATCGCCGGTCGCGTCACCAGCATCGCCTGGTCGCCGACGCTGTCTCGCCACATTGGGCTCGCTTACGTGCAGTCGGGCATGGCCGCGGTGGGCAATACCTTCACGATTCGTCTCTCGGACGGTTCGCTGGTCAGCGCCGAGGTGATGAAGACGCCTTTCTACGACCCCGACAACCTGCGGCAAAAGGAGGCGCCATGAGCGCGATCGCTTTTGAAAACGTCTCGCGCACGCCGCGTGCC
>JBAVWB010000162.1:0-6341 GCA_049697615.1 Thiobacillus sp. | reverse complement strand
AACCAGCACGACACTAGCAGCCTGTCGGACTTGAAGAATCGAAGCGAAAATTCGGCTGGGCGAGGGCAAATTTTGACGGTTTCGCCGGGCAATAGTCGTTCTATTGCCCAAGAAAACGGCGAAATATGAACCGGCCAGACGGATTTGCAGCCGATTTCCTTCAGGTCCGACAGGCTGCTAGACGATCCGGGTATCAGTCACGCCGGCCACCGGATCGGGATAACGCATTTTCAACCCTTCCATCGCCGCGATCAGCAACCTGGAAATCATCAGATTGCGCGCCAGCTTGCTGTTGGCGGGGATCACATGCCAGGGCGCATGCGCCGTGCTGGTGGCTGACAGCGCTGCTTCGTAGGCCTTCATGTAATCGTCCCACTGCTCGCGCACGGCAAGGTCCTCCGGGTGGAATTTCCACTGCTTTTCCGGATTGTCGCGGCGTTCTTCCAGGCGCTTTTTCTGCTCGTCCTTCGAGATGTGCAGATAAAACTTGAGGATGGTGGTGCCGGTTTCCGCCAGCATGCGTTCGAAGTCGTTGATCTGGCGATAGCGGCGCTTGCATTCGGCGGCGTCGATCCAGCCGTTTACGCGGGTGATCAGCACATCTTCGTAATGCGAACGGTTGAAGATGGCGATTTCACCCTTGCCCGGCACATGGTGATGCACCCGCCACAGGTAGTCGCGCCCCAGTTCGTGCGGCGTCGGCGCCTTGAAGCCCGCGACCCGCACCCCCAGCGGGTCAACGCCCTGAAACACGTGACGGATGGTGGAATCCTTGCCTGCGGTGTCCATTGCCTGCAATACGACCAGCAGCTTGTTTTTGCCCTCGGCGTACAGCAGCTCCTGCAGGGTTTCCAGCCGCGCGCGATAGTCGTCCAGGCGTTCGCGCGCATCCGGTTTGCCATTGTTGATGATGCCGGTATCGTCGGCGTCCCAGTCGGACAGCTTGACCCGGGTATCCGGTGCAATACGTGTGTCGCCCGGTTTCACAAGGCCTCCCTCGGCGGAATCAGTGTCATCCAGTCACCCAGCGCGCCGCGGATTTCATCCAGGGTGAGATGGCGCATCAGGCTCACGTTGCCCGGCGCCATCTGGTTCCACATGCAGGTCATGTCGCGCAGCTGTGGCTGGGCGGCATCGCGCAGGCGGAATTCGGTTTTGAAATAAAGCAGGGAAGGGCCGCTGTCATGGGCACCGAAATCCGTTCTGACAAACGGCGACGCCACGGCCGCGATGGTGTTGACGCTGCGCGTCACCCGCAAAACCTCGAAGCGCCCCGGCTGCAGCGTCTGCGGCTCGGAACGCACCGTATCGAGCTCCACCACGCAGAAGGGATCGTGCTCCTGCACGCTGTTGCGCGGCACGATGCGGCCATATTGCAGGCGCACCGTCGCGGCGCCGGGCTCGATCGTCAACGGCCGCTTGAGTTGAACGATCCAGCCGTGTGTATAGGCGTAATGCGGCGAAGCGGGGTCGGGCGACTCCAGCCCCGAGCAGCCGCCCAGCAGCAATGCCAGTCCGATCACGATGGTTTTCATCTCGCCTCCTCCAGGTTTTGGCCGCGCCCGCCTCTCGGCTGCAGCCCGCGTGGAGGGCGGCAATAAGGATCGGGGCAGGAACGATTTCGTCATTGCACGATTGTTCAATCATGGATGAAATTGAGCAAGCCGCAAGCCCGCACCCACGCTGGCGGCTTGCACCTTTGGCGCAGGACGTTCAGACTGCCTCCCTTTGCGTCGGGACATCCGGCGTTAATTATCCATTGTTCGACTCATGGAGCGCCCCTGATGCCCGCCTCACCCAAACCCTTAACCGAAGCCGCGCTGCTGAAAATGCCGGCTTCCGCCTACATGAATGCCGATCAGCTGGCGTTCTTCCGCAGCCGCCTCGAAGCCCTGCGCGATGAAATGCTCAGCAACGCCGCCGATACCGGCGCGACCCTGAAGGAAAACGAGAACTTCGCCGACCCCAACGACCGCGCCACGGTGGAAGAGGAGCACATGCTGGAACAGCGCGTGCGCGACCGCGAACGCAAGCTGCTGAAGAAGATCAATTCCGCCCTGACGCGCATCGAAGGCGGCGAATACGGCTGGTGCCTGGAAACCGGCGACCCCATCGGCCTGCCGCGCCTGCTGGCGCGCCCCACCGCCGAATACTCGATCGAGGCGCAGGAACGCCACGAGAAGATGGAAAAGCTGCGCGCCTGACGTTTTCAAGGTTCGCCTGATGGATGCACCTCTTCCCATCACCCTGCTCACCGGCTTTCTGGGCAGCGGCAAGACCACGGTCCTGAACCATCTGGTGCGCACCCTGCCGCGCACCGCCATCCTGATGAACGAGTTCGGCGAAGTCGCGCTCGACCATCAACTGCTGCAGAAAATGGAAGGCCCGATGGCACTGCTCTCGGGCGGCTGCGTCTGCTGCACGATTTCGGGCAGCCTGTCGCCGACGCTGAAGAACCTGTGGATGGCGCGGCAGAAGGGCGACATCCCGCCGTTCGAGCGCGTCATCATCGAAACCACCGGCATCGCCGATCCAGCGCCAGTGCTCGACAACCTCTTGCACGACAACTGGGTACGTGCGCGTTTCCGCCTCGACGGCGTGGTCACCACGGTCGACGCGCTGTTCGGCATGGGCCAGCTGGACGAGCATTTCGAGGCGGTGAAGCAGGTAGCGGTGGCCGACCGGCTGCTCCTGACCAAAACCGACCTTGCCCCGGCCGAAACCGTCGCCGCGCTGCGCGAACGGCTCGCGACGCTCAACCCGGCCGCCGACATCGTGACAGTGACGCACGGCGAGCTTGACCCCGCGACGATCCAGAACCTGGGGCTGTGGAATGCTGCAACCCGCTCGCTTGAAGTCGCGCGCTGGCTGAAGCCGCAGCGCTACCAGCCGGCCCGCGCCGGGAAGATTGGCGGCAAGCCCGCTACGGCCCTGCACGATGCCCGCATCCAGGCCTTCTCGGTGGTGCTCGACGCCCCGCTCGACCGCTACGGCCTGCAGTCTGCGCTGTCCATGCTGACCTCGTTCCGCGCCGAAAACCTGCTGCGCTTCAAAGCAATGGTGAACCTGCAAGGCGAGCCGCAGCCGGTGGTGCTGCATGGCGTGCAGCACGTGTTGTATCCGGAGGTGAAGCTCGACGCCTGGCCGGACGACGACCACCGCAGCCGCTTCGTCTTCATCGTACGCGACCTCGAACCCGAGTTCGTCGCCAGGCTGCTGGCCGATTTCTCCGGCGCAGCATCCAGCCATGCCAGGGCGACGCCATGACTCTGGCGCAAAAGCTGCTCATCGGACTGATCCGCGGCTACCAGCTCGCGCTCTCGCCCTGGCTGGGCCGGCAGTGCCGCTATCTGCCGACCTGCTCGGAATATGGCAAGGAAGCCATCGAAAAGCACGGGGCGTGGAAGGGCAGCTTGCTCGCCGCCAAACGCATCGGCCGCTGCCGCCCCGGCTGTGCGCACGGCTACGACCCGGTTCCGCCGGTCGAGCCGCGCGAGTAGACTACGCTTCATGTTGCCGCGCCGTCTGTTTCCCTGGCTATTCGCCCTGACCCTGCTGTTCGGCCAGGCGGCGGCGTTCGCGCATGCGCTCAGCCATCTGGATGTGCACGATTCGGCGTTGCCCGACAAGGCCTGCGAAGTCTGCGTCGCCCAGGCCAACCTCGGCAGCGCCGCCCCGGCGACGGTGTTCAGCCTGCCCATCGAGCCCGCCCGCCACATCGAGTTGCCGGCCGGGATGCTGCCGCCCGCCGCCGTCTCGACCCACCACGCGCAAGCCCGCGCGCCGCCTGACGCCATCTGAAATCCAGACCTGATTGCCGGCTGCCGAGAGGCCTGCCGGCCGCGTTCTCATTCTTGATGGAGTTCCACCATGTTACGACCCGCCCTGCTGGCGGCCGCGCTGACGGCCGCCTTTCCGGTTCATGCCGACCCCCAACTCGACGCCCTGCGTGCTGAATTGCAGGAACTGAAAACCGCCTACGAGGCGCGCATCCAGGCGCTGGAAGCGCGGCTGCAAAAGACCGAAACCCAGACCGCCGAGGCCGCGGTCAAGGCCGAACCTGCGCCCGTCCGTTCCAGCTTCAACCCCGATGTCTCGCTCATCCTGCAAGGCAAGTACGCGTATTTGGAAGACCGTGCCGACCGCGGCATCACCGGCTTTTTACCCTCCGGCGCGGAGGGCCCGTCACGCGGGTTCTCGGTGGACGAAAGCGAACTGGTGCTATCCGCCAGCATCGACCCCTGGTTCCGCGGCTACCTGAATGCCGTGCTGGCCGACGGAGAGGTCGGCGTCGAGGAAGCCTGGTTCCAGACCACCGGCCTGGGGCACGGGCTGTCGGTCAAGGGCGGACGCTTCCGTTCCGGCATCGGCTACCAGAACGAACAGCATCCGCACGCCTGGGATTTCGCCACCAACAGCCTGGTTTACGAGTCCTTGTTCGGAGAAGGCTACGGGCAGGACGGCCTGCAAATGAAGTGGCTGGCGCCGACCGATACCTTCCTCGAATTCGGCGCGGAAGCCGGGCGCGGCGGCGCCTTCCCGAGCACCGAACGCGACAGCAACGGCTTCCCCAGCCTCGCGCTGTTCGGCCACGCCGGCGACGACATCGGCACGTCGAACAGCTGGCGCGCCGGATTGTCGTATCTGCATGCCAGGCCGCAGGAACGAAGCTTCGAAGGCCGCGACCTCGGCGACGCTGACGTGGACGGCGATTTCTCCGGCAAGAGCCGCACCTGGCTCGCCGACTTCGTGTGGAAATGGGCACCGAACGGCAACGCCACGCAGCGGAATTTCAAGTTCGCCGCCGAATACTTCCAGCGCCGCGAATCGGGCGAGTTGAACGGCGATATTTCCGGTCCCTATTCGGCCGACCAGTCGGGCGTCTACGCGCAAGGCGTCTATCAATTCATGCCGCACTGGCGCGTGGGTTACCGCTACGACCAGCTGTTCCGCGGCGACGTGGTGTTCAATGGCGCGGATGCCGGAGCCACGCTGGCTTCGCTCGCCGATTACGACCCGCGCCGGCACAGCCTGATGCTCGACTACAGCCCGTCTGAATTCTCCCGCCTGCGCCTGCAATACTCGCGCGACGAGGCGCAGCAGGACAACGACGAGAACCAGTTCTACGTGCAGTACATCTACAGCCTGGGCAGCCACGGCGCGCACAAATTCTGAGGAGCGCAACATGAAAACATCTCTATTCAATCCCCGGTTTCTGCGTAGCCTGGTTGGCCTGCTGGCCGCTGCCGTCCTGGTGCCGGGCGCAGCACACGCGGCGCTGAAAGTCTTCGCCTGCGAACCCGAATGGGGCTCGCTGGCAAAGGAAATCGGCGGCGCGCAGGTCAGCGTCTATACCGCCACCACGGCCATGCAGGACCCGCACCATATCGAAGCGAGGCCCTCGCTCATCGCCCGTGCACGCAACGCCAACCTGCTGGTGTGCACCGGCGCCGAGCTGGAAATCGGCTGGCTGCCGGTCATCCTTGCCGAGTCGGGCAACGCGGCGATTCAAGCCGGCCAGCCGGGACAGTTCTTTGCGGCGCGGTACGTGCCGCTGCTCGAAAAACCCGCCGTGCTCGATCGTTCGGCGGGCGACGTGCACGCCGACGGCAACCCGCACATCCAGACCGACCCGCGCAACATCGCGCGCGTCGGCGAGGCGCTCGCCCGCCGCATGGCCGAACTCGACCCTGCACAAGCGGCAGCCTACCAGGCGCGCTGGAAGGATTTTTCGACCCGCTGGCAGGCCGCCATCGCACGCTGGGAGCAGCAGGCCGCTCCGCTCCGGGGGGTGCCCGTCGTCGTGCAGCACAAGGGCTTCCCCTATCTGGAAAACTGGCTGGGGCTGAAGCAGGTGGCAGTGCTTGAACCCAAGCCCGGCGTCGAACCCTCGGTCGGCCATCTGGCGCGGGTGGCCGCGCAGCTGCAGGCCACGCCTGCCCGCGCCGTGCTGCGGGCGGCCTACCAGAGCCCGCGCCCGGCCGACTGGCTGTCGCAGCGCACCGGCATTCCGGCGCTGGCGCTGCCCTTCACCGTGGGCGGCAACGATCGGGCAAGTGACCTGTTCGGCCTGTTCGACGACACGATCGATCAACTGCTGAAGGCAGCGCCATGAACCTGGCCACGCTCGATCTGCTGCTGTGGCCGTTCATCGTCGGCCTGCTGGTGCTGTCCACCCACGTGCCGCTGGGGCGCCGGGTGCTGGCGCGCGGCATCATCTTTCTCGACCTGGCGGTGGCGCAGCTGGCCGTGCTCGGCGTGGTGGCAGCGCACGCGCTCGACCTTGCCGCCGACGGCTGGCCGACCCAGCTGGCGGCGGCCACGGCCGCGCTGATCGGAGC
>JBAVWB010000161.1:0-23451 GCA_049697615.1 Thiobacillus sp. | reverse complement strand
ATCACCGGCGGGGAGAGCATCGGCACGATAGCCGCGGTCGCGGTTATCGCGGCTGTCACCACGCGGCGGACGGTCGCCGTAGCTGCGCGGTTCGCTGCGCTTGTCGCCAAAGCCACCGCTGCGCGGGGCCGCATTGCTGCGCGGGCGACCCGACGACGACGGGCGGCCTGCGGGCGGGCGGCCCGAAGACGGCTTCTGGGTCGGCTCCAGTCCCGGCAGGGTGTGCACCTCGATGCGGTTGCCGGTGTAGCGTTCGATGTTCTTCACCAGGCCGGCTTCACGCATGCCGGCGAAGCTCACCGCGATACCGGTACGGCCGGCACGGCCGGTGCGGCCGATGCGGTGGACGTAGTCCTCGGCCTGACGCGGCAGATCGAAGTTGATGACATGGCTGATGCCCGCCACGTCGATGCCGCGCGCGGCAACGTCGGTGGCGACCAGCACCTTGGTGCGGCCTTCACGCAGGCGCTGCAGGGCGCGGTTGCGCTGGCCCTGCTGCATGTCGCCGTGCAGGGCGTCTGAGGCAAAGCCGCTCTCGGACAGCAGGTCGGAAATTTCCTCGGTGCTGCGCTTGGTCGACGCAAACACGATGGCCTGGGTCATGTCCACGCCGCGCAGCAGCGCGTCGAGCAGACGGTTCTTGTGGTCCATGTTGTCGGCAAACAGCAGGCGCTGCTCAATCTTGGATTCCAGATGCGGAACCGCTTCGATCTCGATGCGCTGGGCGTCGCGGGTCAGTTCGCGCGCCAGGTTGCCCACCACGCCGTCGAGCGTGGCCGAGAACAGCAGCGTCTGGCGCTCGGCCGGGCAGCGCCCGGCGATGGCCTTGATGTCGTCGACAAAGCCCATGTCCAGCATGCGGTCGGCTTCGTCCAGCACCAGCACTTCCAGGCGCGAAAAGTCGATCTTGCCGCGCTCCAGGTGGTCGATCAGGCGGCCCGGCGTGGCCACCACGATGTCCACCGGCTGGCTCAAACGCTTCAACTGCAGGCCATACGGCGCGCCACCAACCAGACAGGCGGTGCGGAAGCGGCGCATGTCCTTGCCATAGGTCATGGCGGCTTTTTCGACCTGCAGCGCGAGCTCACGCGTCGGGGTCAGCACCAGCACGCGCGGGCCCATGCTCTTGATGGTCGGCTCGGCCAGCATGCGCTGGATCGAGGGCAGCAGAAACGCCGCCGTCTTGCCGCTGCCGGTATGCGACGACACCAGCAGGTCGCGGCCGGTCAGCGCGGCGGGAATCGCCTGCGTTTGGACCGGGGTGGCGTTTTCGTAGCCTGCGGACAGGACGGATTTAAGGATGAGGGGATCAAGCCCCAGTTCGGAAAAGCTCATGGCAAACCTTTTTTCAGTGCGCTCAAACGCGCAAAACAAACCTGCGCCCGGTTCAAAACCAGACAGGTCATAAAATACGAACCGGAAATAAGCGGCGTTTGAAAAACGCCCAACGGGTCGCGTCGATCACATCGGCGCCAACCACAAGACTTGTCACTGCCGGTTGAGAACAACCGGCGGCACAAAAGAGAGGTCGAAGACGATGGGGCTGTGAGAACAGTCCCGAGGCACGGCGGCAAAAACCTGACCTGCCCACTGCTGTATGCACAACTGGACGGCAGTCTATCAGAAAATGCTGATTTTCCCGAGCATTATTTTCAAGGCGCCGCTAGAAATCGTAGCGAGCGGGCGTCCACCCGCAAGGGGCAGGCCGTGGTTGTAAAGCCGCTGAAGCGGCAACAACCACGCTCAGCCGGGCGCGCCCGGAGCGCAGGAACCGGAATGTACATAGAAGTACATGCGGATTCCGAGCACCGGACGCGCCCGGATCACGCACGCGCAGTAGATTTATGGCGGTGACTTAGGCGTGGTAGAGCTTGTGGTAGAGCCCCCCGCGGTGGATCAGCTCGTCGTGTCCGCCCTGCTCCACCACGCGCCCGTTCTCGAACACCAGGATACGGTCGGCCTGTTTCACGGCGGACAGGCGGTGGGCGATGATGAGCGTGGTGCGCCCGGCAAGGAACGCGCCCAGCGCCTGGTGCAGGCGCCGCTCGGTGTCGCTGTCGAGCGCCGAGGTGGCCTCGTCGAGGATGACGATGCTGGGTTTGGCGACGATCATGCGCGCAATGGCCAGCCGCTGGCGCTGGCCGCCCGACATGCGCACGCCCTGGCGCCCCACCACCGTATCCAGCCCGTGCGGCAGCGCGGCGATGGTGTCCTTCAGCTGGGCGATCTCCAGCGTCTGCCACAGCGTGGCGTCGTCGGCCTCGCGCCCCAGGGTCAGGTTGGCGCGCACGCTGTCGTTGAACAGCACCGGATGCTGCAGCACCACGCCGACGTGCTCGCGCACCGCTTCCCAACCGATCTCGGTCACCGGCACGCCGCCATAGACAATCTGCCCGGACTTGACCGGGTACAGGCCCAAGAGCGCCTGCACCAGGGTCGACTTGCCGCCGCCCGACGCCCCAACCAAGGCCACCTTCTCGCCTGCCGCCACCGTGAGGCTGACGTCGTCCAGCACCGTCTCGCCCTCATCGTAGGCAAAGCTCACATGATTGAGCGCAATGCCGACGGTGGGCTGGCCGGCAAAGGGGTCGCGCAGCGCGGGATGCTGCGGCTCGCCGGCGAGGCCGAGCAGCGCATTGATGCGCCCCAGCGCGGCGTTGGCGGCATACCAGGAATACTGCATGTTCACCAGTTCCTGCACCGGCGTCATCATGAACCACAGGTAGCCGAACACCGCCAGCATCTCGCCGATGGAGAGGTCGGAAAACACCACCATCAGCATCGCCCCGGCGCGGAAGGCGTCGAAGCCGGCAAGGAAGATGAAGAAGGAAAACCGGCTCATCGCATCCGACTTCCAGGCGAATGCCGCCGCATGCTGGCGGATGTCGGCGGCCTTGTCGGTCACGCGCGCCAGGTAATGCTTCTCGCGGTTCATCGCGCGAATCTGCGTCAGCGCATCCAGCGTTTCGGCAAGCGCATCCTGGAACACTTCGAAGGCGCGGTTTTCATGCTTCTTCAGATCCTTCACCCGCTTGCCGAGCCGGGTGGAAAACAGGATCACCAGGGGGTTCAGGAGCAGGATGAAGAGCGCCAGCTGCCAGTGCATCCAGAACAGCACGCCGGCGACGCCGACCAGGGTCAGCACCGACACCACAAAACCGGAAACCGACGCCCCGAGGAAGCTGTCGATGGCGTTCAGATCGGTCACGAAATGCGAGGTCACCCGCCCCGCGCCCACCGTCTCGAACTGCGACAGCGCGATTTTTGAGAGCCGGTTCAGCATGCGCACCCGGATGCGATACACCACGTCCTTCGCCAGCAGCGAGAAACTGCGCCCCTGCCACACGTTGAGCAAAATCGCCGCCAGCCGCAGCACCACCGATAGCAGCAATGCCGCGCCGATGAACAGCACCGGACCGTGCCAGGCGGCCGGAAACCACGCGCCGATGGCGGCGACCATTTTCCCCGGATGATGCAGCAGCACCTCGTCGACCATCAGCGGCAGCAAGAGCGGAATCGGCACCGAGGCCACCACCGCCAACACCGCGATGATGTTGGCCAGCAGCAGGCGCTGGCGGTGGGTCTTGAGTTCGTCGGCGATGCCGCGCCAGCTCAGCATGGCGCTCACTTGCCGATGCAGAATTTGCTGAAGATTTCGCCCAGCAGATCGTCGGCGGTGAATTCGCCGGTGATCTCGGACAGGGCGGATTGCGCCAGCCGCAGCTCCTCGGCAAACAGTTCAGGTTGAGTGGCCGTCACCCGGGCAGCCACAAGGTGGCCGGCGGCGCGGCCCAGGGCATCGAGGTGACGCGCGCGCGCCATGAACGCGCCCTCGCCGGCCGCCTGCCAGCCAGCCGCCTCGAGCAGTTTGTCGCGCAGCAGTTCCATCCCGGCGCCGGTCCTGGCTGAGAGCCAGATCTCGTCACCCGCGACGCGCGGCGCATCAAAGGTGGCGTCGATCTTGTTGTGAATGGTGAGGCGCGCCACCTGCGGCAGACGTGCCAGAATCGCCACCTCGCGATCGCTCACGCCATGCGCGGCGTCCACCAGCAGCAGCGCCACATCAGCTTTCTCGACGGCCGCCCAGGTGCGCGCGATGCCGATCTTTTCGACCGGGTCGTCGGTCTCGCGCAGGCCCGCGGTGTCGATGATATGCAGCGGCACGCCCTGGATCTGGATCGCCTCGCGCACCGTATCACGGGTGGTGCCGGCAATCTCGGTGACGATCGCCGCCTCGAAGCCGGCCAGCTGGTTCATCAGACTCGACTTGCCGACGTTCGGCTGGCCGATCAGCACCACCGTCAGGCCTTCGCGCAGCAGCACGCCCTGCTTCGCCTGCGCCCGCACCGCCTGCAGGCTGGCCTCGATGCCATCGAGGCGGCCAAAAGCGTCGGCGTCGCGCAGGAAATCGATTTCCTCCTCTGGAAAGTCGAGCGTGGCTTCCACCAGCATGCGCAGGCGGGTCAAGGCCTCCACCAGTTCGGCGATGCGTGCGGAAAAGGCGCCCGACAGCGATCGCACCGCCGAACGCGCGGCCTCGGTGGAGGCCGCGTCGATCAGGTCGGCCACCGCCTCGGCCTGCGCCAGGTCGAGCTTGCCGTTGAGGAAGGCGCGGCGGGAAAACTCGCCGGGTTCGGCCAGCCGCGCGCCGAGTTCGATGCAGCGTTGCAGGATCAGGTTCAGCACCACCGGTCCGCCATGGCCCTGTAATTCGAGCACATGCTCGCCGGTAAACGAGTGCGGCGCGGCAAACACCAGGGCGATGCCCTCGTCCAGCGTCGTGCCGTCAGCGTCCATGAAGTGCGAATAAGTGGCATGGCGCGGTGCCGGCAGGCGTCCCAGCAGCCCCAGCGCAAACGGGGTGATGTCGGTTGCGGATACGCGCACCACGCCCACCCCGCCCCGCCCAGGCGCGGTCGCAATGGCGGCAATGGCATCGGCAGGAACTGGATTAATGGCGGTCATTAGGCCGGGAGACACGCTGTACGCGCACGCCCATCAGGACAAATCGGGGAAAACATTGTAGCGCGGCAGGCCGCAGCCAAACGGGCCCCACGACGCGGCAGGCAAGCCCTTCATCAAGTTGAACGGCGTGATCGCCGTTATCAGCAATGGCTTCCCAGGACAGCCGCCCACGCCGCATAATCCGGTCAAACCCTTCGATCGCTCCCGTGTCCGAAAAACCGACCTACGCGCCCCACCTGATCCAGTTGCCCGCCGTGTTGCAGGTGGCAGGGCAGGCGCCGATTTTCGGCACCATCGCGTCGATGTCGGAGCAGGGGCTGAGCTTCGATTTCCAGACGGAGGCCCCGGCCCTGCAAGCAGTCGGCAGCAAGGCGATTCTGCATCTCGAATTCCACGGGCATCACCATTCCAGCAACTGCCTGCTGGTGCACGTCCAGGGCACGCGTGCCCTGCTGTCCTTGCGCGAGGCGCCGCCCGCCCTGCTCGCCGCACTGCATTCGGTCGACCGGCACAACGCGCCCAACCTGGCCGCGAGCCTGTCCGTCCTGCAGCGGCAGCACGCTTGCCACCTGCGTTTCATGGACGGCATGAAAGCCGTGGTGGATGGGTTTTATTTGCTGTTGCCCGGCGAGATTGAACAAAGAGGTGAGCAGGCCGCCTCCCTGGTCGAGCACTCGGCTCTTTCCGGCCTGCAGGCCCGCCTGACCGAGTTGCGTCCGCTGCTGACGCGCCAGATTACGCAAAGCTTCCCCATGTATCCGGAACAGCGCACCACCTACGCCCAAGGCGCCAAGGCGGACCCCTCGCTGGGGCTGGTGGACATGGCTGAAGTGGACGACTGGATACGCCGCACCACCATCGCGCAAAAGGTCTTCGACGCCATCACCCCGCTGCCCCACGAATTCAATCGCCGCTACAACGCCCTGCTCAAAAGCGATCAAACGCAAACGGCCCACCCGTATCTGCCGGATTCCATCCTGAATCACTTCGGCAACCTGCTCGCGCCGCTCGAGTTTTCAGCGGACCAGCGCGTCCTCTGCTACGAACTGCTGGGGCAGGCCCTGCAACAGGAAGCCGGGGCCCTGTACTCATCCATGATGCAGGCGCTGGGCGAACCGCCTTCTGAAACCCGGCGCCCCGGTTCCGAAACGAATCTGGCGAACTGGCTGAAGGCGTCCGTGCAGGAAGCCCAGGCAGACGCCGAGGGCGGCGTCACTGCAAGCGCCGCGCAGGTCGGCGAACTGACCGCCCTGCTGGAGCGCCTGACGCACAACCTGGACGAACTCGGCCACCTCCCGCTCGATCCCGCACTGAAGCCGGCGCATGCCGCCGGGGCGAGCATTCCTGGCCTGCTGGCACGCGACCGCATCGTCGACCGCTTCCTGCCCGCCAGACCGGCCGCCGCACCGGAAGGCGCGCCGCAGCAGCTGGACCTGGAATGGACGGCGGCCACCCGCCTGGGCGGCCTGGCCGACCTCGACCGCCTGGCCCTGGAGGGTCTGCGCACCCAACTGCGCCAGCCACCCCCCGTCGACCCCGGCCCGGAGCGGCTCTCCCAGGCATCGCAGATCCGCGACCTGATGCTGCAGGCCCAGGGCCTGGTGATGGAGTACACCCTCAACGGGCTCACCTATCAGGCCCAGCCCGACCACCCGGCCTGGACGCTGGTCAACGCGCTGGACGCCCTGCACCGCGGGGCGGATGACCAGGGGCGGTTTCTCGAACCTGAGGTGTTCCGGGCAACCCGCCTCGCCATGCAATGGCTGCTGGGACAGCAAAATCCCGACACGGCCCTGGAACAGATCAACGCCCTGCTGGCACGGGTCAACGAACAGTTTCTCGCCGACCGGCAGTCGCGCCGCGAAGGCTACCTGGACACACTGGGCGAGGCAGCGCCCGCCGAATCCGACACCGGTTCCGGCTGGTGCGTTGTCAAGCGGGAGAGCGAGGCGATCCCCTACGAGATCCTCGGCAGGTTCGACGACCGCTACGCCCTGCTCAACCGCTCCGCCACCGAGTTGCTGGAAATCCCGGCCGCACGCTTTATGGAGGATGCCGACAGCGGCCAGATCGAAACCGCCGCCAGCTTCGACCTGCCCTTCCTCGAACGGACGGCCGACGCCGCTCTCGCCGCCAGCCTGAATGCCGTCCACACCTTCACCTGGAAAGACCCCGCCAGCGGCTGCCTGAAACGCTCGGCCCTGATGGACGAACTGGAGCGTCGCCTCGACCATCCGGTGCTCGATCCTCCCACCTACTGCGCCCTGATTGAAATCCCCACCATGCGGCCCAGCCTGTCTCCGCTGCCCGGGGACGAGCTGACCGTGATGCAGACGCGCAGCGGCGAACTCCTGCTGGAAATGCTCGAACACGGCGAACAATGCGGCCGGCTCAGCGATGTGTCCTTCATGCTGGTGTTTGCGTCGCAGGACCCCGGCCGCGTGGTCGACCGGCTGTCGCGTCTCAAGGCCAACATGGAGGGCCTGCACCCGAGCTGGCAAATGATCGGGGCCGTCGTGCCCCTGGTCGTGTCAGGCGAGACCGCGCCGACGCCTTCGACGGTGCTGCGGCGGGCCAACGAGGCCTGTGCCCGCATGCGCAAGCTGAACGAATTCGACCTCTCCTGCCTGCTCAGCCCGCCGCCGGCAATCCACCCGGTTGGCCCCCTGCCCTTTGCCTCGCTGTATTTGCGCTGCCAGAAAATCGAGTCGTGCGACCAGGGTGCGCCCTCGCATTACGAAATTCTGCTGGGCGTTAACGACGCGCTGACGCCCGCTTATTCCACCCAGGGCTTCGTCCTCATGGCCGAGCAGACCGGACGCATCCACGAGCTCGACGCGTGGGTGCTGCAGTCCGTGATCGAATGGATGGATCGCAATGCGTCCGCGCTGGACCAGCTGAGCGGCCTGTCGGTCAACCTGTCCGGTACCTGCCTGACCCGGCAGGCGCATGTCGACGAGATGGTGCGCCTGTTTTCCGTTCGCCCGCATCTGGCGAAAAAACTCATCCTTGAAGTGACGGAAACGGCCGCGATCGACAATCTGGATGTCGCCGTGCGCGCCCTGCGCAAATTGCGCAAACTGGGGTGCCGGATCGCACTGGATGATTTTGGCAGCGGCTACAGCTCGTATGCCTACATCCGCAACCTGCCGCTGGACTACCTGAAGATCGACGGCATCTATATCCGCAACATCCTCACCGACAAGACCGATCAGGCGCTGACCGCGTCCATGGTGGATGTCGCCCATGCCCTCGGGTTCAAGGTCATCGCCGAATATGTCGACAGCGAAGCCACCTATGCCTGGCTGAAAGCCCTGGGCGTGGATTACGTGCAGGGCTACTGGGTGCACGAGCCCGAGCGGCTCGACACCCTGGTTTTGAACTAGCCCTTGGTTTTGCGGGCCGGCGCGCCTTCGACCTGCCGGTTGATCGCCCATTGCTGCGCGATCGACAGGATGTTGTTGACCACCCAGTACAGCACCAGGCCGGCCGGAAAGAACACGAACATCACGGTGAACGCAATCGGCATGATCATCATGATCTTGGCCTGCATCGGGTCCATCGGCTGCGGGTTCAGCTTGACCTGCAGGATCGAGGTGATTCCCATCACGACCGGCAGGATGTACCAGGGGTCGGGCGCGGTCAGGTCGGTGACCCAGCCCAGCCACGGCGCGCCGCGCATTTCAACCGCCGCCAGCAGCACCCAGTACAGCGCGATGAACACCGGAATCTGGATCAGGATCGGCAGGCAGCCGCCGAGCGGATTGATCTTCTCGGTCTTGTACATCTCGGCCATCGCCTGATGCAGCTTGGCGCGGTCGTCGCCGTAGGTTTCCTTCAGCTTTTGCAGGCGCGGCGTCAGCTTCTTCATCTTGGCCATCGACTTGTAGCCCGCCGCCGACAGCGGATACAGCGCCAGCTTGATAAGGATGGTCAGAATGATGATGGCCCAGCCCCAGTTGCCGACGATGCGCTCGATCTTTTCCAGCGACCAGAAAATCGGGTAGGCCAGCGGCGTCAGCCAGCCATAGTCACGCGACAGTTCGAGCCCCGGTGCGGTCTTTTCCAGCACGGTCTGGGATTGCGGTCCGGCATACAGCGGCACCGTGAAGGTCTTCTGCTGGCCGGGTTCAAGCGTGCCCTCGGCCAGAATCACCCCGGCGGAGTAGAGGCCGTCGCCCAGTGCGCGGGTGTAGTACTCGCGCTTGACGCTGCCCTCGGGCAGCCAGGCCGACACGAAATGGTGCTGCACCATCCCGACCCAGCCGTTGTTGGCGGTCTTTTCGAAATCGGCCTTGCCTTCCTGGATGTCCTTGAACTTGACCTTCTGGAATTTCTTCGCGTCGGTATAGAACGCCGCGCCGGTGTAGGTATAGAGAAAGAACGATTCGCCGCGCGGCGCTTCGCCATGACGGGTGAACTGGTAGTAAGGGGTGAGATCGATGGACTGGGTGCCGCCGTTGATGACGCGGGTCCTGAGCGCGACCTGATAGCTTCCGCGCTTGAAAATATAGGTTTTCTCGACGCGCACGCCGGTGGCGGGATCGCTCCACACCAGCGGCACTTCCAGTTGCGCCGCGCCGCCAGCCAGGCGGTAGGTGCCCGGATTCAGCTGAAATGCGCTGCGGTGTGTCGGCAAGCCTTCGCCGACCAGGCCGCTTTGCGCCAGATAGGGCCGGGTCTTGGCATCCTCGAACAGCGTGAAGACCTGGTTCTTGTCTTCCGTCTCGCGGTATGTCAGCAACAACAATTCGCGCAGGTCGCCGCCATTGGAATCGATGGTGGCGCGCAACACATCGGTTTCCACCACGGCGCGCGAGCCCGTGGCAAAACCGGTCTGTGCCGGTGTTGCAACGGGCGCGTTCAGTGCCTGGCTGGGTGTCGGGGCGCTGGTGGCCGGCGCACTCGTCGTGCTGGGGGCAACCGGCGCCGGCGCGTTTTTATCCTGCCAGGCCTCCCACAACAAAAGCAGCGAGAAGGAAAAGACGATGAAAAGAATCAGCCGCTGGTTATCCATGAGACGGGACGCGTTTAGTTGGGGGAGATTTCCGGTATGGCTTCACCTGCCGGAGCGCTGGGCCATTTTGCCATGGCCCGATGACCGGCACGTTTAAACGTGCGTGACAGATCTCGCGCCTCGTCGCCTGGCACCGGTTTGGCAATCAGGCGTACGACGAAATCACAAGCGGGCAGTTCCGGCAAAACCTGGCGGAAGCTTTCGCGAACGCAGCGTTTGACGCGATTGCGGTCCACCGCGCGTGCAAGCAGGCGCTTGGCAATCACCATGCCCAATCGCGGATAGCCCGCCTGATTGGGGCGCGCCATCACCAGGACAAAGTCGGTTCGGGCGCGCTGGTTGTCGGCAAACACCCGATCGAAGTCTGCCTTCTCGACCAGGCGCGCGTCGCGCAGGCGCACGCCTCCCGCCTGCTTGGGTTGCGTGTCGATTAGACAGCCAGACGCTCGCGGCCCTTGGCGCGGCGTGCATTGATAATGGCACGGCCGGCCTTGGTTTTCATGCGGGCGCGGAAACCGTGGGTGCGCTTGCGACGGACGGTGGAAGGCTGGTATGTGCGTTTCATGGCTTATCCTTTCTGGCTGGCGTTGACCACATCCCGCCGAAGCCGGGTGGCCAAACACAAAAAAATCTGTTGAAAAACCGCGTATTAGACCTGCCCCCGGGGGGAGATGTCAAGTTCACCCTGACAGGCTGGACAGGGCCGGGCGCAATTTTGCCTGTGGATAACCCGGTCGAAGGAGAGTAAGATTCGCGATCGAATCCCATGCAGATTTATGCCTCCCACCCCTCGACTATGGATTCCTTCTGGGACCTTTGCCAAGAGCGCTTCCGCGCCAACCTGACCCAGCAGCAATTCAGCACATGGATCAAGCCCCTGGTTCTGGATGACACGGGCGGCGACGTCCGCATTCTGGCGCCCAATCATTTCGTAATGGACTGGGTGCGGGAAAAATTTGCCGAGCATATCGATGCCTGGGCGCAGGAATTTTATGCACGCCCGGTGGCCATCACCTATGCGCTCGGGAAGAAAACCGGCGCGCCGCGCGCTTCCTCCCCGGCCGCCGCCTCAAATCCTGCGCCTGTTGCAGCCGCCGTCGCAGCACCGGCCCAGATCGGCCTGCGGATCAATCCGGGTTTCAATTTCGACAACTTCGTGTCCGGCCGTGCCAACCAGCTGGCGCGTGCCGCCGCGCTGCAGATTGCGGATAACCCCGGCGTCGCCTACAACCCGCTTTTTGTATACGGCGGCGTAGGCTTGGGCAAAACCCACCTGCTGCAGGCCATCGGCAACACCGTGCGCCAGGCCAACCCCGAAGCCCGCATCAGCTACATCCACGCCAACGATTATGTGGACGACGTGGTCAAGGCCTATTTGAACAAGCAGTTCGACGATCTCAAGCGGCGCTACATGTCGCTGGATTTGCTCCTGATCGACGACATCCAGTTCCTGGCCAAGAAAGACCGCACCCAGGAAGAGTTTTTCTACGTCTTCAACTCGCTGATCGAGAACAAGAAGCAGATCGTCATCACCTGCGACACCTTCCCCAAGGAAATCACCGGACTGGACGATCGCCTGAAATCGCGCTTTGCCTGGGGCCTGACGGTGGCCGTCGAGCCGCCCGAACTGGAAATGCGGGTCGCCATCCTCCTGGCCAAGGCGCAGGCGGAGAACATCAAGCTCGACGAGAACGTCGCCTTCTTCATCGCCAAGCAGGTGCGTTCCAACGTGCGCGAACTCGAAGGCGCGTTGAAACGGGTGATCGCGTTTTCGCGCTTCCATGAAAAACCGATTTCGCTGGAGCTGGTGAAGGAAGCGCTGCGTGACCTGATTGCGTCGACGTCGCGCATCGTTTCGATCGAGAATATCCAGAAAACCGTCGCCGACTTCTACAAGATCAAGGTCGCCGACATGTTTTCCAAGAAGCGCACCCGCAACCTGGCCCGCCCGCGCCAGATCGCCATGGCGCTGGCCAAGGAACTGACCAACCAGAGCCTGCCGGAGATCGGCGAATCGTTTGGCGGGCGCGACCACACCACGGTGATCCATGCCTGCCGCAAGGTGGCCGAGTTGCGCGAAACCGAAGCCGACATCGGGCGCGATTATCTGGTGTTGCTGCAAAGCCTGACAGGCTGAGGATGAAATGTGGATAAGGCAGACCATGCGGAAAGTAGGGAAAAATCCATCCCCACTCCTCCCGGGCTGCCAAGGTTTTACCCACACCCCAAAACGAATGAAAAGCGGATGATTTAATTGAGTAAAAAGGCTTATCCCCAGATTTGAGCCGCCTTTATTATGATTCTTAGGAATATATAAATGCTATTAATACAAAGCGAACGCAACGCCCTGCTGGCTTCCCTCACCGCCGTGGTTGGCGTGGTTGAGCGTCGTCACACCCTGCCCATCCTGTCCAATCTCCTGCTGGAGAAAAAGGGCGACAAGCTGACCGTACTGGCGACCGACCTCGAACTGCAGGTCAGTACGCAGCTCGACGCGCAGGCGGGCGAAGACTTCGCCATCACCATCGCCGCGCGCAAGCTGTTCGACATCGTGCGTGCCCTGCCTGACGCCGCCAAGCTCAAGCTCGACACCAAGGACAGCCAGGTCGTGGTTAGCGCAGGCAAGTCGCGCTTCACCCTGCAGACGCTGCCGGCCGCCGATTTCCCGCGCGTCGAGACCGGCGCCGGACTGGGCGAGGCGATCCGCCTGCCGCAGAAAACGCTGAAGCGCCTGTTGCAGCTGGTGCAGTTCGCCATGGCCAGCCAGGACATCCGTTATTACCTCAACGGCATGCTGCTGGTGCTGGGCGGCAAGCAGCTGCGCGTGGTCGCCACCGACGGTCACCGTCTGAGCTACGCCGAGACCGAACTGGAGACCGAAGCCGAAGCGCGCGAAGTTATCATTCCGCGCAAGACCGTGATGGAGCTGTCCAAACTGCTGGGTGACGTCGACGATGCGGTCGAGCTGCGCATCGGTGCCAACCAGGTCACCATCACCCTGCCCGGAACCGAACTGGTCACCAAGGTGGTCGACGGCAAATTTCCCGACTACCAGCGCGTCATTCCGGCCAACCAGCCGCGTCACCTCAAGGCCAACCGCCAGAGCGTGATGCAGGCGCTGCAGCGCGCCGCGATCCTGTCGAACGAGAAGTTCCGCGGCGTGCGTCTGGTGATGAGCGAGAACACGCTCGGCATCGTCTGCAACAACAACGAGCAGGAAGAAGCGGCCGACGAAATCGAAGTCAGCTACAACGGCGATCCGCTGGATGTCGGCTTCAACGTAACGTATCTGCTGGATGGCCTGGGCGCGGTCAACACGGAAGAAATCACGCTGTCGCTGGGCGATGCCAACAGCAGCATGCTGCTGACCAGCGAAGGTGAACCGGGCTTCAAATATGTCGTGATGCCGATGCGCATCTAGGTTCGGCACGCGACCGATTTCACCCTGCAACAACCGATAGGAACCCCCGCATGCGGGGGAAACACACCATGAGCAAGAAACCCGATAACGCGGCGCCAGAAAACACGAATGGCGGTTACGACGAAGACAGCATCCAGCAGCTGGAAGGCCTGGAAGCGGTGCGCAAGCGCCCTGGCATGTACATCGGCGATACCTCCGACGGCACCGGTCTGCATCACATGGTGTTCGAGGTGCTGGACAACGCCATCGACGAGGCGCTGGCCGGTTGGTGCGACGACATCAAGGTCATCATCCACCCCGACAATTCCATCTCGATTTCCGACAACGGCCGCGGCATCCCGGTCGGCATCAAGTTCGACGACAAACACGAACCCAAGCGCAGCGCGGCCGAAATCGTGATGACCGTGCTGCACGCCGGCGGCAAGTTCAACCAGAACAGCTACAAGGTATCGGGTGGCCTGCACGGCGTCGGCGTGTCGTGCGTCAACGGCCTGTCGAAATGGCTGAAGCTGATCGTGCGCCGCGACGGCAAGAAATACGCGATGACCTTCCATCAGGGCAAGGTGCTCGACCGCCCGATCGAGATCCAGAACGGGGTTGAAGTCTCGCCGATGCAGGTCGTCGGCGACACCGAGGGCCGCGGCACCGAAGTCCACTTCCTGGCCGACGAGGAAATCTTCGGCGTGGGTCAGGTCGAATTCCATTTCGACATCCTCGCCAAGCGCATCCGCGAACTGTCCTTCCTCAACAACGGCGTGAAGATCGAACTGATCGACCACCGCGACGGCAAGACCGAAAACTTCGCGCATTCGGGCGGCGTGAAGGGCTTCGTGGAATACGTCAGCCGCCTCAAGAATCCGCTGCACCCGAAGATTTTCCAGGCCGTCGGCGAAAAGGATGGCATGACCGTCGAAGTTGCCATGCAGTGGAACGACAGCTATTCCGAATCCGTGCAGTGCTTCACCAACAACATCCCGCAGCGCGATGGCGGCAGCCACCTGACCGGCTTGCGCATGGCGATGACCCGGGTGCTGAACAAGTACATCGAGGAAAACGAGGTGGCCAAGAAGGCCAAGGTCGAAACCACCGGCGATGACATGCGCGAAGGCCTGACCTGCGTGCTGTCAGTGAAGGTGCCCGAGCCCAAGTTTTCCTCGCAGACCAAGGACAAGCTGGTGTCGTCCGAAGTGCAGCCGGTGGTGCAGGAAGTCGTCGGCCAGAAGCTGGCCGAATTCCTGCTCGAAAACCCCAATGACGCGAAACTGCTGTGCGCCAAGATCGTCGACGCCGCACGCGCGCGCGAGGCCGCGCGCAAGGCACGTGAAATTACCCGCCGCAAGGGCGTGATGGACGGCCTCGGCCTGCCCGGCAAGCTGGCCGACTGCCAGGAAAAAGACCCTGCCCTATGCGAAATCTACCTGGTCGAGGGCGATTCCGCAGGCGGCTCCGCCAAGCAGGGCCGCGACCGCAAGTTCCAGGCGATCCTGCCACTGAAGGGCAAGATCCTCAACGTCGAGCGCGCGCGCTTCGACAAGGTCATCGGCAGCCAGGAAATCGCCACCCTCATCACCGCGCTCGGCACCAGCATCGGCAAGGACGATTACAACCCGGACAAGCTGCGCTACCACCGCATCATCATCATGACCGACGCCGACGTCGACGGCGCGCACATACGCACCCTGCTGCTGACCTTCTTCTACCGCCAGATGCCCGAGCTGGTCGAGCGCGGCCACATCTACATCGCCCAGCCGCCGCTGTACAAGGTCAAGCACGGTCGCTCCGAGCGCTACATCAAGGACGAGCACGCGCTGAAAGAGCACTTGATGGCCGAAGCGATGAAGGACGCCGAACTGACGCCGATGGATGGTGCCATGCCGATCGCGGGCGAAGCGCTGGAAACCCTGGCGCGCGAATACTTCCTCGCCGAAGCCGTATGCGACCGCCTGGGTCGCCTGCTGCCGGACGACGTGCTGCAGGTCCTGATGCGGATACCGCGCCTGAGCATGGCAAACAGCGGCGAAGCCATGCTGGCGGAAGCCAGCCTGGGCGCGGCGCTGGATGCGCAGAAATTCGAAGTCGCTGCCGAATACCTCAGCGAAACCGACACCCACCGCCTGCGCATCACCCGCCATTCCCACGGCAACGCCTACGTCAATTTCCTCGAGGCGGACCTGCTCGAATCCGGCGACTACAACCAGCTCGTCAAAGTGGGTGACCTGCTGCGCGACCTCATCGGCCTGGGCGCCCGCGCCAAGCGCGGCGAGAAGGAAACACCGGTGCAAAGCTTCCGCGAGGCGATGGACTGGTTCCTGGCCGAAGTCAAACGCGGCATGAGCATCCAGCGCTACAAGGGCCTGGGCGAAATGAACCCCGCGCAGCTGTGGGAAACCACCATGGATCCCAAGGTGCGCCGACTGATGAAAGTGCAGATCGAGGACGTGATTTCGTCTGACCAGATCTTCACCACCCTGATGGGCGACGAAGTCGAACCGCGCCGCGCTTTCATCGAAAAAAATGCGCTGGGTGTGCGTAACCTCGACGTATAAAAATGTAGGTTCTTAGAATTGTTGAGAAAATTCTCAACACTTGAAAAATATTAGAACCCTGTTGTATCCCAACAGGAAAGGCCAACCTCTCAGTTGGCCTTTTTTCTTGGTTGGTCAGCTCACCTATTCAAAATGTGCTCCGCCAGTTCATCAAGCTCTGTCTTGCGCCTTTCCCAATCTAATACAAGGGCGCTTATGAGTGAGTAACGTAGCATGGCGGCCTCCATTAATACAATTTCAAATGCACGCCTGTCCGGCCAACACAACGGTTCGAGTCTCAAGCGAAATGATCAGCAACATTCAAGCCAGGGAGACAGGGTGGCCCGCAGAACGCCTTCGTCGACGGGGAGGGGCAATGCGGCATCGATGCGCAAACGCTGGCGAACCTTGTCCAGGGCCGCCTGGTGGGCCGGTTCATAAAAAACCAGGATGCGGGTGCCGGGCGCACCCTGGGCCGTGGCCAGCAGGGACTCGAGGTTGGACAGGCGGTCGCGAAAATCCGTCTGGTGGTAAAAGTCCGCAACGATGACCGCAGGCGGGGTTTTGCGAACCAGGCTGATGGCCTTGCGTTCCGACCATTCGGTCACGACCGAGAACCCCAGTTCCTGGTACAGCCTTTTGTAGCCGGCCGTGCCGATGAAGGCATTGACCATGAGCAGGCTGGGGGGCGAACTCATGCCACGGTTTTTTTGGCAGCCGGTTTCTTCGCGGTAGCGGCTTTAGCCGGGGTCTTTTTGGTAGCGGCCTTTTTCGCGGCGGGCTTTTTCGGTTCCTTGGCGTCGGCGGCTTTCGCTTTTTTGGCGGCAGCGGGTTTGGCTGCGGCCTTTTTCACCGGCTTCTTGGCAGGGCCTTTGGCCACGCGCGCGGCAATCAGCCCGAGCGCTTCGTCCAGGGTGATTTCTTCCGGCGTGATGTCCTTCGGCAGGGTGGCATTCGTGCTGCCATGCTTCACATACGGCCCATAGCGGCCGCTGCGCACGGTGATGTCCTTGCCGTCTTCCGGGTGCGGGCCCAGGGTTTTCAGCACCGCGGCCGAATCGGCGCCGCGCGGCGCGCGCTCCATCGCCAGCACTTCGAGCGCACGCGGCAGGTCGATTTCATAGACGCTGTCGGTTTTGGGAATCGACTTGAACTTGCCGTCGTGCAGCAGATACGGCCCGAAGCGGCCGTTGTTGGCGACGATCGGCAGGCCGGTGTCCGGGTGGTGCCCGACCTCGCGCGGCAGCGAGAGGAATTTCAGCGCCAGTTCAAGCGTCGCGCTCTCCAGCGGGATTTCCTTCGGCCACGAGGCGCGGCGCGGCTTCGGCGCCTTCTTGTCTTCCGGCATTTCGCCGATCTGCACGTAGGGGCCGAAGCGCCCGGACAGCAATTTCACGTCCAGACCGCTGGCCGGATCCTGGCCCAGGATGTTGTCACCCTCGGCGGTGGCGGCGTGCAGCGGCCGCGTGTAATCGCATTCCGGATACCCGGAGCAGCCGATGAAGAGGCCACGCTTGCTGGCCTGCATGAACAGCGGCTTGCTGCACTTGGGGCAGGCCTCCGGGATCGGGCAGCCGCGCTCGACGCCCTGCTTGGCCTTCAGATCGCCGTCGAATTCGCTCCAGAACTCGCCCAGCAGTCGCGTCCACACCCGCTTGCCGTTCGACACGTCGTCGAGCTTGTCTTCCAGCTTGGCGGTGAAGTCGTAGTCGACGTAGTGGCCGAAGTGGCGGGTCAGGAAGCAGTTGACCAGGCGGCCGATGTCGGTCGGCTGGAAGCGTTTTTTCTCCAGCACCACGTACTCGCGGTCCTGCAGGGTGGTAATGATGCTGGCGTAGGTGGAGGGCCGGCCGATGCCGTATTCCTCCAGCGCCTTCACCAGCGAGGCCTCGGTAAAGCGCGGCGGCGGCTGGGTGAAGTGCTGTTCGCCATAGAGCTTGTCGACCGGCAGGGTTTCGCCTTCGACGAGCGCGGGCAGCTTGGACTCGCCCTCTTCCTCTTCGTCGTCCTGGTACACCGCCAGGAAGCCGGCGAAGGCCAGCGTCTGACCGGTGGCGCGGAAGGTGCCCTCGCCCACCGTGATGTCGGCGGCGACGGTATCGAACTGCGCCGGCGTCATCTGGCAGGAGACGGTGCGCTTCCAGATCAGCTCGTAGAGCCGGGCCTGGTCGTGGGTCAGAAACGGCTTCACCGCCTCCGGCGTGCGCGTCACCGAGGTCGGGCGCACCGCCTCGTGCGCTTCCTGCGCGTTCTTGGTCTTGGCCTTGTAGGCAATCGCGGCCGGCGGCAGGTAATCCTTGTCGAAGTGGGCGCCCACATATTTGCGGATGTCGGTGATCGCCTCCTGCGCCAGGTTGACCGAGTCGGTCCGCATGTAGGTGATGAGGCCGACCGGGCCTTCGCCGAGGTCGACGCCTTCGTACAGCTGCTGCGCGGTACGCATGACGCGGTCGGTGGTCATGCCGAGCTGACGCACGCCGGCCTGCTGCAGGGTCGAGGTGGTGAACGGAGCGCCGGGATGACGGGCGCGGCGCTTCTTTTCGATGCGCATCACGCGCGCATCTTTTCCTTCGAGCATCGCCAGCCATTCCTTGCTGCGCGCCTCGTGCTCGACCGTGAACTGCTCGATCTTTTCGCCCTTGAAGTGGGTGAGCTTGGCGATGAAGGCCTGCGCACCCTTGTGGCTGTCGAGATGCAGGGTCCAGTATTCGCGCGGCACGAACGCTTCAATTTCCAGCTCGCGCTCGACGATCATGCGCAAGGCCGGCGACTGCACGCGGCCGGCGGAGAGACCGGGGCTGATCTTCTTCCACAAGAGCGGCGACAGGTTGAAGCCGACCAGATAGTCCAGCGCGCGCCGTGCCTGCTGGGCGTCGACCAGGTCGGTTGCGATCTCGCGCGGGTGGCGCACCGCATCCTGGACGGCGGATTCGGTGATCTCGTAAAAGGCCACGCGCTTCATCGGCGTCTTGACCTTGCGTTCCTTGAGGATTTCGCTGATGTGCCAGGAAATCGCTTCGCCTTCGCGGTCCGGGTCGGTTGCGAGCAGCACTTCGTCGGCTTTCTTGGCGGCCTTGACGATGGCTTCGACGTGCTTGGCGTTGCGCTCGATGATCTGATATTTCATGCTGAAATTTTCAGTATCGACCGCGCCGGTTTTCGGCTCCAGATCGCGCACGTGGCCGTAGCTGGCGAGGATTTCGTAGTCGGCGCCGAGGTACTTTTTCAGCGTTTTGGACTTGGACGGCGATTCGACGATGACGAGTTTGGACATGATGGTTTTTTAATGTAGACGTCCTGGCTCATGGTTTAGCAGCATGTCTTCGAGGTGGGTGAAATGTTCGATCAGCCCGCGGCTCCACAGCACGATCAGCGTCATCCAGCGTACGTGCTCCGGCTCGATGTCTTCGCCGCCCAGCGCCATCAGCCCGGAAATCACCCATTCGCGCGATTCGGGGTCGAGCACGTGCGCGCTGACCAGATAGGCCAGTTCGCTGCGGCAGGCTTCGTTCAGGCGTTCGAGTTCTTCGGGCGCGTAATGTCGGACATAGGCCTGGGCCAAGCGTTCATGGGTGGCGCTGCAGGAGAGGTTGGCGTACCAGTCGAGCGCGGCGTTGATGTCGGCTTCTTCGAAACCGGCAGCAAACAGGCGTTTTTCCAGCGCGTCGCGATCGGGCGCCAGTTCGGCCATGCGGAAGCTTTCGTAGAGGTAGACCAGGATGTCGAGCATAGTGTCAGTGGATTTTTTGGTAACGCCCGCCGGGCAAGGATGCAATGCGCCCGTCCAGTTCAAGCGCCAACAGCTTCGCTGAAAGCGCATCCAGCGTCAACCCGGTTCTTTGGGCGAGCGCGTCGAGGGTGGCGGGTGCACCATCCAGCGCGTCCAGCACCGGGTCGGGCAGGGTTTCCGGCAGCACGGGGGGTGCCAGCCGCTGCTGCCAGGCCAGTTCGTCGAGAATGTCGGCGGCGGACTCGACCAGCTTGGCGCCCTGCTTGATCAGCGCATGGCAGCCGCGCGCCAGCGGCGAATGGATCGAGCCCGGGATGGCGAATACGTCGCGCCCCTGCTCGGTGGCCACCCGTGCGGTGATGAGCGATCCGCTGTTGGGTGCGGCTTCGACCACCAGCACGCCGCGCGAGAGGCCGCTGATCAGCCGGTTGCGGCGCGGAAAATGGCCCGGCAGGGGCGACGTGCCCAGCGCAAACTCCGACACGATCAGGCCGTTTTCGGCCAGCCGGTGCGCCAGCGCCTTGTTGCGCGCGGGATAGATGCGGTCGAGTCCGGTTCCGATGATGGCGATGCTCGAACCGGCGCCAGCCAGCCCGCCGCGATGCGCTGCCGCGTCGATGCCGAGCGCCAGCCCGCTGACGATGGTCAACCCGGCGTCGGACAGCGCCTGGGCAAACGCCTCGGCATCGCGCACGCCCTGCGGGGTTGCGTTGCGACTGCCCACGATGCCGAAACCGGGCTGGCTCAACAGTTCACGCCGGCCCTTGCAATACAGGATGGCGGGCGGATCGGCGATTTCCAGCAGGGTTTTCGGGTAGTCCTCGTCCGCCAGCGTCATCAGGCTGTTGCCGGGTTGTCCGAGCCAGGCGTGCGCCGCCTCAAGTTGAGCGGGGTCCGGGTCGGCCAGGAGCGCGTCGCACTGGGCCCTGGAAAGGTGGGCCGCCAGCGCGCTGCGGCCGGATGCCAAAACGGCCTCCGGGGAACCGAAGGCCGTTAGCAGGCGGATCAGGCTGGTGTTGCCGACCCCCGGGGCGAGGGCCAGGCGCAGCCAGGTGTCAGGCACGCTCGACGCGTTTTTCGCGGGCAGGCATGTTCAGGGGTTCTTCACCGTGTCGAGCAGGTAGACCGGCCCATCTGAATCCATGATGAGCGCATACGACACGCGGTCGAACACGCGGTACACCATCACCAGGCCGCTGCGGGCGTCGGGCAGCTTGATGGCGTTCTCGCTGCGGGTGGTGAGACAGGTGCTGCGGAAGGTGTTGCGCACATCGGCGGCCTGGTTGTAGGTCACCTTGCTGTTTTGCTTCAGGCAGCGCACGTCGTTGTACAGCCAGGCCCCCCCGTTCGGAACGCCGGCAACTTTTTCATTGACCCAGGTCATGCGGTCCTTCTCGTCGCTGGTGAGCGTCACGGCCTGCCCTTCGCGGAACACGGCCAGCACGTGACCGGCTTCAAGGCCATCGCGGCTGCCCCGGTTGATGACCACGGTCTGGTAGCGGCCGCTGTCGGTCAGCCCGCCGTAAGCGGAAATGATGCGCCCGTTTACCTGGCCTTCCGGTGCGTGCGGCATGTATTCGAAGGCGGAGCTGTCGGCCGCTTCCACCAGCTTGTCCCGGGGCAGGATTTCCTGCGCCGACTGCGTGATGCGGATTTTCTGCGGCGCGCCTTCCACCAGGGTGCGCGCATCGCCCAGGTATTCGACTTCGTAGCCCAGCACCTCGCCGGTTTCCGGGTCATTCAATGCCTTGCCGGGACGCAGCACGTTCCAGTTGCGCACACCGTCCTTGCCGCCGGTGGCAAACGCCTCGTCACCCGCGCCCAGCACCACGCGTTCGGCGTTGGTGCCCAGAATGTAGGGCGCGTCGTCGAGCGCGCCCAGGGGGACGACGCGCGGTTGCGACAGGAAGGGGTGGATCACCCGAATGGGAATGGCCGGAATGGCATCGCTGCTGATTTCGGTCATGCGGGCGCCGGGCGACAGCTTGACGGTCTGCATGCCGTTCTGGCCGCCCCTGACCAGCGACAGCCGCGGCTCCTTGCCGCTACGGTCGAGCACGATCAGGTCGCCGGGATAGATCCAGTGCGGGTTCTTGATCTCCTCGCGGTTCAGGTTCCAGATCTGCGGCCAGCGCCACGGGTCCTTGAGGAAACGGCCGGAGATGTCCCATAGGGTATCGCCCTTGACCACGACATAGGTGTCGGGGGCGTTGTCCTGCAATTTAAGGGTATCGGCCAGAGCGGGTGTGGCCAGCAGCAGTGCAAGAGAAACAACGAGATGACGCACGGGGGAACCCTCCATTTAGACCTTGTCTAATTCCGCATTGAAAATATACTGTGCGCTTAGCTTACGGCTATCCGTCGCCTTATATTTAGGGTGATGCGCAAGTTGATGCGGATATTTTGCATCAAAGTGTGCGCCTAGTTCCTTCATTCGCAAACAATTTATGGCCAAGCTCGATATTCTGCATTATCCCGATGTGCGCCTGCATACCGTCGCCAAGCCGGTTGCCGCGGTCGACGCACGCATCCGCAAACTGGTCGACGACATGGCCGAGACCATGTACGCCGCCCCCGGCATCGGGCTGGCGGCGACCCAGGTCAACGTACACGAGCGCGTCGTCGTCATCGACATTTCCGAAACCCACGATTCGCTGCGGGTGTTCATCAATCCCGAGATCGTCGCCCAGTCGGGCCGCGAGGAAAGCGAGGAAGGCTGCCTGTCGGTGCCCGGCGTGTTCGATCGGGTGACCCGCGCCGAGCGCGTCACCGTGCGCGCGCTCGACCGCGACGGCAAGCCGTTTGAACTGGAAGCCGACGGCCTGCTGGCGGTGTGCATCCAGCACGAAATGGATCACTTGATGGGCAAGGTCTTCGTCGACTACCTGTCCAGCCTCAAACGCAACCGCATCAAGGCCAGACTGTTGAAGCAGGCGCGCGAACACCGGCCCGACGCCGCGCCTGTGCGCGCGTCGCTCTGAGCCGTCCAGTGCGCATCATTTTCGCCGGCACCCCGCCGTTTGCGGCGGCCGCCCTCGAGGCCCTGGCGGATGCCGGGCACGACATTTCCCTGGTGCTGACCCAGCCCGACCGTCCGGCCGGGCGCGGCATGAAGCTCACCCCCAGCGCGGTCAAGCAGGCGGCACTGGCGCGCGGGCTGCCGGTGTACCAGCCCGCCAGCCTGAAAATGCCCGAGGCCCAGGTCGAGCTGCGCGCGGCAGATGCCGATGTCATGGTGGTCGCCGCCTATGGCCTGATCCTGCCGCAAGCGGTGCTGGACCTGCCGCGCTTCGGCTGCCTCAACATCCACGCTTCGCTCCTGCCGCGCTGGCGCGGCGCCGCACCGATCCAGCGCGCGATCCTGGCGGGCGATCATGAGACCGGCATCACCATCATGCAGATGGACGCCGGCCTCGACACCGGCGCGATGCTGGCGAAGACGGTCGTGCCGATCCTCGATGCCGACACCGCGGCCAGCCTGCACGACACTCTGGCGGCGGCTGGCGCTCGCGCAATCGTGGATGCACTGGAACACTATTCCACGCTGGTGCCGCAGGCGCAGGACGACAGCCGGGCCACCTATGCCGCCAAGCTCAGCAAGGAGGAAGCGCGGCTGGACTGGAACCAGCCCGCTGATGTTCTTGCGCGCGCGGTGCGTGCCTACAACCCGGCGCCCGGCGCGTGGACACTGCTGGACGGTGCGCCGCTGAAAATCTGGGCGGCACAGGCCGTTGCCGGCGCGGGCCATCCGGGCGAGGTGCTGCGGGCCGAGGCGGAGCAGCTGGTCATTGCC
>JBAVWB010000160.1:0-22101 GCA_049697615.1 Thiobacillus sp. | reverse complement strand
GCGTCACAGGAAGCCTGCGACGCTATGTTAAAATTCAGCGATTTACCGCGTCCTGCGGACATTTCGGATTCCTCATGCTGCAATCCCTGTTCAAAAAAGTCTTCGGCAGCCGCAACGAGCGACTGGTCAAACAATACCTGCAAAAGGTGAAAGCGATCAACGCGCTGGAGCCGGCGATGGAAAAATTGTCCGACGCCGAGCTGGCCGGCAAGACCGCCGAGTTCAAGTCGCGGCTGGGCCAAGCCGGAACGCCCAACGCGGGCGAGACGCTCGACAAGCTGCTGCCGGAAGCTTTCGCCGTGGTGCGCGAAGCGTCGAAGCGGGTGCTCGGCATGCGCCACTTCGACGTCCAGATGGTGGGCGGCATGGTGCTGCATGACGGCAAGATCGCCGAGATGCGCACCGGCGAGGGCAAGACGCTGATGGCGACGCTGGCCGCGTACCTGAACGCGCTGACCGGCAAGGGCGTGCACGTGGTGACGGTGAACGACTATCTCGCCAGCCGCGACGCCGAATGGATGGGCCGCCTGTACGGCTTCCTCGGCCTCACCACCGGAGTCAACCTGTCGCAGATGCCGCACGACGCCAAGCAGGCTGCGTATGCCGCCGACATCACCTACGGCACCAACAACGAATACGGCTTCGACTACCTGCGCGACAACATGGTCTACCAGATGAGCGAGAAGGTGCAGCGTCCGCTGGCCTTCGGCATCATCGACGAAGTCGACTCGATCCTGATCGACGAAGCGCGCACGCCCCTGATCATTTCCGGCCAGTCGGAAGAAAACATCGCGCTGTACCAGCAGATCAACGAGGTGCCGCCGCGCCTGACCCGGCAGAAGGACGAGGAGTCCGAGGGCGATTACTCGGTCGACGAGAAAACGCGCCAGGTGCTGCTGTCCGAGGCGGGGCACGAAAAGGTCGAGGAAGTCCTCACCGAAATGGGCCTGTTGCCGCCCGGCGGCAGCCTCTACGACGCCGCCAACATCATGCTGATGCACCATGTGTATGCCGCCTTGCGCGCACATGCGCTGTTCTTCAAGGACCAGCACTACGTGGTGCAGAACGGCGAAGTCATCATCGTCGACGAATTCACCGGCCGCCTGATGAGCGGGCGCCGCTGGTCGGAAGGCTTGCACCAGGCCGTCGAGGCGAAGGAGGGCGTGGCGATCCAGAAGGAAAACCAGACGCTGGCGTCGATCACCTTCCAGAATTTCTTCCGCATGTATCAAAAGCTGTCGGGCATGACCGGCACCGCGGACACCGAGGCCTTCGAGTTCCAGAGCATCTACGGCCTGGAAACCGTGGTCGTGCCGACGCATCGCCCGATGATCCGCAAGGACGAACACGACCAGGTCTTCCGCACCGCGCGCGAACGCGACCAGGCGGTGATCAACGAGGTTCGCGCCTGCCATGAGCGCGGCCAGCCAGTGCTGGTGGGCACCACCTCGATCGAGGCCAACGAAAAACTCTCCGCCGAACTGAAAGCCGCCGGCCTGCCGCACAACGTGCTGAACGCCAAGCAGCACGAGCGCGAAGCCGAGGTGATCGCGCAGGCGGGCATGACGGGCGGGATCACCATTGCCACCAACATGGCGGGTCGCGGAACCGACATCGTGCTGGGCGGCAGCATCCAGAAGGAAATCGACGCCATCCGCAACGACGAAAGCCTGTCCGATGCCGAGAAGGACGCGCGCACCGCCGCGCTCAAGGCCGACTGGCAGGTGCGTCACGATGCCGTGCTGGCGGCGGGCGGCCTGCACATCGTCGGCACCGAACGCCATGAATCGCGCCGTGTCGACAACCAGCTGCGCGGACGTTCCGGACGCCAGGGCGATCCCGGCTCCAGCCGCTTCTTCCTGTCGCTGGAAGATCCGCTGCTGCGCATCTTCGCGTCCGACCGCGTCGCCGCGATCATGGACCGCCTGAAAATGCCCGAGGGCGAGGCGATCGAGCATCCGTGGGTGACGCGCGCGATCGAGAATGCGCAGCGCAAGGTCGAGCAGCGCAACTTCGACATCCGCAAGCAGCTGCTCGAATACGACGACGTGTCGAACGACCAGCGCAAGGTGATCTACGAGCAGCGCAACGAGATCCTGGCAAGCGCCGACATCGGCGACACCGTTCGCGCCATGCGCGATGACGTGCTGAACGACGCCATCGACCTGCACATCGTGCCGGGCAGCATGGACGAGCAGTGGGACGTGGCGGGTCTGGAAAAGGCCCTGGCCTCGCAATTTTCGCTCCACCTGCCGCTGCAGCAATGGCTGGACGAAGACAAGACCCTGAACGAGGAAGCGCTGCGCAAGAAAATCATGCAGGCCGCCGATGCAGCCTACAAGGAGAAGGAAGCACAGGTCGGCGCAGACGGCCTGCGCCAGTTCGAGCGCGCGGTGATGCTGCAGAGCCTCGACACTCACTGGCGCGAGCACCTGTCGGCGCTGGATCACCTGCGCCAGGGCATTCACCTGCGCGGTTACGCGCAGAAGCAGCCCAAGCAGGAATACAAGCGCGAGGCGTTCGAACTGTTCTCCGGCATGTTGACCGCGATCAAGGCCGAAGTCACGCAGATCACCACCACCGTGCAGATCCGCGCGCCCGAGGATGTGCAGGCGGTCGAACTGCACGAAGAGCCGTCCAACGTGCAGTTCCAGCACGCCGGCTACGACGAGGCGCAGGATTTTGCCGAGGCCGCTGCCGCCAGGGCCACGCCGGCTGACGCCTATCCCAAGGTCGGCCGCAACGATCCGTGCCCGTGCGGGTCTGGCAAGAAGTACAAGCAGTGTCACGGCAAATTGAGTTAGGAGCGATCATGCCTTACTACGTTTTCCGGATGGGAATGTTCAAGGTGCTGGAAAAGCGGGGCGAGTGGGCCACCTTCAAGGAGGCCAAGGCGCACACCAACGAATTGCGCAAGACGCTCGATCCCAAGACCGGCGACAAGTACAAGATGGTCTTTGCCGAGGACGAGATCGCCGCTCAGGAGACGCTGACCGCCGAGCGCGAACTGGAGAAGACCCTCTCCGGCGACGATTGGTAAATCGAGTGTTGGCTTGAATAGGGTTGAAGGACGCCCTCAAGAATCGTAGCGAGCAGGGCGTCAGCCGGGCGCGCCCGAAGCGCAGGAACCGGAATGTACTGGATGGTCATGAGGATTCCGAGCATCGGACGCCCCACAAGGGGACTCCGACTTTCTACGAGCTGAAGCCCGTGAAAGATCGTATGCGCCCGGATCACGACCGCGCAGTAGATTATTGAGGGTGGCCGATGGCTGAGTACAACGAAGGCGCTTACAAGCTCGCCCGCAAGGCCTACATCGAGCACAGCTGTCCGTTCGAACGTGCCCTGCTTTCGCGTTGCGTCGCCTGCGGCCGTTCGCGCAAGCTCAATCTGGCCGAGCGCGAGGCGATCGCCTGCGGCGATCCGGCGGTGCGCGAGCGCTGCCTGACTTTTTATCAGGCGCTTCACGAAAATGCGCAGTTCGCGCTGAAGATCAATCCCGATGCCCCGTGGCCGTTCGGCAAGGAAATCCGCGCGCAGTGCGGCGGGGTGCGCGGGCTGGCCGAGGCGATGGATTGCGCGGCGGATGAAAGCACCGACATCGCGTCCACGGTGCTGCAGGGCAGCCAACACTTCGGCGACGGCACCGGATTTCCCTATTCCGAGATCATGCGCGCCGTGGTGCACTACGAGCCGCGCAAGCGGCGCCCGTAGTGCATTTTGGCCGGATCAGGAACCCGAACGGCCCATCCGGGGTCTCTTGGGCTGTCTGTCTTTTTTGATTACACTGCCGGCGTGCGTACCCGATTCCACCGATTCCTGCTGTTGCTGTTGATGCTGGTCCTGCCGGTGCAGACCTTTGCGTCGGCAGCCATGATGAACTGCGCGCTTCCGCAACAGGCCGCAGTGGAACTGAAGGCCATGGCCGAGGATGGGATGGCGGGCTGCCACGAACCCGAACCGTCGGCACCCACCTCCCATAACTGCAAACACTGCACGGCCTGCGCACTGGCGTCCGCGCTGCCGATCCCGTCTTCCGACACCCCGGCGATCGTGCCGGTTCCGACCCGTTATTTCCCGCATCCTGCCGCGTCTTTCAGCGGCTTTGTCCCCGAAGGCCCCGAGCGGCCACCCCGAACCCCCCTCGCCTGAATCCCGCGCCGTTTGACGGCGCGTCTATCGATTTTGACCGCGGCGCGTGTGCCGCGTGATTGGCGAGGTTCAACATGTTGAATGCATTATTCCGACGTGCGGCGCGGCTGGCGCGCGCACCGTTATTCAGGGTGGCGGCGTGCGCCTGGGCTCTGTGGGCGCCTGTGGCGCACGCTGCCGAGCCCCCGGCGGCTGATCAGGCTGCAATCGACCCGTTCAAACAGTATCAAGGCTGGCGCGACGAGCCGCTGCAGGACTGGCGCGCGGTCAACGAACGGGTCGGCGAAGTCGGCGGCTGGCGCACCTATCTGCGCGAATCGCAGCCGGCGGCTGGCGGCGCCGGTCAGGAAACACAGGGCCATCATGGCCACAACGGACATTGAGGGGATCATCATGAATTCAGTGCCATTTTCCCCGCGCTCGCTCACCCTTGCCGTGCTGACGACCCTGCTGCTGGGCGGCTGCGCGAGTTTCTCCGAGGACGGCGGATTCGACGCGATCCAGTCAGCCACCCAGTCGCGCCTCCAGAAAGACGTCGCCTGGGCGCGCGACGATGCCAGCCGCAGCCAGTCGCAGTCGCGCATCGATGCGCTGCTGGCCAAGCCGCTTTCGGCCGACGATGCGGTGCAGATCGCGCTCCTCAACAATCCCGGGCTGCAGGCGGCGTTCAATACCCTGGGCGTCGCCGAGGCCGACTGGGTGTCGGCGCAGCGCCTGCCCAATCCGGGCTTTTCCATCGGCCGCTTGACGCGCGGCAGCGAGGTGGAATGGGAGCGCAGCCTGCATCTCAATCTGGCGGCGCTGTTGACGATGCCGATGCGCGCCGGCATTGAGCAGCGCCTGTTCGAACAGACCCGGCGCGCGCTGGTGCAGGACGTGCTGCAGCTGGCGGCCGAGACGCGCAAGGCGTGGGTGGTCGCCGTGGCGGCCGGGCAGACTGCCGAATACCAGCAGCAGGCAATGGAAGCGGCGGAAGCCGGCGCCGAGCTGGCGCGCCGCATGGCGCAGGCGGGCAACTGGAGCCGGCTGAAGCAGGCGCGCGAGCAGTCCTTCTACGCCGATGCAGCCCTGGCGGTGGCGCGCGCCGGGCAGGCGAAGCTTGCCGCGCGCGAGCGGCTGGTGCGCCTGATGGGCCTGACGCAGGGCGACCGGGTGCAGCTGCCCGCGCGCCTGCCCGATCTGCCGGCGGCCGTGCCGGCGCTGCCGGGCGTCGAGCAGCGGGCAATGGACTCGCGCATCGACCTTCAGATGGCGAAACTGCAGACCGAAACGCTGGCGAAGAATCTGGGCCTCACGCGCAGCACCCGCTTCATCAACGTGCTGGAGCTGGGCATCATCAACAACAGCTCGAACGAGGAACCGAACCAGCGCGGCTACGAAATCAGCTTCGAGCTGCCGCTGTTCGACTTCGGGCAGAGCCGGGTGGTGGCCGCCGAGTCGCGCTACCGGCAGGCGCTGGAGCAGGCCCGCGAAGCCGCGGTCAATGCGCGCTCCGAAGTGCGCGAGGCCTATGCCATGCAGCAGAGCCAGTACGCCATCGCGCGCCACCTGCGCGACGAGGTGGTGCCGCTCAAGCAGCGCATCTCCGAGGAGAACGTGCTGCGCTACAACGGCATGCTGATCGGCGTGTTCGAACTGCTGGCCGACGCGCGCTCGCAGATCGCCTCGGTCAACGCCGCCATCGAGGCGCAGCGCGACTTCTGGCTGTCCGACGCCGATTTGCAGATGGCGCTGGTCGGCAAGCCGGACATGCGGCAGGCCGCATCCGACAGCCCCGCCATGGCGGAGAGCGGGGGCGGGCATTGAACACTCTGTTTGTCCGCGAAGGACGCGAAGAAACGCGAAGGAAATTCCTTGATGTTTTTGCTTCGCGCCCCTTCGCGTCCTTCGCGGATCAAGATTTTAAAAGGATTTCCCATGACTTCAAGACGTGATTTTTTCAAGTTCACCGGCGCGGTTGCTGCTGCCAGTGTGAGTCCGGTGGCGATGGCGAGGCTGCCCGAGATTGTCAGCATGGATACGCCTGCCACCCAGCCGCCGCTGCTGCCGCCGAACGGGCGCCCCTACAACCCGGTGGTGACGCTGAACGGCTGGACGCTGCCGTGGCGCATGAAGGACGGCGTGAAGGAGTTCCACCTGGTCGCCGAGCCGGTGGTGCGCGAGATCGCGCCCGGCATGAGGGCGCACCTGTGGGGCTACAACGGCCAGTCGCCCGGCCCCACCATCGAAGTGGTGGAAGGCGACCGCGTGCGCATCTACGTCACCAACCGCCTGCCCGAGCACACCAGCATCCACTGGCACGGCCAGCGCCTGCCCAACGGCATGGACGGCGTCAGCGGGCTGACGCAGCCGTCCATCAAGCCGGGCAAGACCTTCGTCTATGAATTCGTCGCGCGCCGCCCCGGCACTTTCATGTACCACCCGCACGCCGACGAAATGACGCAGATGGCGATGGGCATGATGGGCTTCTGGGTGACGCATCCCAAGGGCCGTCATCCGCTGATCGATCCCGTCGACCGCGATTTCTGCTTCCTCTTGAACGCCTACGACATCGAGCCCGGCAGCGCCACGCCGCAGATCAACACCATGCTCGACTTCAACCTGTGGACCTGGAACAGCCGCGCATTTCCCGGCATCGACAGCCTCAATGTGCGGCTCAACGACCGCGTGCGCATCCGCATCGGCAACCTCACCATGACCAATCATCCAATGCATCTGCACGGGGTGGAGTTCGAGGTCACCGGCACCGACGGTGGACCGGTGCCGAAGGCCGCGCGCTGGCCGGAAGTCACGACCGACGTTGCGGTCGGGCAGATGCGCCAGATCGAGTTTCTCGCCGACGAGGAGGGCGACTGGTCGTTTCACTGCCACAAGAGCCACCACACCATGAACGCGATGGGACACGGCGTCCCCACCATGATCGGTGTCGACCACAGCGGGCTGGCAAGAAAAATCACCCGGGTGGTGCCCGACTACATGGTGATGGGCGAGCGCGGCATGGCCGACATGGCCGAAATGGGAATGCCGCTGCCCGACAACACCCTGCCGATGATGACCGGCCAGGGCCCCTTCGGGTCGGTGGAAATGGGCGGCATGTTCACCACGATGAAGGTGCGGCGCGAGCAGAAGCGCGGCGACTACTCCGACCCCGGCTGGTACAAGCATGCGCCCGGCACGGTGGCGCGCGAGGTCAGCGGCACCGTGGCCGATCCGGTGCGCGCGCCGCAGGCCGCCTCGCCGCAGGGCACGCCGCGCGATATCGAGGTCACCGTACGCAAACCCACCGGCCATGCCGGCCATTGAATGAAACGAAAGGACAACCGATGAAATCCGCTCTGCTGTTGACGGCCCTGCTGGCCACCCCGTTGCTCGCCGGTGCGCCGCTTGCGCATGCCCACGCCGAGAAGAAACACGCCCCGGCGCCCAATGCCGTGGCCGAACAGACTGCCTGGGGCATCGCGGGCAATCCCGCCCAGGCCAAGCGCACCCTTACCCTCGACATGACCGACGCCATGCGCTTCACCCCTGACGCCATCACCGTGCAGGAGGGCGAAACCGTGCGCTTCGTCGTCAGGAACACGGGCCGCATGCTGCACGAAATGGTCATCGGTACGCCAGACGAACTGGTCAAACACGCCGCCATGATGGCCAGGTTTCCCAACATGGAACACGACGAGGCTTACATGGTTCACGTCGACCCCGGCAAGACCGGCGAAATCGTCTGGACCTTCAACCGCGCCGGCCGCTTCGAATTCGCCTGCCTGATCGCCGGCCATTACGAAGCCGGCATGCGCGGAACGGTCACCGTCACGCCCAAACAAGGAACTGCAAAATGAAAACATGGATCCCCCTTCTGACTGCGCTGGCGATGTCCGCGCCAATCTACGCCGAGCCCGTCGCCGCGCCCGCCGCGGAGGTCGCCGCGATGAGCGAAGGCGTGGTGCGCAAGATCGACGCCGCGAACGCCAGGATTACCCTCAAGCATGGCCCCCTCGCTAACCTCGACATGCCCGGCATGACCATGGTGTTCCGGGTGCAGCCGCCTGAACTGATGAACGGCCTGAAGGTCGGCGATACGGTCAAATTCCATGCCGAGAGCATTAATGGCGCCTTCACCGTGACGGCGATCCAGGCCGCGCCATAGCGGCTTCCGGCATAAGCGGTGGCTAAGGCAAGCCTGGCGAATTATTAAAATAATTAATCAGGCGAGGTCAGCGTGAGTGGATGAATTTCTTGTGCTAGATTGAATTCAACCGCAGACCATTGGAGTCAGGCATGCGGTCTTTCAAACCCTTTGCCAAGGAGTTCATGATGAAAATCTTTTCCATGGTGATGCTGACACTTGCCATGTCGGTGGCGGCTTCAGCGCAGGCCCAGGGTCAGGTGCAATCTCGCGATCAGGTCCAGATGCAGGATCGTGAGCGTGTTTATGGCTATGACCTGATGACCCCGCAGGAACGCAACGAATACCACAACCGCATGCGCGAGATGAAAACCGAGCAGGAGCGCGAAGCCTTCCGCCTGGAGCACCACAAGAAAATGCAGGAGCGCGCCAAAGCGCAGGGCAAGACGCTACCCGACATGCCGCGTGAAGGCATGGGGCCAGGCGGTGGGATGGGCCCCGGGGGCGGCATGGGGCCGGGCTATCGCCGCTGAACGGCAGCGGTTTTTCAGGCGGCCGCGCTGAAGCGTAGCGTGGCCGCCAGGCCGTGGCCGCCATCCGCGCGCGGCAGTCCGTTTCCCAGTTCCAATTGGGCATGCGACAGCGCTGCGATGCGGGCCACGATGGACAGTCCCAGCCCGCAGCCTTCGCCTTCGACCTCGCCGCGCACGAAGCGCGCGCTTAACTGCTTTCGCAGCGGCGGTTCCACGCCTGGACCATCGTCGGCAACCGTGAGGATGCAGGCCGATCCGTCACGCACCAGGCGCACTTCGATGCGCGCGCCTTCGCCTGCGTAGCGCTGGGCATTG
The DNA here is from genome assembly GCA_049697615.1 of Thiobacillus sp. GTDB lineage: Bacteria > Pseudomonadota > Gammaproteobacteria > Burkholderiales > Thiobacillaceae > Thiobacillus. The sequence goes on along the minus strand of JBAVWB010000160.1, from coordinate 12,978 downwards.
TCGATCAGATTGCGCAGCGCGATCCGCAGCCATTCCGCTTTTACCGCGACCTGACAACCCGGTGCGGCTTCGACCCTCAGCGTCTGTCCCTGGCGCTGGGCCTGCGGCAACAGCTCGGCACACACTGCAGCGACGATTTCAGAAGGGTCCAGCGGCTGCGGCGTCGCGTCCTGGCGTGCCGGATCGACGCGTGCGAGCGTGAGCAACTGCTCGACCAGGTGCGTCATGCGGTCGACGCCGACGACCACCTGGGTCAGCGCGTGTTGCCGGCTGTCGTTCGCTTGTGCGCGCAGTGCCACCTGCGCCTGCACTTTCAAGGCCGCCAGTGGCGTGCGAAGTTCGTGCGCGGCATCTGCCGTGAAACGACGTTCGTTATCGAAAGCTTCGGTGACGCGGCGGATCAGTGCGTTGAGCGCATTACGCAGCGGCGCGATTTCGTTTGGCAGCAGAGCCGACTCATCGAGCGGTGCCAGCGCCTGGACATCAAGTGCGCCCACCTGCCGCGCCACCACGTCCACTGGCCGCAGCGCGCGGCTGACGACCCACCACACGGCCAATGCCATCAGCGGCAGCGCCAGCGCAGCCGGCAGCAGCAACGACAGCCCGATCTCGCGTGCCAGGCGTTCACGCGCGGCGGAGGCCTGCCCGACCACCACGCGGTATTCCGCATCATCATCCTGCGCCGTATAAAAACGCCAGCTTGTGCCCAGGTGCGGGTGTTCGCTGAAGCCTGCCGCCACGTCCATCTCGAACCCGGCATGGCCGGGCGAGGCCACCAGGCGCCGGGTTTCGCCATCCTCGCTGAGCCACACTTCGAATGCGATTGGCACCGGATAGCGCTGCGCGTGTTCATGCAATTCCTTGACGAAGTCCTCCACCTCGCCCCCCGCCACGATTGCCAGCAGGGTCTCTCCCACCTGGGTCAGCTGGTTGTCGAGCAACTCGTCCGCTTCGTGGTGGGCGCGCTGATAGACCACCAGCGTGGACAGCAGCCAGATCGCTGCCACCGTGCTGGTCAGCAGCCACACCAGCCGGCGGCGCAGCGAGTAGGACGGGGTTGTGCTCATGCGTGGGGCGCCGCCGAGGCCATGTAGCCGACGCCGCGCACGGTGCGGATCAGCTCGCTGCCGAGCTTCTTGCGCAGGTGATGGATGTGGACTTCGAGCGCGTTGCTGTCGACCGCGTCGTTCCAGGTGTAGAGCTGCTCTTCCAGGGCGCGCCGGGTCAGCACGCGGTCGGCGTTTTGCAGCAGCAGATGCAGCAGGTCGAATTCGCGCGGCGTCAACTCGATGGCCTCGCTGGCGCGCGTCACCGTGCGCGCCGCCGGATTGAGTTCGACCTCGCCCAGCGTCAGCACCGGCTCCGGGCGCCCGTGGGCACGACGCACCAGCGCGCGCAGGCGCGCGGCGATCTCATCCAGGTCGAAGGGCTTCAACACGTAGTCGTCGGCGCCCAGGTCGAGGCCGCGCACCTTGTCTTCCAGCTGGTCGCGCGCGGTGAGGATCAGCACCGGCGTCGCGTCGTGGCGGCCGCGCAGCCATTGCAGCACCGACAGCCCGTCGCGCTTCGGCAGCCCCAGGTCAAGCACCACCGCGGCGAAGGTTTCGGTGGACAGGGCGGCCACTGCCGCTTCGCCGTCGCGCAGCCAGTCGACCGCGTAGCCGGCCTGCGTCAGCCCGGCCTTGAGGCCGTCGCCGAGCAGGCGGTCATCTTCAACCAGCAGGATGCGCATCGCGTCGTTTCATTTTGGAATCCTGACCGTGTCTTCGTCGAATACGCCTTTTTCTGCCTGCCGGTGGCAGGCCGCGCAGTTGGCGGCGGAGCCCACCGACTTGCGCGCCCAGGCGGTGCGCGGCACGTCGTCGTGCTTCTTCACGAACCAGGTGGTTTCGGTGATGCGCAACGGCGTTGTATTTTTGTCCATGCGCTGCATCACCTTGTTGCCCATCCGGCTGCGGCCGCTGTCGGCGGCGTTGGCTTCGAGAAAACGCAGGATATCAGCCTGGGTTGCCGGATCAAGGCTGGCGTTTTCGCCGAAGTGCTGCTCGAGCCCGCCCATCACGCGCCGCCATGACGCACGCGGCAGCAGGGCGGGCGAGTAAGCGAGGTGGCAGCTCGCGCATTCCTGCTGCCAGTTGTGGTGGGTGAGGCGGGGCATCAGGTCGTCGCCGCCACCGTCGCCGCGCGCCTCGCCGCCCGAGGGCAGCGAAAACGCCAGCAGGCTGAGGGTGCCGACGGTCGCCAGCACGCCGATTCCGCGCAATACGTAGTTCATGTTTTAGCTCCTTATTGGATCTGATTCAGCCAGGCAATGAAATCGCCTTTTTCCTGCGCACTGCATTCGCGCGCGAGCACGTCGGTGCAGTTGCGGCGGAACCATTTCTCGACCTTGGCCGCGTCGGTGAAACGTGCCGGGTTGGCGGCCGGCGCCAGCGGTTCGATGCGCTTGCCGACGCGGGTCTGCCCCGCCTGCTTCGGATTCGCAGTGTGGCAGCTGGCGCAGCTCTGCATGGCGCCGTTTTTTCCGGGATGCTCGCCGCGGAAGAGCGCTTCGCCGCGAGTGGGCGACAGTGCAGTCACCGCCACGCCGGCCTCTTGCGCGTAGCGCGCCATGAAGCTTGCGGGGCTGTCGGCCGAAGCGTGGGCCGTCAGCAGCATCAACCCTGTCCATGCAATCCGCTTAATCATGCTGCACCCCCGGCTCGGCATCGAGGTACTGCTTGCCGGTGACCATGCTCTGCGCCACGCGTTCGCCGCGCAGTTGGTGGAACACCAGCGCCGCCATGTGCAGGCCGACGAAGCCCAGCATCAGGACAAAGCCGAATTCGTGCGGGTCTTCCGTCACGTCTTCGACCCAGCCGGCGTTGCCCAGCCATACGGCGAGCGGCCCGGTGTTGAATTCGCTGGCGGCGAGCCCAAGGCCAGTGACGACCATCAGCGCCATCACGCCGTAGGCAAACAGGTAGGCGAGGCTGGCGACGGGGTCGTGGCCGACGCGATGCGCGCTCGGCAGGCGCAGGGTCTTCAGGCTGGCCGTCCACACCGCGGGGTGCCACAGATCCAGCCAGCGCGCGCTGGCCGGGCCGACGAGGCCCCACAGCAGGCGCGTCAGCAAAGCCACGGTCAGGCCGTAGCCGGCGAGGATGTGCAGGTTCCAGATCGCGCTTTCCCAGGGGCCGTGCTCGAATGCTTCGGCCAGCTGGCTGCTTATGATGAGCGCGACGACGGACAGCGCGATGGCCCAGTGCAGGACCCGCAGCAGCGGGTCGTATACGCGGCGGGATTGAGTTTTCGAATGCGACATGGTGACCTCCTTGCGGGATGCGATGAGGTCACTTTAAGGACGCATGCTTATCTCATCCTTAAGCCATCCGACAGATTCGCGTGCTGCAGCAGACCGTCGCGTGCGCGTCGCGCGGTTTCCTGATAGGCATCGATTGCGCGTCCCACCAGCGTGTCCGGCTGGCGCACCGGTGCCGCGAGCTCCTGTTGCGCATCCAGCCGCCAGTCCTCGATCTGGCGGCCGGGACTCAGCACCACCAGTTGGTCGGGCGTCAGATAGCCCAGCTTCTGGTAGGTGGCGATGAAGGCGCGGCCACGATCGGGATAGGCATGCAGCACGCTGCGTCCCATGAAATTCGACTGCTCGGACAGGCCCAGCAGGTCGAGCACGGTGGGCACAATGTCGATCTGGCTGGCGAGCCGGGTGTCGGTGTGCGGCGCTAGATGCGCGGGCGAATAAATGATCGCGGGGATGTGGTAGTTCGCGGGCGGCAGGCTGGTGCGGCCCTTGCTGGACGCGCAGTGGTCGGCCACCAGCACGAACACCGTGTCCTTGAACCAGGGCTTCGCGCGTGCCATCTCGATGAAGCGGCCTACCGCATAGTCGGAATACTTCACCGCACCCTGGCGGCTGCGTTTCAGGTCGATGCGGCCTTCGGGGAAGGTGGAGGGCGTGTGGTTGGAGGTCGTCATCAGGTGCATCAGGAAGGGCTTGCCGCTGGCGGCGTCGCGATCCATCTGCTCCAGCGCGTAGTCGTAGAGGTGCTCGTCGACCACGCGGCCGACAGCCCGAAGGCCGCCACGACGCTCGCCAGCCATACCGCGATGCGGCTGCGGCGCGTGGTGGTGGGTGTCGCGGCACGCACGAGCCAGCCGCGGCTCGCCCACACCAATGCCAGTGTGAGGACGGCCACTGCACTGAGCAGCGTGCCGACCGGGAAACTCTCGCGGATGTTGCCGACCACTTCGCGCGTGTAGACCAGGTAGTCGACCGCGATGAAATTGAAGCGCACGCCGAATTCGTCCCAGAAGAACCATTCGGCCATCACGCCAAAGCCCAGCGAAAAGAGGACGAGCGCCGCGATAGCCAGCACCAGTCCATGACGCATGCGCCCGGGCGGCTTGCGCGTGCCGAGCGCGCTTTCCAGCAGCAGCACGGCAGGCAGCAGCAGGGCGAGCGTCACCAGGTCGAATGCCAGCCCGGTGCCGAGCACCCTGGCGGCCGAGGCAAGCGTCATCTGTGCAGCGTGCCAGGTCTGCGCCATCAGCACGCCGCGCAGGCTGGTGTGCAGCAGCAGGAATGCCGTTGCCAGCCATGCCGTGGCAAGCATGGCTCGAGTGCCAAAACGCGGACGCGGATCAAGCACGTGTATCTCCCATCAAAAGCCAGAAGCATGATGGTGCGAGCTTTAGCCAATCTTAAGACGCGGCGTCCAGCCAGCAGCATGGTTGCCAATGCGGATGGAATGGGGCTTGCGGGCGTGGCTGCTTGGGGGTGCGCCGGAAAGTGGCTCATCCGTGAAACCGGAATGAATCAGGGCGTGACTGCGGGGGGGGGCGACCCGGCTGGAACAGCCTGTGCTGCGACCGGGGTAGACGAGAGCGTTGCGTGGCTCATCTTCCGTGCTTCTTCCTGCATCGCCGCAATCTGCTCGGGTTTCAATTGCCAAACCAGGCTGTCGCGCGCGCGGGCGGCCGCTTCCACGCCCTGTGCGGCGGCGAGGTTGAACCAGAGATAGGCGCGCGCCTTGTCGATCGCGGTGCCGGTGCCGTAACGATAGAGTTCGCCCAGGCTGTATTGGGCCTTGGCGTAGCCACGCTTCGCGGGTTTTTCGATCCAGTCGAAAGCCGCCTTGTAGTCCTGCACCACCCCGCGCCCCTGCAACAGAACCAGACCGTACTGGTATTGCGCCTCGGCCAGCCCCTGCCTGGCGGCCAGTTCAAACCATCGGGCGGCTTCCTTGTCGTTCTGGATGACGCCATCGCCTGCGGCATAGCGCATGCCCAGCTGCAACTGGGCCTCGGGGTCGCCCTGCTCCGCGCGGGCATGCGGCAGGCTGGCGGGTGCCAGTGCAGTGGGGACGGCGGTGTGTGGGTCAAGCGCAAGCCAGGCCGTCACCCCCACCAGGGCGATGACTGCAGCCATCAGCAACAGGGGCTTGAGCGGATTGAATACCCAGAAGCGGTGGTGGCAATTTCGGCAGCGCAGCGGCGTGTGCAGCAGCAGTTTTCTCACGCCGTCGTGGGCATGCAGCGAACCGCTGCGGACTTGATCGCTTCCGCATTGTGGGCAGACAAGCGACATGGCAAAACCTAGCGCGACTGCGCGATCATGTAATCGACAGCGGCGTTGACGTCGGCATCGGTCAGGGACGGATTGCCGCCCCTGGCCGGCATCGCGCCCTTGCCACGGATGGCAACGGTGTAGAGCGACGCCATCCCCTGCGCCAGACGCGCGTTCCAGGCGGCGACATCGCCGGTTTTCGGCGCGCCCGCCACGCCGCGGTCATGACAGAACGCGCAGGCCTGGCGGTAGATTTTCTGGCCATGCACGAGATCGGGTGCAGCCGCGACCGGCGCAGGCGCGGCGGGGCTGGCAACGGGCTGGACTGCAGCGGGCTGAGCGGCCTTGGTTTCGGGCTGCGCCGAGGTGACAACAGGCGGGGCGGCCGGGACAGCTTCGGACGGCAGGGGCTCGACAACGGGGGTGGCCGGCTCGATCGTGGCCACGGGCGCAGCCTCGACTTGCGTGGCTTCCGCTACGGGCGGCTCGGTGGCAGGTGCGGCCACCTGTTCGGACTTGCCGCAGGCAAGCAGGGATGCGGCGGACGCGACGATCATGAAAGCAGTGATGAATTTCATCGTATTCCCCTGATTGGCCGCCGCGGCATGCCGCGGCGAAGCCCTTATTTGTTTGCGGCGTCTGCCGCAGGCGCGGCTGCCGCTTCCGGTGTTGCGGCAGGAGCGGCAGGAGCAGTCGCAGCGGTCGCAGCGGTCGCAGCGGTCGCAGCGGGTGCGGGGGCGACGGGAGCGGGCGCCTCCGGTTCCTTGAACGAGGCACCGGCCGAGTTGGCCATGTAGGCCACGGCGCGTGCCACTTCGATGTCCGAGAGATCGTCGTCTCCGCCGCGCGGGGGCATCTGCCGCAGACCTTCGATCGCGTGCTTGACCAGGGTGTTGTAGCCCTGTCCGAGGCGGCCAGCCCAGTCGCCCCTGCTGTCAAACTTGGGTGCGCCCAGCGCGCCCGTGCCGTGGCACGATGAGCACACGGCGTCGTAGACTTCCTGGCCGGCTTTCTCGACCCTGGGGGCGTTGGCATCGACTGCGGCCAGATGGGCAAACGGCTTGATGCGCTTGAGGGTCGCTTTCTGGGCAGCTGCGCTGGTGGTGTCGGGCTGGTGTTCGGCCTGGATGCCGAGTACCAGCTGGACGATCAGGAAAATCGCCAGCAGGGGTGCGAGCAGCCCGGCAAGAACGGAAATGACGACTTCCTGCGGGGTGGCTTGGGTCATCTTGTTGGCGTGCGAATCGGCCATGAAAATTTCCTTAGTGGGGGTGGCATCGAAAGCCGGGATTATAAGGAAAGCCACCCCGACAGGAAAGGGCGGCGGGCCCGATGGATGGACGCCATTTTGCAAACCGGCTATGCTTCGGCCTCCCAGGAGCCGTCAAACTCCCTGCGCCCGTAGCTCAGCTGGATAGAGTACTGCCCTCCGAAGGCAGGGGTCGTGCGTTCGAATCGCGCCGGGCGCGCCAGTTTCCAGATCATGAAGAGCGTCATCCCCTTGTTCCGGCAGGGTTTAATCTCCGCGTTGCGGGTTTAAACTTCGGGCTGGCGTTCATTTCGAGTGTTTCCATCATGGCCAATCCCACCCCGACTGAAATCAATCTTCATCAAACGTCGCGCAAGCTGGAAATCGCATTTTCCGACGGCACGCGTTTCGAACTGCCGTTCGAATTTCTGCGCGTGTATTCGCCTTCCGCCGAAGTGCGCGGCCATGGTCCCGGCCAGGAAGTGCTGCAGGTCGGCAAGCGCGAAGTGCTGATCAATGCCGCAGAGCCGGTGGGTTTGTACGGCATCAACTTCTTCTTCTCCGATGGCCACGATACCGGCATTTATTCGTGGGAATATCTCCACGATCTCGGCGTCAATCAGGCCGCGCTGTGGGACGAGTACCTCAAGCGCATGGCAGCCGCCGGCGCCTCGCGCGAACCCGGCATTTCCAAGATGTTCGAGCAGCGCCCCAAGGGCAAGTAACCGCAGCGATGGACTTCCGTTCAGCCTTGCTCGACGCGCTCCTTGGGGCGCGTTTTGTTTGGGCGGTTTGCCGTGGGCTGTGCACATGACGCTCGCTGCTGGCGTCTCCGAAGCAATCGCTGCCGCCACCGGCGCACCGTTTTACGCGGCAAAGGTGAGCGCCATCGGCGGGGGCGACATTAACCAGGCCTTCAGCGTGAGCGATGGCACGCGCCGCTACTTCGTCAAGGCGAATCGCGCCGCGAACTTGCCGATGTTCGACGCCGAGGCCGAGGCGCTGAACGCGCTCGCCGCCACCCACAGCGTCCGCGTGCCGCAGCCGCTGTGTTCGGGCGTGGCGGCAGGCCAGGCATTTCTGGTTCTTGAGTACCTCGAATTGCGTGGGAGCGGCAATGCCGCGCTGCTCGGCACGCAACTGGCACAACTCCATCACGCACCGCAGGGCCGGTTCGGCTGGGCGCACGACAACTGGATAGGCAGCACACCGCAGCCAAATGGCTGGCAGAACGACTGGATTGCCTTCTGGCGCGACCGGCGGCTTGGGCATCAACTGAGGCTGGCAGCGCAAAACGGCTACGGTGGTGCGCTGCAGCAGGACGGCGAGGCCCTGCTTTCCCGCCTCGATGCGTTCTTCGACGGCTACGCACCCGTCCCTTCGATGCTGCATGGTGACCTGTGGGGCGGAAATCACGGTTATCTCGCCGACGGAATGCCGGCGATCTTCGACCCGGCGAGTTATGTGGGCGACCGTGAATGTGACCTCGCGATGAGCGAGTTGTTCGGCGGCTTTGCGCCCGAATTTTACGCGGCCTACCGCGAAGCCTGGCCGCTCGACGCCGGCTATGCCGTACGCAAGACGCTCTACAACCTGTATCACATCCTCAACCACGCCAATATGTTCGGCGGCGGCTATGCCGCGCAGGCGCAGCGCATGATGGCGCAATTGCTGGCGCAGATTCGTTGATCAATCAAATCCGGGTGGGCCATGCGCGCCGGAACCGGCGCCTGGGCTAGTGTGCCAGCGATCGCAGGGTCGGTACGGCCAGGCCGAACTCATCCGCGTGGGCAATCGCGCGCGCCAGCCGCGCCGGCGCCGAGCGTCCGGTGCAGCCGTGATCGGGGTCGCCATCGAAGGCTTCGAGCATGCCGGCGATGAGTTTGTCGCGATCGTGCGCAACGCCGGTGAGCGCATCCTGGATGTCCATCACCTCGTTCGCCACCTGGCGTGCGAAGGCTTCGTGCTGCGCCCACAGCTGCGACACGGTACCGCCAGTATTCAGCCCAGCGATGTTGGTGGTGAGGATGTAGACGTTCTTTCGCACCAACTCGAACAGCAGTGCGTCGCCCAAAGCCACTTCGCGGCAGGGCAGGTCGATGGAAGTCAGCGCGCGGCACAGCAACATGGCGCCGGGGCTAGCCACGGGAGACGCAATCAGCGGCTTGGCATCGATGCCTTTTTTCTTTTCGACCCACACCGAGATCACGGTGTGGGTCGGCGTAGCGGTATTGCGCCCAGTCGCGCGGCAGCAATTCGTTCTGGATTAATGCAACGCGCGGCCGCCAGGCGCCGGGCATGGCGGCCAGCGAACACGCGGCCAAGCTGGCCGAGACCGATGACGACGACTTCGCTCATGCTTGTTCCTGGGAAAAAACCATCCGCGAAGGACAAAAAAGGTTTTACTCCAGACCCTTCGAATGCAGGTACTCGTCGTAGTCACCCATGTAGAACTCGACGCCTTCAGGCGTGATTTCAAGGATGCGGGTGGCGAGGCTGGACACGAACTGGCGGTCGTGCGAGACGAAGATCAGGGTGCCCTTGAACAGGTCGAGCGCGAGGTTCAGCGACTCGATCGATTCCATGTCCATGTGGTTGGTCGGCTCGTCCATCACCAGCACGTTGTGGCGGCCGAGCATCAGCTTGCCGTAGAGCATGCGGCCCTTTTCGCCGCCGGACAGCACGCGCACTGATTTCTTGACGTCGTCGCCCGAAAACAGCAGCCGCCCGAGAATGCCGCGCAACACCTGTTCGTCGTCGCCCGGTTGCGTCCACTGGTGCATCCAGTCGGTGAGGTTCAGGTCGCTGTCGAAGTCGCTGACGTGATCCTGCGAGAAATAGCCGATGTTGGCGTTCTCGCTCCAGCGCACCTCGCCGAATTTCGGCGTCAGCTCGCCCATCAAGAGCTTCATCAGGGTGGATTTGCCGACGCCGTTGCCGCCGATGACGGCCATTTTTTCACCCGCTTCCAGCGAAAAGGCCATGTTGGAAAACAGCGGCGTGTCGTCGTAACCGAATTTCAGGTTCTCGACCTCGAGCGCGCGGCGGTGCAGCAGCTTTTCCGGCTCAAAGCGGATGTAGGGGTTCTGCCGCGAGCTGGGCTTGAAGTCCTCGATCTTGATCTTGTCGATCATCTTCATGCGGCTGGTGGCCTGGCGCGCCTTGGATTTGTTGGCCGAGAAGCGGCGCACGAATTCCTGCAGTTCGGCTACCTTGTCCTTGGCCTTGGCATTGGATGAGGCCTGGCGTTCCTTGACCTGCGTCGAGGCCAGCATGTAGTCGTCGTAGTTGCCCGGGTAGACCTTGATGGTGCCGAAGTCGAGGTCGGCCATGTGGGTACAGACCTGGTTCAAAAAGTGGCGGTCGTGCGAGATGACGATGATGGTGGCCTTGCTCTCGTTCAGCACGTTTTCCAGCCAGCGGATGGTGTTGATGTCGAGGTTGTTGGTCGGTTCGTCCAGCAGCAGGATGTCGGGGTTGGAGAACAGCGCCTGCGTCAAGAGCACGCGCAGCTTGAAGCCGGGCGCGATCTGGCCCATGGGGCCGTTGTGCTGCTCGGTCGGGATGCCGACGCCGAGCAGCAGCTGGCCCGCGCGGGCCTCGGCGTCGTAGCCGCCCATTTCGCCGAACTTGGCTTCCAGCTCGGCGGCGTGCAGGTAGTCTTCCTCGGTCGCCTCCGGGTTCATGTAGATGGCGTCCTTTTCCTGCATCACCCGCCACATTTCTGCGTGGCCCTGCAGCACCACGTCGAGCACGCGCTGGTCTTCATAGCCGAACTGGTCCTGACGCAGCCAGGCCATGCGCTCGCCGGGGTCGAGCGAGACGTTGCCGGCAGTCGGCTCCAGTTCGCCGGCGAGGATTTTCATGAAAGTGGACTTGCCGCAGCCGTTGGCGCCGATCAGGCCATAGCGGTTGCCGTCGCCGAACTTGACGTTGACGTTCTCGAACAGCGGTTTGGCGGCAAATTGCAGGGTGATGCTGGAAGCGGTGAGCACGGGGGTATCCTGGAGCGCTGGAAAAACGCGGCATTTTACCATCGTGCGCCGGCCCGGCAGGCCGGCCCGTGATTACAGCGTCTTTTGCAGAACCTTGGATTTCCGCTTGTAGTTGTAAAGCGCCTGTTTGCTTTTGGGCAGGTGGTCGGGGGTGCTGTCGACGAAGCCGCGCTCCTCGAACCAGTGCTCGGTGCGGGTGGTCAGCACGAAGAGCTGCTTGAAGCCGGCTTTTTTGCCTCTTTTCTCGGCTTCACCCAGCAGCAGGTCGCCGAAGCCGCGGCCGCGAAAGTCCTGCGACACGGCCAGGCAGGCGAGTTCGGCTGCCTTCTCTTCGGGGAAGGGATAAAGCGCCGCGCAACCTGCGATGACGCCGTCGGATTCGAGCACCAGGAAGCGCTCGACTTCCATCTCCAGCAGTTCACGCGATCGCCGCACCAGGATGCCATCGCGCTCCAGCGGCTCGATCAGGCCGAGAATGCCGCCGACGTCGTCGATGGTGGCGGTGCGCAGGTTTTCCAGCGGCGCCGGGGTGACCAGCGTGCCGACGCCTTCGCGGGTGAACAGTTCGGACAGCAGCGCGCCGTCTCTATGACGACTGATGAGATGCGCGCGCTTGACACCACCGGTGCAGGCGGTGATCGCGCAAGGCAGGTAGTAGCGCACGTCCTCCGGCAGCTTCTTCGCCTTTTCAAGCACCTGCCGCGCCTCGTTGACGGTGAGCGCGTTGTGGATGGCGCGACCCTTGTCCGGCACCCCCTCGGTATCCATCAGGAAAATCAGCTTGTCGGCTGCCAGTTCGATCGCGGCCTGGGTCGCCACGTCTTCCAGGCTGAGATTGAAAATCTCGCCGGTCGGCGAATAGCCGATGGGCGACAGCAGCACGATGTCGTGCTGGTCGAGCCGCCTGCGAATGGCGGCGGCGTCGATCTTGCGCACCTCTCCGGTGTGCAGCAGGTCGGTGCCGTCGCGCACCCCCAGCGGCTGCGCGGTGACGAAATTGCCCGAGGCCACCCGGATGTCGGCGCCGGCCATCGGCGTGTTGGCCAGTCCCAGCGACAGCAATGCCTCGATTTCAACCCGCACCGTGCCGGCGGCTTCCTTGACGCAGGCGAGCGCGGTGTCGTCGGTGACGCGCAGGCCGTTCACATAGCGGATCGCAGTGCCGCTTTCGGTCAGCCGCGCCTCGACCTGCGGCCGCACGCCGTGCACCAGCACCAGCCGCACGCCCAGGCTGTTCAGCAGGTTGACGTCGTGCGCCAGCTGCACGAAACCGCCGTCCGCCACCAGTTCGCCGCCAAAGGCGATGACGAAGGTCTTGCCGCGAAAACCGTGGATGTACGGCGCGGCGGAGCGGAACCAGTGGACGAAATCGGCGGTGTCTTTCAACGGAGTGGCCCGGGCAGGGTGGATTTAGGCGAAGGATACCGAAAAACCCCGCACGTCGTGCAGGTGGCAATACAGGCATGAGAATAAATGGAATAAATCGGATAGGCTGTACGTCATAATCAACGTGAGATGGAATATTTCCGTTTCGATCAATCTGAGGAGACTTTAAAAATGAAATCCATGACCAAAATGCTGGGCGCCCTGCTGGGCGGTACATTGATGATGGGCGCACTGGCGCTGCCGACCACCGCTGTCGCACGAGACCCCCTGGTTACGCCGAAACTGGTGATTCAGGTCAGCGACAGCGACCCTGCCAAATGGAATCTGGCGCTGAATAACGCCAAGAACGTCCAGAAGGATCTAAAGGGGGCCAAAATCGAAATCGTGGCGTATGGTCCGGGCATCGGCATGCTGAAAGCCGACTCCGAAGTGGCCAACCGCGTCGGCGAAGCCGTCGATTCCGGCATGAAAGTGATGGCGTGCGGCAACACCATGAAGGGCCAGAAGCTCACCAAGGAAGACATGAACCCCAAGATTGGCTACGTTGATGCCGGCGTGGTGGAAATCATGGATCGCCAAGCGGAGGGTTATACCTACATTCGTCCGTAATTGAGTTGGGCGTAAAAAAACCGGGCAGATGCCCGGTTTTTTTTACGCCTGTCGAAACCTCAAAAATCCCCCCACAGCGTCTGCATCGCGGCCAGCGCCGCCAGCGCGGCGGTCTCGGTCCGCAGCACGCGCGGTCCCAGCCGTACCGGGATGGCCCCTGCCGCGTGCAGCGC
>JBAVWB010000159.1:0-25544 GCA_049697615.1 Thiobacillus sp. | reverse complement strand
GGCCTGAGCCGGCCGCGCGCGGGTCGCCAGCAGGCGCTGCCAGGGGGCTTCCAGCCAGGGATACGGTGCGCTCACGCCAGGTCCTGCAAAAGGCGGCCGATTTCGGTCTGCAGTTCGGCGATGCTGTGGCGCGCGTCCAGCACGCGGATACGCGCCGGTTCGGCCTGCGCGCGCTCGAGGTAGACGTTGCGAACGCGGCTGAAGAAGCTGTCGGCCTCGCGTTCGAAACGGTCGGCGGTGCGCGCGGCCGAGCGGCGCGCCTCGGCCACTTCGGGCGGCACGTCGAACAGCAGGGTGAGGTCGGGCGCGAAGCCGCGCTGCACCCAGGTTTCCAGCGCGGCGATGCGGTCGGCCGCGATGCCGCGCCCGCCGCACTGGTAGGCGTAGCTGGCATCGGTGAAGCGGTCGGACACCACCCAGGCGCCGCGCGCCAGCGCCGGCAGGATCAGCGCAGCCAGATGTTCCTGGCGTGCGGCGAACATCAGCAGCAGTTCGGTGTCAGGGTCCATGTGCTGGTGCAGCAGCAGTTCGCGCAGGGTTTCGCCGAGCGGCGTGCCGCCGGGTTCGCGGGTGACGATGACCTCGCGGCCCTGCCGGCGCAGCCAGTCGGCGACGAAGTCCAGATGGGTGCTCTTGCCGGCGCCATCGACGCCTTCGAGGGTAATGAATTTGCCTGGCATGCCTATCGTCTTTGGTGGCGGTTCACTGCGCGGTTGTGCGCGTCGAGGTTGCTGGAAAATACGTGGGTGCCGTCGCCGCGCGAGACGAAATACAGGGCGTCGGTTTTGGCCGGGTTGAGCGCGGCCCGGATCGCGGCCTCGCTGGGCATCGCGATCGGCGTCGGCGGCAGCCCGCTACGGGTGTAGGTGTTGTACGGGGTGTCGGTTTGCAGGTCAATCTTGCGCAGGTTGCCGTCGAAGCGCTCGCCCAGTCCATAGATCACGGTGGGATCGGTCTGCAGGCGCATGCGCAGCCTGAGCCGGTTGATGAACACGCCGGCAATCATCGGGCGCTCGAACGCCGCGCCGGTTTCCTTTTCCACGATCGACGCCATGATGAGCGCTTCGTACGGGGTGCGATACGGCAGACCCGGCGCACGGGTTTCCCAGGCGGCCATGAGTTTCTCGTGCTGCAAGCGATAGGCGCGGCGCAGCACGTTGAGGTCGGACGAATGCGGCGCGAAAAAATAGGTGTCGGGAAACAGCAGGCCTTCGGGGTGGTTTTCCTCGGCGCCGATGGCCTGCAGCAATTCGGCATCGCTCATGCCGGCGCTGTCGTTTTTCAGCATGGGCTGCGCGGCCAGCGCCGCGCGCACCTCGCGCCAGTTCCAGCCTTCGATGAACTGGACCGCAACCTGCGAGACCTCGCCGCGCTGGATCTTGGCATACAGTTCCAGCGGCGTGAGCGGCCTGTCGAGGGTATACACGCCGACCTTGAGCGTCCCGGCCTTGCCGAGCACACGCCCAAGCAACCAGAACGCCTGCGCATTGCCGATCACGCCTTCGCGTTCAAGCATCACGCTCAAGCTTTTCAGGTGCATGCCGGGCTTCACGTTGACGGTTTTCGGCAAGGGATCGATGCGCAGAGGCTGCCTGGCATACCAGGCCAGTCCGCCTGCTCCCGCCAGCGCAGCCAGGACGAAAAGCACGACAAATCGTTTAATCCACGTCTTCATTCAAGGCGTCGTTCAAGAGAGGGGTCCAGCCCGCAGGCGTCCAGGTCACGTCATCCAGGCGGCCCACGCGGCGCACGCCGATAACGCTGTTGCACAGCATCACTTCATCGGCAGCGAGTATAGCGTCTGGCGGCAGGCGGCCGATATGGATGTTGGTGCCGCGACGCGCCATGGCGCGCAGCAGGCGCGTCCTGGCCACGCCGGCGACGCCGCACTGGCCCAGGTCCGGCGTAAACAGTTCGCCCGCCTTCGCGATCAGGAGATTACTCATCACGCCGCCGATCACCGCGCCGCTGTCGTCGCACAGCAGGCCCTCGAAAATTGCAGGATCATCCCACTCCGACCGCGCCAGCACATTCTCCAGCCGGTTCAGGTGCTTGATGCCGGCCAGCCGCGGCTGCCGCGCCAGCCTGAGCGTGCACCAGCGCGCGACGATGTCAGCCGGCGCATCGGGCCGGGCATAGGCCGGCAGCGGCGCGGCCAGCACGATGCGGGTACAGGCCGGGTCTTGCGGAGGCGCATAGCCGCGCGCGCCGGCGCCGCGCGTGATCACGATCTTGGCGACGCCCTCCCCGGCCGCGGCCACCCGGCAGACCTCGGCGCATAATTGGGCTTCATCGGGACAAGCCAGCCTCAGCGCCGCACAATCTTCAGCCAGCTTGGCGTACTGGTCGCGCCACCACAGCGGCTGGCCGCCCAGCGTGCGCAGGGTGCGGAACACGCCGTCGCCATAGGCCAGGCCGCGATCGAGCGCGTCCACGGTCTGCGCAGGGTGGCCGTTGACAAGGATCATGTAGGTTCAAGCGCACGCAGCAGGCCGCGGGCCTTGGCGCGGGTTTCGTCGAGTTCGCGCACGGCGACCGAATCGGCGACGATGCCGGCGCCGGCGCGGAAGCTCAATTCGTTTCCGCGCAGCAGGAAGCTGCGGATCAGGATGTTGAAATCGAAGCTGCCGTCGCGATTGATGTAGCCGACGCTGCCGGTGTAGCTGCGCCGCGGCGTCTGTTCGAGTTCGCGGATGATCTGCATGGTGCGCACCTTGGGGCAGCCGGTGATGGTGCCGCCGGGAAACACCGCACGCAAGGCGTCGTAGACGCGCATGCCCTGGCGCAGTTGGCCGCAGACGGTGGATTCGATGTGGTGCACGTGGCGATAACTGGCCGTTTCCATCAGCGCCTCCACCTTCACGCTGCCGGGCTCGCAGACCCGTCCGAGGTCGTTGCGCTCCAGGTCGACCAGCATGACGTGCTCGGCGCGTTCCTTGGGATGCGCCTGCAGGCGGGCACGGAGCGCGGCGTCTTCCGCAGCGTCCTCGCTGCGGGGGTGGGTGCCGGCGATCGGGCGGGTTTCCAGCCTGCCGCTGCGGTCGAGGCGTACCAGCCGCTCCGGCGACGAGCTCACGATCGCCCATTCATCCATCTGCAGCAGCGCCGAAAACGGCGCCGGGTTCATCTGCATCAGTCGGCCAAACAGCGATGCGGCAGGAACCGGCTCTGCAAACTCGGCGCGCCAGCCGCGCGACAGGTTGACCTGGAACACGTCGCCGGCGCGGATGTAATCCTGGATGCGCGCGACTCCGGCAAGAAACGCAGCAGGTTCATCTTCAGTCAGGACACGCAGCTCGGGCACAGCCGGCAGCGGCGGCGGCAACCCGGCAAGATCGCGCTGCATGCGGTCGAGCAATCCGGCCTGTCCGGCCTCGGCCATCAGGACACAGCGCCCATTGGCGCGATCGAACAGGATCGCCGCGGGGATGCGCACCATCCAGGCGAGTGGAAATCCGGCATCCCCCTCAACCTGGCCCACGCTGGGCTCGAACAGGCCGCCCAGCTCGTACGCAAACGCGCACAGCCAGCCGCCGCTGAAGGGCAGGTCGAGCGGGGCTTGGGAAGTGGGCTGCAACTGCATGGCAGGATGCGACTGCAGTGCATTCAGCCCACCGGCAGCGCTTATCCGAACGATGTCTTGAGGAAACGCGAACAGCATGTCCCAGCCGGAATCGCCGCTGCTGAGGAACAGTCCGGGGTAACGCTGCGGATGGGCTGCCTGCAGGCCGACCAGATCGGGCCGCAACGTGCCGGATTGCAGCGGCCATTCCCGGATTTCGGGCGGGGCCATTTGTTCCTGAGCGATGGGGCGGTCCACCGCGAGGATCAAGCCCGCTTGAAGACCAGTGAACCGTTGGTGCCGCCGAACCCGAAGTTGTTTTTGAGCGCAAAGTCGATCTTCATTTCACGCGCCGTGTTGGCGCAGTAATCGAGATCGCATTCCGGATCCTGCGAGAAGATGTTGATGGTGGGCGGCGACACCTGATGGTGCACTGCCAGCACGGTGAAAACCGATTCGACGCCGCCGGCGCCACCGAGCAGGTGGCCGGTCATCGACTTGGTCGAATTGACCACCGTCTTGTAGGCGGCATCGCCCATCGCCAGCTTGATCGCATCGGTTTCGTTCTTGTCGCCGAGAGGCGTCGAGGTGCCGTGCGCGTTGATGTAGTTGATCTGGTCGGGATTCACGCCGGCGTCGCGCATCCCGTTCAGCATCGCGCGCCGGGGGCCGTCGGTGCTCGGCGCCGTCATGTGGTAAGCATCGCCGCTCATGCCGAATCCAATCACTTCTGCATAGATTTTGGCGCCGCGCGCCTTGGCGTGCTCGTACTCCTCGAGCACCATCACGCCGGCGCCCTCACCCAGCACGAAGCCGTCGCGATCCTTGTCCCACGGACGGCTGGCGGTGGCCGGATCGTCGTTGCGGGTGGACAGCGCGCGCGCAGAGGAGAATCCCCCCACGCCCAGCGGCGAGGTCGCGCACTCGGCGCCGCCGGCGATCATCACGTCGGCATCGCCGTGCTCGATCATGCGGGCAGACAGGCCGATGGCATGCAGGCCGGTGGTGCAGGCGGTCACGACCGCCAGGTTGGGCCCTTTCATTCCGTACAGGATCGAAAGGTTGCCCGAAATCATGTTGATGATGGAACCCGGAATGAAGAAGGGGGAAATCTTCCTCGGGCCGGACTCCATCAGCAGGGTATGCGTCTCCTCGATCAGCGGCAGGCCGCCGATTCCGGAACCGATGTTGATGCCAATGCGCTCGGCATTGGCTTCGGTGACTTCAAGACCCGAGTCGCGTATCGCCTGGATGCCCGCGGCCATGCCGAACTGGATGAAGACATCCATGCGGCGGGCCTCTTTCGGGTTGAGATACTGCCCAACGTCGAAATTCTTCACCTCGCCCGCAATCTGCGAAGCAAAGGGAGCGGGATCAAAACGGGTTATCCGGGCAATGCCGGAACGGCCGGCAACCAGGTTGTCCCAGGCTTCCGGAATGGTATTGCCGACCGGGGAAACGATTCCCAGGCCGGTGACGACGACACGACGCTTGGACAAGAGTCAGACCTTTATTACTGGATGAACGATCAGCTCGAGTGGCTGTTGACGTAGTCAATCGCCTGCTGGACGGTGGTGATCTTTTCTGCGTCCTCGTCGGGGATTTCGCAGCCGAATTCTTCTTCCAGCGCCATCACCAGTTCAACCGTATCGAGCGAGTCCGCGCCCAGGTCACCCACGAAGGAAGACTCGTTCTTGATGTCTGCCTCGTTGACGCCCAATTGCTCGGCGACGACTTTAATTACACGCTGTACGTTATCCATTACTGATCCTCTCTTGAAATGAGGCTTCAACAAAATTGAAGCCCGGAAAAATAAAACTTCGCGATTCTACCAAACTTTGTGTGGCGGTTACGCCATGTACATCCCGCCGTTGACATGCAGGGTGGTGCCGGAAATATAACCGGCGGCAGGCGAAGCCAAAAACGCGACCGCCTGCGCAATGTCTTCCGCCGCGCCAAGCCGGCCCAGCGGGATGTGTGCCAGCAGCGCCTGGCGCTGCGCATCCGGCAGCGCACGCGTCATATCGGTGTCGATGAAGCCCGGCGCCACGCAGTTGACCGTGATGTTGCGGCTGCCGACTTCGCGCGCCAGCGACTTGGTGAAGCCCATGATGCCGGCCTTGGCCGCGCTGTAGTTGGTCTGCCCGGCGTTGCCCATCGCACCGACTACCGAAGCGATGGAAATGATGCGCCCGCTGCGTGCCTTCATCATTGCGCGCAGCACTGCACGCGACAGACGGAACACCGAGGTGAGATTGGTCGCCAGGATGTCGTCCCACTCCTCGTCCTTCATCCGCATCAGCAGATTGTCGCGGGTGATGCCGGCGTTGTTGATCAGGATGCCGATGTCGCCGAACTGCGCGCTGATAGCGGCAATGACGGCGTCGACTTCGGCCGCATCGGTGACGTTGAGTTTCATCCCGCTGCCCTTGATGCTGGCTGCGGCCAGGTAATCGCTGATCGCCTGCGCGCCCTTCTCGCTGGTGGCGGTGCCGACCACGGTGGCGCCCGCCTGGCCGAGCGTCAGCGCGATCGCCTGGCCGATCCCGCGGCTGGCACCCGTCACCAGCGCCACCTGTCCTTCAAGATTCGCGCCAGGCGCGAGGCGTCCTTGCAGCATGTTGTCTCCTGTCAGTTGTTCAATGCAGCCTGCAGGCTGGCTTCATCCACCAGCGCCACGGCAGGCAGGCTGTCGTCGATGCGCTTGGCGAGCCCGGCCAGCACCTTGCCGGGGCCGCACTCGATCACACGATCGATGCCGGCGGCCTTCAGCGCCTGCACGGTCTCCACCCAGCGCACCGGGGTGTGCAATTGCTTGGCCAGAGCCGCGCGGATCGCGCCCGCATCGGCATGGCTGCGCACATCGGTGTTGTGCAGCACGGGAATCGTGGGCGCAGCGATCATCACGTCCTGCAGATGCGCCAGCAGCTTTTCGGCGGCCGGCAGCATCAGCGAGGAATGCGACGGCACGCTGACCGGCAGCGGCAGCGCGCGCTTGGCCCCGCGCTCCTTTGCCAGCGCCATCGCGCGCTCGACCGCAGCCTTGTTGCCGGCGATCACGACCTGGCCGGGTGAATTGAGGTTCACCGCCTCGACCACTTCGCCTGCTGCCGCTTCATTGCAGACCGCGCGCACGGCATCGTCGTCCAGGCCCAGAATCGCGGCCATCGCACCGACGCCTTCGGGCACCGCTGCCTGCATCGCTTCGGCCCGGAAGCGCACCAGTTTGACCGCATCGGCAAAATTCAAGGCACCTGCCGCGACCAGCGCAGCGTATTCGCCGAGGCTGTGGCCGGCCAGCAGCGCCGGCGTCGCGCCGCCCGCCGCCTGCCACACGCGCCAGGCGGCGATATCGGCCGCCAGCATCGCCGGCTGGGTGTTGACGGTCTGGTTGAGCAGATCGGCCGGGCCTTCGGTCACCAGCGCCCACAGATCCTGTCCCAGCGCGTCGGAGGCTTCGGCAAACGTGGCGCGCACTTCGGCGCGCTCGCCCCAGCCCTGCATCATGCCGACCGATTGCGAGCCCTGCCCCGGGAAAACAAATGCCAGTTTCATGAATGGTTCCTAGTACTTGAGGAGCACGGAGCCCCAGGTAAAACCGCCGCCGAAGGCTTCCATCAGCACGGTCTGGCCGCGCTGGATACGGCCGTCGCGCACTGCCACGTCGAACGCCAGCGGCACCGAGGCGGCCGAGGTGTTGCCATGGCCGGCCACGGTGGTGACGACGTTGTCCATGCTCATGCCGAGCTTTTTCGCGGTGGCGGAAATGATGCGTATGTTGGCCTGGTGCGGCACCAGCCAGTCGATGTCGGATTTCGAGAGACCGTTGGCTTCCAGCGTTTCGTCGACGATACGGTCGAGCGTGTTGACTGCCATCTTGAACACGGCGTTGCCTTCCATCCGCATCAGCGCGGGTTCCTTCATGCCGGTGGAGGCACCGTTGGTGGTGCGCAGCAATTCCTTGTGGCGGCCGTCGGCATGGATGTGGGTGGCGATGATGCCCGGTTCGCTCGACGCCCCCAGCACCACCGCGCCGGCGCCGTCGCCCCACAGGATGCAGTTGCCGCGGTCGTTCCAGTCGGTGATGCGCGACAGGGTTTCGGCGCCGATCACCAGCACGTGCCTGGCCGCACCGGTCTTGATGAACTGGTCGGCCACGCTCATGGCGTAGACGAACCCGCTGCACACCGCCTGCAGGTCGAACGCCGGCTTGCCGTTGGTCATGCCGAGCTTGGACTGCACGATGCAGGCGGTGCTGGGGAACACCAGGTCGGGTGTGGTGGTGGCGACCAGCAGCAGGTCGATGTCATCGATGACAAGGCCAGCCGATTCGAGCGCGGCACGCGCCGCCTGCATCGCCAGATCGCTGGTGAATTCACCTTCGGCGGCAATATGGCGTTCGCGGATGCCGGTACGCTCGACGATCCATTGGTCGTTCGTCTCGACCAGCTTTTCGAGGTCGGCATTGGTCAGGATGCGGTCAGGCAGATAGCTGCCGGTGCCGAAAATGCGGGAATAGGTCAAGCGGCTACCCGTTGGATAAGTTGGATCTGGTCGGTGATGCGCTTCAGCACGTTGTTGCTGACTTCGTCGCTGGCGGTTTCGATGGCGTGCTCGAACGCGAAGCGGTCGGCCGAGCCATGACTTTTCACCACCACGCCCTTGAGGCCCAGGAGCGTGGCGCCATTGTAGCGGCGCGGATCGAGCCGCCGCTTGAAGGCATTCAGTACCGGCAAGGCGAACAGCCCCGCGATGCGGGTCAGAATATTGCGCTTGAACTCAGTGCGCAGCGTGGTGGCAATCATCTTGGCCAGGCCTTCGGACGCTTTCAGGGTGACGTTGCCGACAAATCCGTCGCACACCACCACATCGGTGGTGCCGAGGAAAATGTCGTTGCCTTCGACGTTGCCGTAGAAATTCAGATGGCTGCCACGCAGCAACTCAGCGGCCTGCTTCACCATCTCGTTGCCCTTGATGGCCTCCTCGCCGATGTTCAGCAGGCCCACGGTCGGGTTCGGCTTGTGCTCCACCGCCGACACCAGCATCGCTCCCATGATGCCGAACTGCAGCAGATGCTCGGCGGTGCAGTCGACGTTGGCGCCCATGTCCAGCACCAGTGCGTGGCCCTTGATGGTCGGCATCACGGCGGCAATGGCGGGCCGGTCGATACCGGGAAGGGTTTTCAGGACGAAGCGCGCAGTCGCCATCAGGGCGCCGGTATTGCCGGCCGACACGCAGGCATCGGCCTCGCCTGACTTGACGAGGTCGATGGCCACCCGCATGGAGGAATCCTTTTTGCCGCGCAAGGCCAGCGCAGGTGCCTCGTCCATCGCTACCACCTGACTGGCGTGGCGCACGATGAGGCGCGGACCGGGCTTGGCGCGACGCGCCTTGAGCTCGGCTTCGACAATATCCTGCGGCCCGACCAGAATCACATTCAGGTCGGGATGGCGCGCAAGACAGCGGATCGCCGCCGGGACCGTGACATGGGGGCCGTGGTCGCCCCCCATGACGTCAATGGCGACTGTGATGTTTCTCATACAGCCGGAATCGTTGGCTGAGCTGAACGCGCCAGGCCGGAGTCAACACACTCCGACGCGATCAAACCCTGGCGCCCAGGAAAATTATTCGCCTTTGGCCTTGACGACCTTGCGGCCACGATAAAAGCCGTTGGGGCTGATATGGTGACGCAGGTGGGCTTCACCCGTGGTCGGCTCGATGGCCAGCGGCGGGTTGGTCAGGAAATCGTGCGAGCGGTGCATGCCACGCTTGGACGGGGATTTTTTGTTCTGCTGGACTGCCATTTCTTGCTCCTTTAAATCCGTTACACCCAACCGGGTGCATTAAAAATTACTGCGCCCCTGGAACGGGGCATTCACCTTCTGCGTGCATCGTCGCAAGCGGCAGGCTCAACAACACTTCATCCTCGACCAGATCGACAAGACTCAATATCTCGCCCGCCTGGATGGCGTCACTGTCGGGCAACGCATCCAGTCGTTCCATCTCGGCTTCATTGCGCGCCAGATACAGCGTGCGTTCGACTTCAACCGTGTACGGCATGCTGCCCAGGCAACGCTGGCAGGTCAGCTGCACCTCGCCGCTGACTGCCAGTTGCAGGGACAAACTGCCCCGCTGATCCACTCGTCCAACGACTCGACAGAACAGCGTGCCTTGCGTAAATTCATGGGCAAGACGCGGAAACGCAGCCACTTCCGACCGGGTTTCCCACGACTGTCCATCCCTGCAAAAACGCCATGGATCGACCTCGACTGGCGGAAGCAAGGCGGACTCAGACATGACACACCCGGTTAAACATTAGCCAGCAATGATATGATTTCGCGTTCTTTTTGTCAAAGAAACACCCGTCTCCTCCACATCAGGCGAGTCCATGCTTAAGAAAATACTGGTCGCCAACCGCGGCGAGATCGCCGTCCGCATCGTCAGAGCCTGTGCCGAACTCGGCATCAAGTCGGTCGCCATCTACACCGACGCCGACCGCCACGCGCTCCATGTGAAGAAGGCCGACGAGGCCTACCACATCGGCAAGGACCCGATTCTGGGCTATCTGAACGCGCACACGCTGGTCAATCTGGCCGCCGCTTCGGGCTGCGACGCCCTGCATCCGGGCTACGGTTTCCTCTCGGAAAACCCCGATCTGGCCACCATCTGCGCGCGCCGCGGCATCCGCTTCATCGGCCCCTCGCCCGAGGTGATCCGCAGCATGGGCGACAAGATCCAGGCCCGCAACGCCATGATCGCCGCCGGCATCCCGGTGGTGCCGGGGTCCGACCACAACCTGGAAAACGTCGAGGAAGCGCGCACGCTGGCCAACAAGATCGGCTATCCGGTGATGCTCAAGGCCACCAACGGCGGCGGCGGGCGCGGCATCCGCCGCTGCGACAGCGAGGAAGACCTGCTGAAAAACTACGACCGCGTGGTGTCGGAAGCCAGCAAGGCCTTCGGCAAACCCGAGGTCTTTGTCGAAAAATGCGTGGTGCGCCCCAAGCACATCGAAGTGCAGATCCTGGGTGACACCCAGGGCAACGTCATCCACCTGTTCGAGCGCGACTGCTCGATCCAGCGGCGCAACCAGAAACTGATCGAAATCGCGCCAAGCCCGCAATTGACGGAGGCGCAGCGGCAATACATCGGCAAACTGGCGGTGCGCGCCGCCAAGTCCGTAGGCTACGTGAATGCCGGCACGGTGGAATTCCTGCTCGACCAGGACAACCAGTTCTTTTTCATGGAGATGAACACCCGCCTGCAGGTCGAGCATCCCATCACCGAGACCATCACTGGCGTCGACATCGTGCAGGAGCAGATCCGCATCGCCTCCGGCCTGCCGCTGCAGTACAAGCAGGAAGAGATCACGCATCGCGGCTACGCCATCGAATTCCGCGTCAACGCCGAAGACCCGAAAAACGAGTTCCTGCCCAGCCTCGGCCGCATCACCCGCTACTATTCTCCGGGCGGCCCTGGAGTGCGGGTGGACGCCGCGATCTACACCGACTACGTGATTCCGCCCTACTTCGACTCCATGTGCGCCAAGCTCACGGTGTGGAATCTAACCTGGGAATCCGCCGTCGAACGCGGCCGCCGCGCGCTGTCCGACATGCTGGTGTATGGCGTGAAGACGACGATTCCCTACTATCAGGAAATCCTCAAGAATCCCGAGTTCCGCAGCGGGCGCTTCAACACCAGCTTTGTGGACGAGCACCCGGAACTCACCCAGTACACTGAAAAGAAACCGCCGGAAGTGATGGCCGCCGCCATCGCCGCCGCGATTGCAGCACACCAAGGACTCTGACATGGCCAAAGTACACATCACCGATCTTGTCCTGCGCGACGGCCACCAGTCGCTCATCGCCACCCGCATGCGCACGGAAGACATGCTGCCGATCTGCGGCAAGCTGGATCAGGTCGGCTTCTGGTCGCTTGAAGCCTGGGGCGGCGCCACCTTCGACGCCTGCGTGCGCTTCCTGCGCGAAGACCCGTGGGAGCGCCTGCGCAAATTGCGCCGCGCGCTGCCCAACACGCCCATCCAGATGCTGCTGCGCGGGCAGAACCTGCTCGGCTACCGCAACTATTCCGACGACGTGGTGCGGGCCTTCGTGCAGAAGTCCGCCGACAACGGCGTCGACGTGTTCCGCGTGTTCGACGCCATGAACGACCTGCGCAACCTGCGCGTGTCGATCGAGGCCGTGAAGGCCGCCGGCAAGCACGCCGAAGGCACGGTCTGCTACACCACCAGCCCGGTGCACGACATCCCGCATTTCGTCGAACTCGCCAAAGGCCTGGCCGACATGGGTTGCGACACCATCGCCATCAAGGACATGGCGGGCCTGCTCACGCCTTACACCGCGTATGACCTGGTCTGCGCGATCCGCGAAGCCACCCATCTGCCGATCCACACCCACAGCCATGCGACGTCGGGCCTGGCGCACATGACGCACATGAAAGCGGTGGAAGCGGGCGCGACCATCATCGACACCTGCGTCGGCGCATTTGCCGAAGGCGCCAGCCACCCCACCACGCAGAGCCTGGTCGCCGCGCTCGCCGGCACCGCCTACGACACCGGGCTGTCGCTGCCGCTGATCGAGGAAATCTCGGCCTACTTCAAGGACGTGCGCAAGAAATACTGGCAGTACGAGTCGACCTTCACCGGCACCGACACGCGTGTGCTGATCAACCAGGTGCCGGGCGGGATGATTTCCAACCTGGCCAACCAGCTGAAGGAGCAAGGCTCGCTCGACAGCATGGACGCCGTGCTCGAGGAAATCCCGCGGGTGCGCGAAGACCTCGGCTTCCCCCCGCTGGTCACGCCCACTTCACAGATCGTCGGCACCCAGGCCGCGCTGAACGTGCTGACCGGCGCGCGCTACAAGTCGATCACCAACGAAGTGAAGCTCTACCTGCAGGGCCGCTACGGCCAGGCGCCGGGCCACATCAACGAGGAAGTCCGCAAGATGGCCATCGGCGACCTCGACGTCACCACCTGCCGCCCGGCCGATCTGCTGGGCGACGAACTCGACAAGCTGCGCGGTGAAATCGAGGGCCTGGCGAAGTCCGACGAGGACGTGCTGACCTATGCCATGTTCCCCGAAATCGGCAAGACTTGGCTGCAGGAGCGCGCCGCCGGCAGCCTCAAGCCCGAACAGCTGCTGCCGCCCGGCACCTCGCAGCAGGACAGCGGTCCGCGCTACGCCGCCGATGAATTCAAGATCACGCTGCACGGCGAGACCTACCACATCAAGCTGTCTGGCAGCGGCCGCAGCGACTCCGCCCAACGGCCCTATTTCGTGGCGATCGACGGGGTCACGGAAGAAGTGCTGGTCGAATCGCTGAACGAGGTCGCCGTCTCCAGCAGCGGCGACAGTACGCCGCGCAAGGCCGCCGCCGCGCCCGCCGCCGGCCAGAAACCGCGCGCCAGCCATCCCGGCCACGTCACTGCCGCCATGCCCGGCACCGTCGTCGACGTGCTGGTCAGCATCGGCCAGACGGTCAAGGCCGGCGACGGCATCCTGGTGATCGAGGCGATGAAAATGGAGAACGAGGTGCAGGCGCCGATCGCCGGCGTCGTCATCGGCATCTCCGCCAAGAAAGGCGACGCAGTGACGCCCGACATGGCGCTGGTCGAGATCCAGCCCGAATGAAGCTCGTCCTGGCCTCCACTTCGCGCTACCGGCACGAACTGCTGTCGCGCCTGCATCTGCCATTCGAGGTGCTGTCGCCCGACGTCGACGAAACCCCGCTGCCGGGCGAACTGCCCTCGACCACCGCGCTGCGCCTGTCGGTGCTGAAGGCGCAGGCCGCGGCGGCAACCCATCCCGATGCGCTGATCATCGGCTCCGACCAGGTGCTGATGCTCGAAACCGAGCAGCTCGGCAAGCCCGGCAATTTCGACAACGCCTTCGTGCAACTGAAGCAAATGCAGGGCAAATGCATGGTGTTCCACACCGCGCTGACGCTGCTCAACAGCCGCACCGGCCGCCTGCAGACGCGCGACGTGCCGACCGAGGTGCACATCCGCAGCCTCAGCGACGCGCAGATCACCGCCTATCTGGAAAAGGAAACGCCCTACGACTGCGCCGGCTCGGCCAAGAGCGAGTCGCTCGGCATCGCGCTGATGGAACGCATGGACACCCACGATCCCACCGCGCTGATCGGCCTGCCGCTAATGGCGCTGACCGAAATGCTCATGAACGAAGGCGTCGACGTGCTGACATGGCACGCGGCCTGATTTCGTGACAGGCAGCCTCTACCTGATCCCGGTTCCGCTGGGCCCGGTCAGCCCGGACGCCTGCCTGCCGCCCGACACCCTGGCGGTCGCACGCCGGCTCGACCACTTCGTCGTCGAGCGCGCCAAGACCGCGCGCGCGCATCTGAAAGCCATGGGCCACCCGCAGCCGATCCAGTCGCTGCAACTCGAGGAACTCAACGAACACACCCCGGCCGCCATCATCCCGTCGCTGCTGGCGCCGCTCAAGGCCGGTCACGACGTCGGCCTGCTGTCGGAAGCGGGCTGCCCCGCCGTGGCCGACCCCGGCGCGGCGCTGGTCCTGGCCGCACATCGCGAAGGCATTCCCGTCGTTCCGCTGATCGGCCCGTCGTCGATTCTGCTGGCACTGATGGCCTCGGGCCTGGGCGGCCAGCGCTTCGCCTTCCATGGTTATCTGCCGGCGAAGGAACCCGAGCGCAGCCAGGCCATCCGCGACCTGGAAAAAACCGCGCGCCGCGACCGCGCCACCCAGCTCTTCATCGAAACGCCCTACCGCAGCGCCGCCCTGCTCGACGCGCTGGCCACGGCGCTGGCGCCCGACACCTTCATCAGCGTCGGCGCCGACCTCAGCCTGCCGAGCCAGCTGATCCAGACACGACGCGCGAAAAGCTGGCGCGGCCAGGCCGACGCGGTCAAGGACCGGCTGGTGGTATTCGGAATCGGGATTCAGGTCTAGTATCAGAGTTGATGCGTTTTCCGGAATTCGGTCCATGGGTGCCCGCCATGAACTGAATCGCACGGCCTTCCCATGCCAAACATCACCTTACAGGCCCGATTGATACGCAGCGCTGTCGCACCTGCCGCGGATGGGGCGAGCTTGGGAGGCAGTTCCGACGCGGCGCCCGCCCAGGCAAATTTTCCACCCGAACAAATCATCGCGTTTGCCGAAAAGGTCGAGAAAATCCTGACCGCGCAAGGCGCGCGCGTGGCGATCCTGGCAAGAATGGGGCGGCCGGCGGCCGAGGTGCCCCCGGGGATGCGCTTTACCCACGTCGCGTTTGCGGTGTATTCCGAGATCACCGCCCAGGATGGACGCACGCTAACCAGCTACACCACCCACAATCTGTATCAGTTGGAAAACGCGCCGGACAAAAGCGAGTTGACGCAGGATTTGCCGGTGGATTTTTTTGCCAAAGCCTGCGAACTCGAAGCCGGCATCATCGTTCCCTCGACGGAACTGCAACAACGATTGCTGGAGCTGATCGCTTCGCCCGATTACGCATCGCTGCACGAACCCAGCTACTCGGTGATTGCAAATCCCTATAACCAAGGCTGGCAGAACTGCACCGGGTTTGTCCTCGACGTCGTCAGCGCAGCAATCTATCAAACGATCGATCCCAAGGTTCTCAAGGCCAACATCAAGGCGCATTTTGAGCCGCAAAAGGTCGACGTCAGCCCCTTCAAGCTGAAACTGGGTTCGCTACTCGTGAAAGAAGTCTCGCTTGCGGACCAGGACGGCACGCCGGTAACGACAACGTTCGAATCGATTGGACGCTTCCTGCAGAAAGTCGATCAGGGGAGCGTGATGTTGACGGTCCAGCCTGATTGAGCTGCGACGCTATGAACGATCAGAATTGCAGGCTGTCGAGCCGCACCGTCAGCTTCTCACCCGACCCGGTCTCTGCCAGCAGCCATTCTGCGCCATCCCGGGTATAGACGTCCTGCGGCAGCAGGCGCTGCCGGCCCACATGATCGCCCGCCGTCACATTCAGATCCAGCCACTGCCGCGTGAGCGCGGCGAATTCCAGACGCTCGTGATCCGCACAGGCAATCGGCCGGTAATCGCTCACCGCAAGGCCACCCCGGATTTCTCGAAGGGCGACCAGGCCTTGGCCATGGTCGCGCCCAGGCGGCCGGCGAGACGCTCGACCAGGCTGTCCTGGCGGGTGTAGTCGACAATGTCCTCGGCCTTGATGACGTCGCGCGCAACCGATTCGACGCTGCCGAGGCCATCGGCAAGACCGAGCTCGATGCTTTTCTCGCCGCTCCATACCAGGCCGCTGAACATCTCGGGGGTTTCCTTCAGGCGCTTGCCGCGCCCTTCGCGCACCACGCCGATGAACTGGCCGTGGATTTCTTCCAGCATCTGCTTGGCGAATGCCTCGTGCTTGGGGTCGACCGGCGAGAACGGATCGAGGAAGCCCTTGTTTTCACCGGCGGTGAGGAGCCGCCGCTCGACGCCGAGCTTCTCCATGGTCTGGGTGAAGCCGAAGCCGTCCATCAGCACGCCGATCGAGCCGACGATGCTCGCCTTGTCGACGAAGATCTTGTCGGCGCCGACGGCGACGTAATAGCCGCCCGAGGCGCAAATGTCGTCCACCACGACGTACAGCGGCACCTTCGGATTCAGCGCACGCAGGCGCTTGATCTCGTCGTAGATCTGGCCGGCCTGCACCGGGCTGCCGCCGGGGCTGTTGATGCGCAGGATCACGCCCTTGGTTTTCTTGTCTTCGAAGGCGCCCTGCAGACTGCTGATCACCGAGTCGGCGCTGGTCTGGTCGGCCGAGATGACGCCCTGCAGATCGATCAGCGCGGTGTGCTCCTTGATGGACACGCCGTCGCCACCGAACCAGCCGGCTGCCAGAAACAGCACGATAAACAGGTACAGAAAACCGAGTGTCTTGAAGAGGATGCTCCAGTGGCGGCTGCGGCGCTGCTCCTGGATCGCCGACAGGGCCAGTTTTTCCAGGACGGCACGTTCCCAGTTTGCAGGGGGCGTTTTTTCCGGTTCGCTCATTGTTGTTCTTCCATCAGACTGTTTCGATCAGGTACACATGGCCGTCATGCTCGACGACCGGCAAAGGAATCAGGCCACGCCCGGCGCAGCGCCCGCCCACGCACTGGCCGCTTGCGGGGTGGTAAAGCGCGCCATGGGTGGAGCAGATCAAGTATAGCCGCGAGTCGTCGAAGAATTCCCCCTCCTGCCAGTCGAGTTCAACCGGCACGTGGCCGCACTGGTTGAGGAAAGCATGCGGCTGACCGTCGTAGCGCACCACGAACGCCTGCTGCGGCTTGCCGTGGCGACTCACCTCGAAACGCATGCCCTTACCCAGCTCGGCAAGATCGGATGAAGCGCAGATCAGGCGTTCGCGTTCAGCCACGCGTGCACCTCGACAAAACTGTCCATCAGCGCCAGCGGCGCATGCGGATGCAGGTCGCCCGCCTCGTGCGCGCCATAGGTCACCCCCAGGCTTGCCACGCCGGCATTCGACGCCATCAGGAGATCGTGGCTGGTGTCGCCGATCACCAGGGTGCGGGCCGGATCGGCATCTAGTTCATCGATCAGTTCCAGCACCATCGCCGGATGCGGCTTGGAATGCGTCTGGTCGGCGCAGCGGGTGGCGGCAAACCACGATCCCAGGCCGCTGGCTTCGAGCGCGCGGGACAGGCCGAGATGGCTTTTGCCGGTGGCCACGGCGAGCGTGAAGCCGCTTTCATGCAGATCGCGGATGCCCTGGGGCACCCCCGTAAACAGCGGAATTTCCGCGTCGCGGCCCAGGTAATGGTGGCGGTAGCGCTCGACCAGGCGCGGATAGTCGTCCGCCGGCAGGTCCGGCAGCAGGGTCTGCAGCGCCTGGATCAGCCCCAAGCCGATGATCTGGCGCGACGCGCGGTCGCTCGGCGCCGGCAGGCCGATGTCCTCACAGGCGCGCTGGATCGAATCGACGATCACCCCGGCGGAATCCATCAGGGTGCCGTCCCAGTCGAAAATCAGTAAATCAAATTGCTTGGGCATTCAAAGTGTCCAGAAATGTAGCCAGTTCAGCGGGCAGCGGCGCTTCGATCAGCATGCGCTCGCCCGAAATGGGGTGCTCGAAGCTCAGCTGGGCCGCATGCAGGAACATGCGCTTCAGCCCCTGCTTCATCAGCCGCTTGTTGAGTTCGAAATCGCCGTATTTGTCGTCCCCCGCGATCGGAAACCCGAGATGCGAGGTGTGCACGCGAATCTGATGGGTGCGCCCGGTCTTCAGTTCCGCTTCCAGCAGGGTGAAATCGGCAAAACTTTGCAGGCGGCGGAAGATGGTGTGCGCGGTCTGGCCCTCGTCGCGCACGGTGACGCGCTTTTCGCCTTCGTCGGTGACGCGCTTGTGCAAAGGCAGCTTCACGTGCTGCACCGGATTCGGCCAGCGTCCCGCCACCAGCGTCAGGTAGCGCTTCTCGATCTTGCCGTCGCGCATCGCGGCGTGCAGCCCGGTGAGGGCGCGCCGCTTCAATGCGATCAGCAGCACGCCGGAAGTCTCCCGGTCGAGCCGGTGCACCAGCTCCATGTAGCGGCATTCCGGCAGTTCCAGCCGCATCTGCTCGATCACCCCGCGCGAAATGCCGCTGCCGCCATGCACCGCCATGCCGGCCGGCTTGTTCAGCGCAATCAGGGCGTCGTCGCGGTACAGGATATGCGGCACCAGGCGGATGCCGCCCTGCGGCAGATGGGTGGCGGGAGTAATGACCGGCACGGCCACGCGCACCGGCGGAATGCGCACCTCGTCGCCCAGTTGCAGGCGATAGCTGACCTCGACCCGGCCGCCGTTGATGCGCACCTCGCCGCCCCGTACCAGCTTGTAGATGCGGCTTTTCGGCACGCCTTTCAGCCGCGCCATCAAAAAGTTGTCCAGACGCTGGCCATCGGCGCTGTCGTCGATCTTCAGCCGCCGGACCGAATCTTTCTCTAAGTCATTCTTTTTCATATACACTACCGCCGGTTCAGGCCGAGTTTTGCCTGACCTGTTTGCCCGGCATTTATGCCGGTAATTTTAGATTTCACGCCGGTTACAACGCTCACCGGCCGCCGACTGCCCGGCCCGTCTGGATTCCTGCCGCCCAGCAAACATTTTTGTTGGCGCGAACAGTCGAAACCACCCGCCCCGCCAGTCGGCAAAGCAGCGATGTTATCAATGACGCGACAACAAGCATACGAAATATGTGTTCACGCCGAGGCGCAGCCTCCGACGGGAACCGGAAAGACCGCCCCGGCTTAGCCGGCGACACTCTCCAGGAACAGGACACCTTAACTCCATGCCATTTCACCTTACCCAATCCGTGATCGCATGAGCCGCCCGCTCTAGGCGGCAGTCTGGCCTGTCCCGTATGCACGCGCGCGGGAGTAAACAATGAAGCGCATGCTTTTCAACGCAACCCAGGCGGAAGAACTCCGGGTTGCCATCGTCGACGGACAGAAGCTCGTCGACCTTGACATCGAGTCCGCCAGCAAAGAACAACGCAAGGGCAATGTCTACAAGGGTGTCATCACCCGCGTCGAGCCCAGCCTGGAAGCCGCATTCGTCGATTACGGCTGCGAACGCCACGGCTTTCTGCCGTTCAAGGAAATTTCCCGTGCCTGCCTGCCCAACGGCGGCCGCGTCCCGGAAAACCTGAAGGAAGGCCAGGAACTGCTGGTCCAGGTGGAAAAGGACGAACGCGGCAACAAGGGCGCCGCCCTCACCACCTACGTCTCGCTGGCCGGCCGCTATGTCGTGCTGATGCCGACCAACCCGCGCGGCGGCGGCGTCTCGCGCCGCATCGAGGGCGAGGAACGCAACGAACTGCGCGACACCCTGGCGCAGCTCGAGATTCCCGAAGGCATGAGCCTGATCGCCCGCACCGCCGGCATCGGCCGCACCGCCGAGGAATTCCAGTGGGACCTGAACTACCTGCTGAGCCTGTGGAAAGCCATCGACGGCGCATCCGGTTCGCAAAAAGGCGCCTTCCTGATCTATCAGGAAGGCAGCCTGGTGATCCGCGCCATCCGCGACTATTTCTCGGCGGATGTCGGTGAAATCCTGATCGATACCGAAGACATCTACGAGCAGGCGCAGCAGTTCATGGCGCACGTGATGCCGGACAACGTCAACAAGGTGAAGCTCTACCGCGACGACGTTCCGCTGTTCTCGCGCTTCCAGATCGAACACCAGATCGAGTCGGCGTATTCGCGCCAGGTCAACCTGCCTGCCGGCGGCGCGATCGTCATCGACCACACCGAAGCGCTGGTGTCGGTCGACGTCAACTCGGCGCGCGCCACCAAGGGCAGCGACGTCGAGCAGACCGCCTACAACACCAACCTCGAAGCGGCCGACGAAATCGCCCGCCAGATGCGCCTGCGCGACCTCGGCGGCCTGATCGTGATCGACTTCATCGACATGGAGAACCCCAAGCACCAGCGCGAAGTCGAGAACCGCCTGCGCGATGCGCTGCATCATGACCGCGCCCGCGTGCAGACCGGCAAGATCTCGCGCTTCGGCCTGCTGGAAATGTCGCGCCAGCGGCTGCAGCCCTCGCTCGGCGAGACCAGCTACAACCCCTGCCCGCGCTGCCACGGCACCGGCCACATCCGCGGCACCGAATCGTCGGCGCTGCACATCCTGCGCATCCTGCAGGAAGAGGCGATGAAGGAAAACACCGGCGCACTGCACGTGCAGTTGCCGGTCGATGTCGCCACCTTCCTGCTCAACGAGAAGCGCGTCGACATCCATACGCTCGAATCGCGCCTCAAGGTGAATGTGGTGTTGATCCCCAACGTCCACATGGAAACCCCGCACTACACCATTGCCCGGCTGCGCCACGATGAACTCAACCTGAGCGGCGCGGCCGAGCCGAGCTACAAGATGGCCACCCTGCCGGAAGTCGAAGCCATCTACCAGACGGCACAGGAAGCTGCGCCGGCACGCCAGGTGGCCGCCGTCAAATCGATCGCGCCGCCTCAGCCCATGCCCGCCGCGCGCCCGGTCGTGCCGGCCGCAACGCAGGCACAGGGCGGCCTGTTCGAGCGCATTTTCGGCTGGCTGAAAAAGCGCGGCGAAGAAGCGCCGGCGGGTGCCAAGCCCGCAGCCGAACCGGCTCCCGCCCTGACACGCGGCGAACGTCCAAGCGAGCGCTCGGGCGGCCGTGACCGCAAGCCCGGCCAGCGCCGCGGCCGCGGTGAAGGTCGTGGCGAACCCCGCAGCGAGCG
Organism: Thiobacillus sp.; assembly: GCA_049697615.1. Classification (GTDB taxonomy): domain Bacteria; phylum Pseudomonadota; class Gammaproteobacteria; order Burkholderiales; family Thiobacillaceae; genus Thiobacillus. The sequence goes on along the minus strand of JBAVWB010000159.1, from coordinate 4,760 downwards.
TGGCGAAGCACGTCATACCGAACCACGCGAAGCCCGGGGTGGCGAGCAGGCCAAGCAACCGCGTCCGCCGCGTCAGCCCAAACCGCGTCCCGAGGCTGAAGCCGCACCGCGCGCAGCCGAGCCGGTCGAAGCCCCGCGCGAACCCGGCAGCGAAGAAAAACGCGAAGGACGCAGCCGCCGTGGCCGCGGCAACCGCCGCCCGCGTGAGGCCCGTCCGGAAGCCGCAGCAGGCATGGCCGAGGGCACGCCGCAGGCCATGGTCGAAGTCGCCGGCTTCCACGCCATCATCGAAATCGCGGGTGCGCCGAAGCCGGCCCCCGCAGCGGCCGCTCCCGCGCAGCAAAGCCTGCAGCTGGAAACGACCGCCGTGACCGGCGCATCGCTGCCGCCGGTGACGGCCTCCGCCGCCACCATCCTGGCGGATCTGGCGGTCAGCAAGGCGAATCTGGAGCAGGTGGAAACCCAGGGTGCTGCTGCCATCGCAGCCGAAGCCGGCGAAGCAGGCCGTCCGCGCCGCCGCCGCCGTCCCGCAACCCGGCCTGAAGCCGAGCAGCCGGTCAGCCTGATGCAGGTGGAAACCACGGAGCCGGTCACCGGCTTCGCCGAAACGACCGCGACGTCTGCGCCCCACCCCACCCGCCGGCGCACCCGTCCGCAGGTGAGCGAAGCGCAGGAACCGCTGGTGCAGGTTGAAACCCAGGCGAAATAAAGCCTGAGCCGCAAACGAAACCGGGGCCGCTTGAAGCGGCCCCGGTTTTTTTATGCGGCGAACGTCAGGGAAGGGTCAGCTGCCCTAACGCATCTTCACCCGGTTCTCGCCGGTGATCTCGCGGATCAGGCCCTGCACCGCGTCCTCGATCATGTCGAGGTTTTCCTCGAAGCCCCGGGCGCCGCCGTAATACGGATCGACCACGTCGAGGTTGGGATACTTGCGGCTGAACGACAGCAGCCGGCGGATCTTGCCGTGGTGCTGCGCCGGCGCGCGCTGGACCAGCTTGCTGTAGTTGTCGCCGTCCATCACCAGGAGGTAGTCGAAGCGCTCGAAATCCGCGTCTTCCACCTGGCGGCCGCGCAACTGGCCGATGTCCACGCCGCGCTGGCGGATGGCCTGCTGCGCGCGCGGGTCGGGCGCCAAGCCGACGTGATAGGCATGGGTGCCGGCGGAATCCACCTCAATGTGCCGATCCAGGCCGGCGTCCTGAAGGGCCTTGCGCAGCATGCCCTCCGCCATCGGCGAACGGCAGATATTGCCCATGCACACCATTAAAACTTTAGTCATGTTCTTCCACGCCAAATAACACCTGCTTGAGTTGCCTCAACTGGTCGCGAAGTTCCGCAGCCTTTTCGAATTCCAGGTTCCTCGCCGCGTCCAGCATCTCTTTTTCCAGCTTCTTGACCCGTTTGGTCAGCGTCTTTTCGTCCAATACCTTGTATTCGGCCACCGTCTGCGCCGCCTTGAGCTCCTGACGCGTGGCGTCGGCGTCGTACACGCCGTCGATGATGTCCTTGATGCGCTTGACCACGCCGCGCGGGACGATGCCGTGTTCGGTGTTGAAGGCGATCTGCTTGTTGCGGCGGCGCTCGGTCTCGTCCATCGCGCGGCGCATCGAATCGGTGATGCGGTCGGCATACAGGATCGCAGTGCCGTGCAGGTGGCGCGCGGCGCGGCCGATGGTCTGGATCAGCGCACGCTCGGAACGCAGGAAGCCTTCCTTGTCGGCATCGAGAATCGCCACCAGCGACACTTCCGGAATGTCGAGGCCCTCGCGCAGCAGGTTGATGCCGACCAGCACGTCGAACACGCCCAGCCGCAGATCGCGGATGATCTCGACGCGCTCGACGGTGTCGATATCCGAATGCAGGTAGCGCACCTTGATGCCGTGCTCGGCGAGGTAATCGGTAAGGTCCTCGGACATGCGCTTGGTCAGCGTGGTGACCAGCACGCGCTCGCCGACGGCAATGCGCTTGCCCGCCTCGCTCATCAGGTCGTCGACCTGGGTGCCCACCGGGCGCACCTCGATCATCGGATCGACCAGGCCGGTCGGACGCACCAGTTGCTCGACCACCTGGCCGGCGTGCTCGGCCTCGTACTTGGCCGGCGTCGCCGAGACGAACACGGTCTGCGGCATCATCGCCTCGAACTCCTCGAACTTGAGCGGCCGGTTGTCGAGCGCAGACGGCAGGCGGAAGCCGTAGTCGACCAGGTTTTCCTTGCGCGAGCGGTCGCCCTTGTACATGCCGCCGACCTGGGTCACGGTGACGTGCGACTCGTCGATGAACATCAGCGCGTCCTTCGCCAGGTAGTCGATCAGCGTCGGCGGCGGCTCGCCCGGCTGGCGCCCGGACAGGTGCCGCGAGTAGTTCTCGATGCCCTTGCAGAAGCCCAGTTCGTGCATCATTTCGAGGTCGAAGCGGGTGCGCTGCTCCAGCCGCTGCGCCTCGACCAGCTTGCCGTTGGCGTAGTACCACTCCAGCCGCTCGCGCAGTTCGACCTTGATCTTCTCGATCGCGCGCAGCGTCGTCTCGCGCGGCGTGACGTAGTGGCTGGACGGGAACACGGTGAAGCGCGCCACCTTGGACAGCACCTGCCCGGTCAGCGGGTCGAACAGGTGCAGGGTTTCCACCACGTCGTCGAACAGCTCGACGCGGATCGCGGTCTCGGCGTGTTCGGCCGGGAAGATGTCGATGACGTCGCCGCGCACGCGGAACACGCCGCGCTTGAACTCGATGTCGTTGCGGTCGTACTGCATCTGCGTCAGCCGCGTGATGACCTCGCGCTGCGTCATCTTCTCGTTCTCGCGCAGGAGCAGGATCATGCTGTGGTAGTCGGACGGATCGCCGATACCGTAGATCGCCGACACGGTGCAGACAATGATGGTGTCGCGCCGCTCCAGCAGCGACTTGGTCGCGGAGAGCCGCATCTGCTCGATGTGCTCGTTGATGCTGGAGTCTTTTTCGATGAACAGGTCGCGCGCCGGCACGTAGGCTTCGGGCTGGTAGTAGTCGTAGTAGGACACGAAATACTCGACCGCGTTTTCCGGGAAGAACTCGCGCATTTCCGAATACAGCTGCGCCGCCAGCGTCTTGTTGGGCGCCATGATGAGCGCCGGCCGCCCCGTCCGCGCGATGACGTTGGCCATGGTGTAGGTCTTGCCCGATCCGGTCACCCCCAGCAGGGTCTGGTAGGCCAGGCCGTCCTCGATTCCCTCGATCAGCTTGGCGATGGCCTGCGGCTGGTCGCCAGCGGGTTCGAATGGCTTGAAGAGACGGAAGGGGCTATTGGGGAAGGTGACGAACACAGGTAAAATCGCGCGGCCTAAAACTTGTCGATAGTAGCATCCCGTCTCCACGGGGTGCATGAAGGAATCACTGTGGAACTCTCCCGCCGCGTACAGGCCATCAAGCCTTCTCCCACCCTGGCCGTCACCGCCCGCGCCGCCGCGCTCAAGGCATCCGGCCGCGACATTGTCGGCCTCGGCGCCGGCGAACCCGATTTCGACACCCCGCAGCACATCAAGGACGCGGCGATCGCGGCCATCAACGCGGGCTTCACCAAATACACCGCGGTCGACGGCACCCCCGGCCTGAAGGCGGCGGTCATCGCCAAGTTCAAGCGCGACAACGGCCTCGACTACACGCCCAAGCAGATCCTGGTGTCGTGCGGCGGCAAGCAGAGCTTCTTCAACCTGGTGCAGGCCGTGGTCAACGCCGGCGACGAGGTCATCATCCCGGCGCCCTACTGGGTGTCGTATCCCGACATCGTGATCCTCGCCGACGGCAAGCCGGTGATCGTCGAGGCCGGCATCGAGCAGGGCTTCAAGATCACCCCGGCGCAGCTGGAAGCGGCGATCACGCCGAAAACCCGGCTGTTCGTCATCAACAGCCCGTCCAACCCCACCGGCGCGGTCTACACCCGCGACGAGTTGGCCGCGCTGGGCGCCGTGCTGAGGAAGTACCCGCACGTGCTGATCGCGTCCGACGACATGTACGAGCACATCCGGCTGGACGACGTGCCCTTCGTCAACATCCTCAACGCCTGCCCCGACCTCTACGACCGCACCCTGGTGCTGAACGGCGTCTCCAAGGCCTATTCGATGACCGGCTGGCGCATCGGCTACGCGGCGGGCCCCGAGGCCATCCTGCGCGCCATGACCAACGTGCAGTCGCAGTCCACCTCCAACCCCACCTCGATCTCGCAGGTGGCCGCCGAAGCCGCGCTGAACGGCGACCAGGGCTGCATCACCCCCATGCTCGACGCCTTCAAGACGCGCCATCGCTACGTCGTCGATGCGCTCAACGCCATCCCCGGCTTCCACTGCGTGGACAGCGGCGGCGCCTTCTACGCCTTCCCAGACGTGCGCCCCGCAATCATGAACCTGCTGGCGCGCGACGTCATCGAAGAAGGCACCGACATCGCCTTCTCCGAATACCTGCTGGAATCCGCCGACGTCGCCGTCGTCCCCGGCTCGGCCTTCGGCGCCGAAGGCTACATCCGCCTGTCCTTCGCCACCTCGCAGGCCAATCTGGAAAAAGCGCTCAAGCGCATCGCCCAGGCACTGGCCTGAGACGTTCCCCCCAAGCCCGAAAATCGCGGCGAGGCGCCGGTGCGCGGTTGTTGACGCTTAGCGTCTTTACAGCCACGGCCTTCCCCCTTGCGTGGCTTCCCACAGGAGCCACGGGTCTTGTAGGAGGCCCGCCCTCGGGCCGATGCCGTGGAGCGTGCCGGGGTGCGAAAATCGGCCCGAGGGCGGGCCTCCTAC
>JBAVWB010000158.1:0-48061 GCA_049697615.1 Thiobacillus sp. | reverse complement strand
AGTGCATCGGGCTCGCCTTCCAGGTGGTCGACGACGTGCTCGACGCCGAAGCGCCAACCGCCACGCTTGGCAAGACCGCCGGCAAGGATGCCGCCCACAACAAGCCGACCTATGTGAGCCTGCTCGGCGCGGCGCGTGCACGCGAACTGGCGCAGGAACTGCGCGCCGACGCCCACGCCGCGCTGGACACGCTTGGCGCGCCCGCCGCACGGCTGCGCCAGCTGGCCGATTTCGTGGTCGAACGGACGTTTTAAGATGACCACTCCCCTGCTCGACACGCTCGACACCCCGGCCGATTTGCGCGCCCTGCCGCCGGACGCTCTACCTCAACTCGCGACCGAACTGCGCGAATTCCTGGTGGATTCCGTCGCTCATACCGGCGGCCATCTGGCCTCGAACCTGGGCGCAGTGGAACTGACCCTGGCGCTGCACTACGTATTCGACACGCCGGCGGACCGCATCGTCTGGGACGTCGGCCACCAGAGCTATGCGCACAAGATTCTCACCGGACGCCGCGCAGCGATGGCCGGCCTGCGCCAGGGCGGCGGCATTGCCGGCTTCCCGCGCCGCGCCGAAAGCGAATACGACGCCTTCGGCACCGGCCATTCCAGCACCTCGATCTCGGCCGCGCTCGGCATGGCCGAGGCCTTCCATCAATTGGGATCGAACCAGCGCGCCGTGGCGGTCATCGGCGACGGCGCGATGACCGCCGGCATGGCGTTCGAGGCGCTCAACAATGCCGGCGCCACCGACTTGCCACTCTTGGTGGTGCTGAACGACAACGACATGTCGATCTCGCCCAATGTCGGCGCACTCAACAACTACCTGGCGCGGCTGATGTCGGGCAAGTTCTACGCCGCCGCCCGCCGTGCCGGCGAGAAGGTGCTGTCCGTCGCGCCGCCGATCCGCGAACTCGCCAAGCGCGCCGAAGAACACATGAAGGGCATGGTGACGCCGGGCACGCTGTTCGAGGAATTCGGCTTCAACTACATCGGCCCGATCGACGGCCACGACCTCGACGTGCTGCTGGAAACCCTCTCCAACATCAAGCAGTTGAGCGGCCCGCAGTTCCTCCATGTCGTCACCAAAAAAGGCAAGGGTTACGAGCCTGCCGAAGCCAACCCCTGCCTGTATCACGGCGTGTCGCGCTTCGACCCGTCAAACGGCATCGCTGAAAAAACCGGCGGCAAGCCCACTTACACGCAGGTGTTCGGCGACTGGCTGTGCGACATGGCGGCCGCCGACACGCGGCTGGTCGGCATCACCCCGGCGATGCGCGAAGGCTCCGGCCTGGTGCGCTTCTCGCAGGACTACCCGAAGCGCTATTTCGACGTCGGCATCGCCGAACAGCACGCGCTGACCTTTGCCGCCGGCCTTGCCTGCGAGGGCGTGAAGCCGGTGGTGGCGATTTATTCGACCTTCCTGCAGCGCGCCTATGACCAGTTGATCCACGATATCGCCCTGCAGGATCTGCCGGTGATGCTGGCGATCGACCGCGCCGGGCTGGTCGGTGCCGACGGCCCGACGCACGCCGGCAGCTTCGACCTGTCCTTCCTGCGCTGCATTCCCAACATGCTGATCGCCGCGCCGTCGGACGAGAACGAGTGCCGCCGCCTGCTGACCACCGCCTTCCTGCACGACGGCCCGTCGGCGGTGCGCTACCCGCGCGGCAGCGGCTGCGGCGCCGCAATCGAATCCGGCCTCGAACCGCTCGAAATCGGCAAGGGCGTGCTGCGCCGCAGCGGCCGCGACGTGGCGCTGATCGCCTTCGGCAGCCTGGTCGCCCCTGCGCTGGCCACCGCCGAGGCGCTCGACGCCAGCGTGGCCGACATGCGCTTCGTGAAACCGCTGGACGTGGACCTGCTGCGCGAACTGGCGCACGGCCATCGTCTGCTGGTCACGCTGGAAGAAAACGCCATTGCGGGCGGCGCCGGCGCCGGGGTGGCCGAGGCGCTGGCCGAACTCGGCGTCATCATGCCGATCCTGCACCTGGGCCTGCCCGACACTTTCATCGAACATGGCGACGCCTCGAAAATGCTGGCGGACTGCGGTCTCGACGCAGCGGGAATCGAAGCAGCCGTGCGGCGCCGGATAACCCTATTACCCCACAAGGGGACTCCGACTTTCTAAGGGCTGAAGCCCTTGAAAGAACGTATGCCCGAGTAGTTTACTCAACTATTCTTGCAGTTTATACTGAGTCTAAACTGCAACGATCAAGGAGCCTGCCATGAACCAGATTTGCGACACCGCTGTTTGCATGCCCGACGTGCAAAGCACGGCCGACACGCGGCAAATCGCCATCAACAAGGTCGGCATCAAGAGCATCCGCCACCCGATCCGGGTCGCGGACAAGAACGACGGCGTCCAGCACACCATCGCCACTTTCAACATGTACGTGTACCTGCCGCACAACTTCAAGGGCACGCACATGTCGCGTTTCATCGAAATCCTCAATACGCGCGAGCGCGAGATTTCGGTCGAGAACTTCGAAGGCATGCTGCGCCAAATGGTCGAGCGCCTGGAAGCCGAATCGGGCTATATCGAGATGACCTTCCCCTACTTCGTCAACAAGGCCGCCCCCGTTTCCGGCGTGCAGAGCCTGCTCGATTACGAAGTCACCTTCATCGGTTCCATCGAGAAAGGCCAGTTCACCCACACCACCAAGGTGCTGGTGCCGGTGACCAGCCTGTGCCCGTGCTCGAAAAAGATATCCGACTACGGCGCGCACAACCAGCGCTCGCACGTCACCGTCACCGCGAAAACCAACGGCTTCCTGTGGATCGAGGACCTGGTGCGCAAGGTGGAAGACCAGGCCTCGTGCGAACTCTTCGGCCTGCTGAAGCGGCCGGACGAGAAATACGTCACCGAGCGCGCCTACGACAACCCCAAGTTCGTCGAGGACATCGTGCGCGACGTCGCCGCCGCGATGAACGCCGAACCGCTGATCGATGCCTACGTGGTGGAAGCCGAGAATTTCGAGTCCATCCACAACCACTCGGCGTACGCACTGATCGAGCGCGACAAACGAAGCAAGGCTTAGTTTGCGGCGAAGCCACAAGCCGCCTCGGCGCGTTGCGACGTAGGCTAACGTGAGCGAAGCGAACGTTAAGCGCAGCGGCCGTAGCCACAAGCGCAAAGCCGCCTGACTTGCCCCCCAATGAAACAAGGCCTGCAATTGCAGGCCTTGTTTCATTGGCAATACGCGCCATCAATAACGCTTGGTCAGCGTCATCGTCTGGCCGTCGCGCAGCATTTCCATCCGGTTGAGAAAACTCATCCCCAGCAGCGGCACATTCAGCCCCGTTTCCACCACCAGGCCTTCCACCTGGTTGACGCTGATGCCGCCGATCTTCACCGTGTTGAAGGTGACGCGCCACGCAGGCACCATGCCCGCTGCCGTGCCTACGCCCACCGCCTGGCCGCGCTTGTAGTCGAGTCCGAGGCGCGTGGCTTCGGCCGCGTTGATGGCGATCGCCGTGGCACCGGTGTCGACCAGAAAGCTCATCGGATAGCCATTGATCGAACCCGACGCGGCAAAGTGGCCGCGCGCATCGGCCGTGAGCGATACGCTCTGGCGTTCGCCCATCGCCGTGCCCCCCGCGAACGACTGCCCCATGCTCAAGGCGCGGCGCTTGCCGTCGACGTCGAACTGGGCGCTGTCCGAATCCGCAGCGAGCAGTTTCACCCCTCCCATGGTCTGCCCTACGGAGAGCGTGCGCGGCTTGCCGCCGTCGATGCTGACGATGGCCTTGTCCTTGAACAGGCCCACTACCGACACGCTCGTCGCCCACGCCGTCGTGCAGGAAAGCATCCCGGCGGCTAAGATGAGCGTGATTGTTGCCGCTTTAGCGGCTTTACAATCACGGCCTGCCCCTTGCGGGTAGAGCGTGTTTGTTGTTTGCTTGAAAGCCATCATGCATCCTGTTCTGATTTTTCGTCATTCCCCCACCGAAGGGCCGGGGTATTTCACCACGTTCCTGGATCAACACGGCATTCCCTGGAAACTGGTACGCATCGACGCGGGTGACGCCGTGCCTGAAACCCTTAACGGCGTTTCCGGCGTCTGCTTGATGGGCGGGCCGATGAGCGTGAACGACGATCGGCCCTGGATTCCGCGAGTGCTGGCGCTGATTCGCGAAGCCGTCGCCTCCAACATTCCGGTCATCGGCCACTGCCTGGGCGGGCAGTTGATGGCCCGCGCGCTGGGCGGCTCGGTCGGCCCCAATCCACTTAAGGAAATCGGCTGGGGCGATGTACGCATCACCGATGCCGAGGCCGCCCGCCCCTGGCTGGGCGACACCACGCAATCCATGCTGGCGTTCCACTGGCACGGCGAAACCTTCAGCCTGCCGCCGGGCGCCACCCGCATCCTCGACAGCGCCTTTTGCGCCAACCAGGCCTATGTGCTGGATGACCGCCATATCGGCATGCAGTGCCACGTCGAAATGACGCCCGAACTCATCGCCAGCTGGTGCGACAACGGCGCCGCCGAGATCGCTGCCAGCGACAGTCCCGGCGTGCAGTCGGTTGCGGCCATGCAATCGGACCTGCCCGCCCGCACCGCCCAACTCCACCATCTGGCAGACAAAATTTATTCCCGCTGGATTCAAGGGCTTAGGCAATAATCCCACGCCAGCCCCGCCAAGTGGCTAGACAGCGGCATCCCGCAGCGTGGGATAATCAGCCGATGCAGGTCCAGTTTCAAGCGCATCATCAGTCAATGGAGGCTTTATGCAAAACGTCGATTACGCCAACTTCGATTTCGGCGAACGCCTGAACAGTTTCATTCAGGAAGTCATGAATTTCGGCGGCGCGCCCCGCACCGAAGCCGATCTCACCGAAGGCCAGAAAGTCTTCGTGCGCGCGGTCAAGCGTGAAATGGTCAAGTACGCCGACCCCAACCGCCAGGGCTATCCGCACAATCTGCTGGAGCAGATGGAATCCTTCACCCGCACCATCGGCGACCTGCACAACTCCTATTTCGACTCGGGAATGCGCAAGGTCAGCGACTGTCTGTATAACCGCTGGAAAATGCTCTACGAAGAAACCAAGAAGCTGGCTGCCGCCGGAGCCGACACCAAACCCGCCTGGGTCGACGTGATCAAGACCGAGCAGACCGACATGCCCGCGTTCTTCGACGCATAAATTATTGTTTAAAAAAGAAAAAGCCCGGTTCATCCGGGCTTTTTCGATTCTGCAGTCGAATATCAAACCCGCTTATCCTCAAATAAAAATAAAGGATTATTCAGGCGCCGGACCGGGTGCTATCCTGCCAAGCCTGTAATACCCCCATAAAGTCTGAGGAGACAGCATGTCCAAACTGGTACGCCCCCACGGTGGCGGTGAACTCAAACCCCTGCTGCTGACGGGCGACGCACTCGCCGCCGAGAAAACCCGCGCTGCCTCGCTGCCCAAGCTCAAGATGAGCTCGCGCGAAACCGGCGACCTGATCATGATGGGCATCGGCGGCTTCACTCCGCTGGACGGCTTCATGACCCACGGCGACTGGGAAGGCGTGTGCGACGGCTACAAGATGGTCAACGGCCTGTTCTGGCCGATCCCGGTCACCCTGTCCACGGATGATGAAACCATCAAAGCCGGCGACGACATCGCCCTGGTCGACGGCGAGTCCGGCGAGATCATGGGCACCATGAAGGTGACCGAGAAGTACAGCATCGACAAGGCCCACGAGTGCATGCAGGTCTACAAGACCACCGACCTCGAGCATCCCGGCGTCAAGATGGTCATGGAACAGGGCAAGTACAACCTGTCCGGCCCGGTCAAGGTCCTGTCCACCGGCAGCTTCAAGGAAGAGTACGGCGACCAGTTCATGACCCCGGCCGAGACCCGCGCCAAGTTCGAACAAATGGGCTGGTCCAGGATCGCCGCCTTCCAGACCCGCAACCCGATGCACCGCAGCCATGAATATCTGGCGAAGATCGCCATCGAGACCATGGACGGCGTGCTGGTCCACTCCCTTCTGGGCGCGCTGAAGCCGGGCGACATCCCCGCCGAAGTGCGTTCCGAAGCGATCAGCGTGCTGGTCGACAATTACTTCGCCCCCAACACCGTGATCCAGGCCGGCTACCCGCTGGACATGCGCTATGCCGGCCCGCGCGAAGCCCTGCTGCACGCGCTGTTCCGCCAGAACTATGGCTGCTCGCACCTGATCGTCGGCCGCGACCACGCCGGCGTGGGCGACTACTACGGCCCGTTCGACGCGCAGAAGATCTTCGACGAGATCCCGAAGGGTTCGCTCGAAACCGTCAACATGAACATCGACTGGACCTTCTGGTGCAACAAATGCGGCGGCATGGCCTCGCAGCGCACCTGCCCGCACACCAAGGACGACCGCATCCTGCTGTCCGGCACCAAGGTGCGTTCGATGCTGTCCGAAGGCCAGGACCTGCCGGTTGAGTTCAGCCGTCCGGAAGTCGCGAAAGTGCTGCAGAAGTACTACGCTGGTCTTTCCGCCGAGCAAAACGTCAAGGTCGAGCTGAAAGGCCACTCGGCAGCATGATTTTCCCTTCCGGCAGCCATGCCGGAAGGGGTTTCGCACTGTTCGCAGCAGCACTCGAACAGTGCAAGGTTTTAGGACACGAGCCTACCGGAAGCGGATTCGCGAATCGCCCCGGCCAAGGACGGGTTCAGTTCTAATCGGACCGCGACGTACGCGGATTGTTAGCTAACTTTAGGAGACTGTAATGCCAACCTATGTTCGTACCGACAAGTGCGACGGCTGCAAGGGTCAGGACAAGACCGCCTGCATGTACATCTGCCCGCACGACCTGATGAAACTGGACAAGGACGGTTCGGAAACCGGCCACGCCATGCGCGCGTTCAACCAGGAGCCGGAGCAGTGCTGGGAGTGCTATTCGTGCGTGAAGATTTGCCCGCAGCAAGCCATTGAAGTCCGTCACTACGCCGACGTCGTGCCGCTGGGCGGCATGGTGCAGCCGCTGCGCGGTTCCGACTCCATCATGTGGACGATCAAGTTCCGCAACGGCACCCTGAAGCGCTTCAAGTTCCCGATCCGCACCACCCCCGAAGGCTCCATTGACTGCTACGGCGGCAAGCCCATGCCCAAGATGGCCGATATCGAAACCACGGGTTCGTTCACCCGGGAAATGATGGGCGGCTACCGTGCCGGCAACCCCGCCGAACTGATCCGTAAGTAATCCCGGTTAACTAGAAAGGTAATTGAAATGGCTGGAGAATTTGGTAATCCCGAAGTTGTCCAAGAGGATGTGGACATCCTTCTGATCGGCGGTGGCATGGCGTGTTGCGGTGCTGGCTACGAAGTCATGCGCTGGGCAGACGCTGCCAAGGCCGAGATGGGCATCGATCTTAAAATCAAGCTGGTCGACAAGGCTGCGATGGACCGTTCCGGCGCCGTGGCGCAGGGCCTGTCCGCGATCAACACCTACATCGGCTCCGAGCAGGATCCCGCTGACTACGCACGCATGGTCTCCAACGACCTGATGGGCATCACCCGCGACGACCTGGCCTATGACCTGGGCCGCAACGTGGATGATTCCGTGCACCTGTTCGAAGAATGGGGCCTGCCGATCTGGAAGACCGACGAAAACGGCGAGCGCCATGACGGCGCCCAGGGCCTGCCCGCGCTGAAGGACGGCGGCAAACCCGTGCGTTCCGGCAAGTGGCAGATCATGATCAACGGCGAATCCTACAAATGGATCGTCGCTGAAGCCACCAAAAAAGCGCTCGGCATGGACCGCATCGAAGAGCGCATCTTCATCGTCAAGCTGGTCAACGACAAGAACGACCCCCACCGCATCGCCGGTGCCGTCGGCTTCTCGACCCGCGACCATAAAGTCGTGGTGTACAAGGCCAAGGCCATTCTGCTGGCAGCTGGCGGTTGCGTGAACATCTTCCGTCCGCGCTCCGTCGGTGAAGGTACCGGCCGCGCCTGGTACCCGGTGTGGAACGCAGGTTCGACCTACGCGATGGCTGCCGAAGCCGGCGCCGAACTGACCATGATGGAAAACCGCTTCGTGCCCGCCCGCTTCAAGGACGGCTACGGTCCGGTCGGCGCCTGGTTCCTGCTGTTCAAAGCGCAAGCTGTGAACGCGTACGGCGAAGTCTACATGGTGAAGAACAAGGAGCTGCTGAACGACTACCCCCCCTACGGGCAGGCAGCCGTTCCCGCATCGTGTCTGCGTAACCACCTGATGCTGAAGGAAATGAAAGAAGGCCGCGGCCCCATCTACATGGACACCGTGACCGCCTTGGCAAAACTGCGTGAAACGCTGACCCCGCGCGAAGTGAAGCACCTGGAAGCCGAAGCCTGGGAAGACTTCCTCGACATGTGCGTCGGCCAGTGCGGCATCTGGGTGGGCGAGAACATCGAGCCGGAGAAGAAGAACTCCGAACTGATGCCGACCGAACCCTACCTGCTGGGCAGCCACTCCGGTTGCTGCGGCATCTGGGTGTCGGGTCCGACCGACCTCGGCGCACCGACCAGCGAAGACCACGCTGACGCAGCGAAGATTCCGGCACACCTGCCCAAGGGCTGGAGCTGGGGCTACCGCTCGATGACCACGGTCAAGGGTCTGTTCACTGCCGGCGACGGCGTGGGCGCGTCCGGCCACAAGTTCTCCTCCGGCTCGCACGCCGAAGGCCGCATGTGCGCCAAGTCGATGGTCAAGTACTGCATCGACAACAAGGACTGGAAACCCGAACTCGACACCTCCGTCGAGCAGTTGGTGGAAGACATCTACAAGCCGGTGCGTACCTACCTCGAGCACAAGGACTACACCACGGCGATCGACGTCAACCCCAACTACATCACCCCCAAGATGCTGCAGTTCCGTCTGCAGAAGATCATGGACGAGTATGTGGCCGGCGTCGCGACCTACTACACGACCAACGCCAACATGCTGGGTGTGGCTGAAGACAAGCTGAACATGCTGAAGGAAGACGCAGAGAAAATGCGTGCGAAAGACCTGCACGAACTGCTGCGCGCGTGGGAAAACTACCACCGCATCCTGACGGCTGAAGCCCACATGAAGCACATCCAGTTCCGTCAGGAAAGCCGTTACCCCGGCTTCTACTACCGCATGGACAAGAACTTTGTCGATGAGGAAAACTGGCATTGTTTCGTGAACTCGGTCTACGACAAGAACTCCAAACAGTGGAACTGCTTCAAGCGCGCCCACGTGGATCTGGTCGACAAGTCCAAGCTGTTCAAGCCCGCTGCTCACTAAGTCATCGGTGATGCAGTAAACTCCGGGCGCCTTCATGGCGCCCGGTTTTTTTCCGGATTCAATAACAGCAAGGCATGCAGGGTTGTTCAGCATCCAGCCGAAAGCGCGTACCCTTGCGCTTTCGCTTGTGTGTTTGATGAAGTGGGGTTCGCCCCCGAAAGGCAGTAAGAGATGAACGAAGACGAATTCAAAGACATGATCAACGACTCCCCGTTTGGGGGCAGTCCGGTCAAACCCATCATGCTGGCGGAAAACGCGCAGTTCCAATTCCGTTGCCATCGCAACGTCAAATGCTGGAACGCCTGCTGCAGCAACATCGACATTCCGTTGACGCCCTATGACGTGCTGCGCCTGAAAAAACGCCTCGACATGTCGTCGGGTGATTTCCTCAAGCAGTATTCAGTGCCGTTCGAGATGGACAAGGACGGCATGCCCGGCATCAAGCTGAACCCGGTCGAGGGCGGCACCGCCTGCCAGTTCATGACCCCCGAAGGCTGCGGCGTCTATGAGGATCGTCCTACCGCCTGCCGTTACTACCCGGTCGCCTTGCTGACCATGCGCCGCTCCGACGAATACGTCGACCGCAGCGCCTACGCCATGGTGAAGGAGCCGCATTGCCTCGGCCACTTCGAGGACAAGACCCAGACCATCGAGGAATACCGCCGCGAACAGGGCGTGGCCGAATACGATGAAAAAGCCCATGCCTGGCGCCAACTGGTGGTCAAGCGCAAATCGGCCGGACCCGCCATCGGCAAGCCGACGCCCGTGTCCAACCAGCTGTTCTTCATGGCGAGCTACGACGTCGACCGTTTCCGTGCGTTTGTCATGAGCCCGAGCTTCAACGACACCTACGACATCCCGGTCGACGTCATGGCGCTGCTGATCGCCGACGACGAAGCCCTGCTCGACTTCGGCCTGAATTTCCTGCGCCACGCGCTGTTCGGCGAAGATTTTGTCGAGCAGCACCCGGGGGCGTATGAAAAACGTCTGGCGCGCAAGCGCGCCCTGGCCGAGCAGGATAAGGAAGCCGGGTTCCAGCAAAAGATGGAACTGGAAGACGACAAGTATTCAGGCGAACACTGACCCCTCATGCGTTTGCTTGCACTTGTCCTGCTCGTCTTGCCCGCCCTGCTCCCCGCAGGCGCGTCGGCGCAGGCCACGCTCAACAAGTGCCTCGACGCCGGGGGCAAGGTCACCTATTCCAACCTGCCCTGCCGCAACGCGCAGGAAGCGCACAAAGTGGAAATCGACCCCGCGCCGACCCCAGACCCGGTGCCTCCGCAGCCTGTTCAGGCGCCGGCCCTGCCCGCCCCTCCCAAGGAGGCAGCCAGCGCCATCGAGCCTGCCCTCATCCGCATCGAAACCCAGCGTGCTCCCACGAAACCTGCTGCACGCGCCGCGGCGAACCCATGCGACACGCTGACCGACAAGCTGGGGCGCGTGTTTGACAAAATGGATGCGGCGCGGCGCAAGGGCTATACGCAAAAGCAGATGGACGAGTGGAATCTGGAAGTCAAAGCACTCGAACGCAAGAAACAGCAATCCGGCTGCTTCTGAACAAGCCTCCCGACCATGAACGCACGCACCCTCGACCCTGCCCAGCACCTGATCGAAAAAGAACCCTATTACGAAGCGGTTGGCGACGAAATCCAGCTGTTCGAGGCTGCCTACCGCCAACAGATTCCGGTGCTGCTGAAAGGACCCACCGGCTGCGGCAAGACGCGCTTCATGGAACACATGGCCTGGCGCCTCAGGCGTCCGCTGATCACCGTGTCGTGCCACGACGACCTCACTGCCTCCGATCTGGTCGGCCGCTATCTGGTCAAGGGCGGCGAAACCGTATGGGTCGACGGCCCGCTCACCCGCGCCGTGCGCGCAGGCGGCATCTGCTATCTGGATGAGGTCGTCGAGGCACGCAAGGACACCATGGTGGTGATCCATCCGCTGGCCGACGACCGCCGCACCCTGCCGATGGAAAAACTCGGCCAGGAAGTCGAGGCGCCGCCAGAATTCTGCCTCGCGATTTCCTACAACCCCGGCTACCAGAGCGTGTTGAAGGATCTGAAGCAATCGACAAGGCAACGCTTCGTCGCGCTGGAATTCGACTACCCGTCGGCCGCGCTCGAACGCCGCATCGTCGCCACCGAATCCGGCGTCAGCGACGCCATCGCAGACAATCTGGTGCGCTTCGCGCAGATGACGCGCAACCTCAAGGGCAGCGGCCTGGAAGAAGGCGCCTCGACGCGTCTGCTGGTGCACGCCGGCAAGCTGATCGCCGATGGCGTCTCCCCAGTGACGGCCTGCAAATCAGCGGTCGCGCAGGCGGTCACCGACGACGCCGACATGCTGAAGGCGATACAGGAACTCTCCTCATCGATTTTCTGATGGGCACCTGATGGCGCAGCCGCCGTTAACAGCCGCCGAGATGGAGGCCAGCCTCCATGTCTGGCTGGAAACCGAATTCACCTATTTCAAGGTCGAGCAGCTTGCCGCCGAGCTTGAGCCGCTGACGCGCGACGAGCAGGATTTCATCCTCGGCTGGATTCGCCGCATCGCCTCCACCCACATCACGCTGGCCTGGCAGTTCGGCCGCCGCGCGCCGGCGCTGCTACCGCGCATGGAGCGGCGACTGCTGGAAGCGTGGGCGGTGCACACCTGCGACATCTTCGACCGCACCGGTCTGCAGACCGCGCTCAGGGTGATGGAAGAGGTCGACAGCTTCGACGACACGCAGCACGCGAACGACGCGGCCGGTGCGCTGTTCGAGGACATCGCGCCGGTGCTGGGCAACTTCGTCTGCGGCCTCTCCGGTCGCCGCTTGAAACTCGAGGAGGGCGACGCCGCCTGGACCGACGGCGAGCGCATCGTGCTGCCGCCGCTGATCGCCGCCCTGCCGAATCTGGACGACAACTTTCAGCTCGCCAAGGCCACCGTCGCGCTCTTGTGGGCGCAGACCCGCTTCGGCAGCCTGCGCATCGACCATGCGGCCGTTGCTTCTGGCTACGCCGATCCCGAGCGCGCCCTTGCCCGCCTCCACGCACTGGAAACGCTGCGCTTGACTGCGTGCATCGCGCGCGAACTGCCCGGCCTGCACCGCCAGATGCAGCGTTTGCGTGGCGAGCTCGACCCCGTGCTGCCGCCAGCCTGGCAGCGGTTCGAGGCGGCGCTGGCATCGGACCAGGCCACGCAGGACGACAGTCTGGCCCTGCTCGGCGCGGCCTACGACGAGGCCGACTGCCCGCAATGGAGCGACCAGGGTTGCCTGCGTCCGGATGCGATCGCCGCTGCCCGCGCTGTCCGGCTGGACAAGGAAAAGGCGCGGCTGCGCATCAAGCTGGCCGAATTGCTGGAGGAGCACGCCGCTGCCCAACCCGACTCAGCCCCCGAAGCGCCGCCCGAACTGGACGTGACGCCGCGCGACGAAAACGGCCTGCTCGACTTCGACATTACCCTCGACGACGCCCCGATCGCGCCGCCCGAAGGCGTCAAGCAACTGCTGACCTCGGTCTATCTCGATTTCGGCGAGATCCCCCCGGACTACCTGACCCCGGCGGGCGACGGCGAATACGACGCGAATCGCGTGTTCGACCAGCCCGAGGATCCCGATGCCGTATGGCACGGCACCTATCACGAGAAAGGCGCCGAGCTGTTTCCCGAGTGGGACTACGGCCGCCAGCATTACCGCAAGAACTGGTGCGTGATGCGGGAAAAAACCGTCACCCCGGTCCACGACAGCTTCTATCGCGACACGCTCGACAAATATGCCGGCGTGGTGAAGCACCTGCGCCGCAAGTTCGAGGCGCTGCGCGACGAGAACCGCCTCGACAAACGCCAGACCCAGGGCGACGAAATCGACCTTGACGCGCTGATCGAGGCGCTGGCCGACGCGAAGGACGGCCGCGAGATGAGCGACCGCCTGTTCGTGCGCCTGCACCGTGCCGAGCGCAACATCGCGGTGGCTTTTTTAGTGGACATGAGCGGCTCGACCAAGGGCTGGATCAACGAGGCCGAACGCGAGGCGCTGATCCTGCTGTGCGAGGCGCTGGAATTGCTGGGCGACCGCTACGCGATCTACGGTTTTTCCGGCACCACGCGCAAGCGCTGCGAACTGTTCCGCATCAAGACCTTCGACGAACGCTACGGCGACGAGGTGAAGGCGCGCATCTCCGGCATCCGCCCGCAGGAATACACCCGCATGGGCTTCGCGCTGCGCCACATGACCAAGCTGCTGAACCAGGTCGAGGCCAGGACCCGCGTGCTGGTGACGCTGTCGGACGGCCGCCCGGACGATTATTTCGACGTCTACCGCGGCCAGTACGGCATCGAGGACACGCGCATGGCGCTGCAGGAAGCGGCGCGCACCGGGATTCATCCCTTCTGCGTCACGCTCGACCGCGACGCGCGCGACTACCTGCCGCACATGTACGGCGCCGCGCGTTACATCATTCTCGATGACGTGCGACAATTACCGGTGAAAGTCACCGATATTTACCGACGCATCACGACATGATTCTCAACGAACTGAAAGTTGGATTCTTCTACAGCAACGGCGCCTATGGCCGCACCTGGGGCGTGCGCCAGCTGGCCGAAATCGCCACCGACGCCGAGACCGGCGAGCGGGTCATTCACTTCAAGGGGATTGCCGGCACCTGCCGCCGCAAGAAGGGCCATTGCAGCCCGGCGGAATTCGCCCGCTGGGCGAAATATCAGGTGGCGTTGCATGAAAACGACTGGAAGCGGGTCGGCGGCGACACGCCGCCCGCCGAATCGCAGGCGGCTTAGGCGGCGGCGGGCGGCTCCGTGGCCGGCAAATCCGCCGCGGGCTCATCGCCCTCCAGGATCACGGCTGCCTGCGTGTCCAGATAATCCATGACCGCATAGGTCAGCGCCGTGCAGCCGGTGCCGTCGAGCGCAGAAATCGCGAACACCGGGCCGGTCCATTCGTAGTCCGCAACGAACTTGGCCACCACGGCCTCGCGTTCGGCCTCGTCCACCATGTCGATCTTGTTCAGCACCAGCCAGCGCGTCTTTTCATACAGCCTCTGGTCGTACTTGCGCAGTTCCTCGACGATGGCGCGCGCTTCGTGCACCGGGTCTCCCCCGTCTTCCCAGCGCGGTGAAATATCGACCAGATGCAGCAGCACCCGCGTACGCTGCAGATGGCGCAGGAACTGGTGACCCAGCCCGGCGCCTTCGGCCGCGCCCTCGATCAGCCCCGGAATGTCGGCAATGACAAAACTGCGTTCGCTGTCCACCCGCACCACGCCCAGATTGGGCGCCAGCGTGGTGAACGGATAGTCGGCCACCTTGGGGCGCGCCGCCGACACTGCACGGATGAAGGTCGACTTGCCCGCATTCGGCATGCCCAAGAGGCCGACGTCGGCCAGCACCTTCAGTTCCATCTCCAGTTCCCATTCCGCGCCCGGTTCGCCCAGCGTGTGCTGGCGCGGCGCGCGGTTGGTGCTCGACTTGAAATGCAGGTTGCCCAGCCCGCCCTTGCCGCCACGGGCCAGGCAAACCGTCTGCCCGTCCGCGGCCAGGTCGGCCACCACTTCGCCGCTGTTGCTGTCGGTGAACACGGTGCCCACCGGCACGCGGACGATGAGGTCCTCGCCGCCCTTGCCGTAGCACTGCGCACCACGCCCGTTTTCGCCGTTTTGCGCCTTGAAGTTGCGCTTGAAGCGAAACTCGATCAGGGTATTGATGTTGCGGTCGGCCACCGCGATCACGCTGCCGCCGCGACCGCCATCGCCGCCATCGGGGCCGCCAAATGGAATGTTCTTCTCGCGGCGGAACGAAGCGCTGCCATCTCCGCCGTTGCCAGCGATGACCTGTATTTTGGCTTCGTCGATGAATTTCATAGTGGAGATAGCCTAATTAATTCTGCACAAACAAAAAAGCCCCATCCGGCGGACAGGGCTTTTTGGCGAACGAATCGGATTCAGTTCAAATCAACTCAGGCTGTCGAGTCAATTAAACTGCAACCGGCTCGATGCGAACCGTGCGGCGACGGGCAGCGCCCTTGATCTCGAACTTGACCGTGCCGTGCGCCTTGGCGAACAGGGTGTGGTCCTTGCCGATGCCGACGTTGTCGCCGGGGTGGAACTGGGTACCGCGCTGACGCACGATGATGTTGCCTGCCAGAACCAGTTCGCCGCCGTAGCGCTTCACGCCCAGACGTTTCGACTCCGAATCGCGACCGTTACGCGAACTGCCGCCTGCTTTCTTGTGTGCCATGGTATGTGCTCCTTATGCGGTGATGCCGCCGATTTGCACTTCGGTGAAGTGCTGGCGATGGCCTTGGCTCTTGCGATAGTGCTTGCGGCGGCGCATCTTGAAAATCTTGATCTTGTCGCCGCGGGCCTGGTTCAGCACAGTGGCCGTAACCGTGGCGCCGCGCAGCATGGGCGCGCCCATTTTGATGTCGGCGCCATCGCCCACCATCAGCACCTGATCAAAGGTGATCTCGCTGCCGATCTCGGCTTCGAGCTTTTCAATTTTAAGTTTGTCACCGGCGCTCACGCGATATTGCTTGCCGCCGGTTTTGATGACTGCGTACATGGGGGGTCTCCAACCAATTCGAACCCAGGAAAGCGCGAGATTCTATCGGTCTTGCCAAAACAAGTCAAACCCTTTGGCAGGCTATTTGAATACATCGCGCGATGAAAAAGCCCGGCGGGACTGCTACCATTGCGGGCTTATCCAATAACCAGCCCGAATCGTGTCCCTGGAGAGCCTGCAATCCTACCTGGCCGACGACATGCACGCCGTCGATCATGTCATCCGCCAAAGCCTGTATTCCGACGTGGCGCTCATCCGTCAGGTCTCCGAATACATCATCAACAGCGGCGGCAAGCGGCTGCGCCCGGCCCTGGTGCTGTTGTCGGCCGGCTGCTTCAATTATCAGGGACGCGCGCACCATGAACTCGCCGCAGTGGTCGAATTCATCCACACCGCCACCCTGCTGCACGACGACGTGGTCGACGAATCGGAACTGCGGCGCGGCCGCAAAACCGCCAACGCCCTGTTCGGCAATGCCGCCAGCGTGCTGGTCGGCGACTTTCTCTACTCGCGCGCCTTCCAGATGATGGTCGCGGTCGACAACATGGAAGTCATGCGCATCCTGTCCGACGCCACCAATACCATCGCCGAAGGCGAGGTGCTGCAGTTGCTCAACTGCCACGACCCCGACATCGACGAAGAGAACTACCTGCGCGTCATCCGCTACAAGACCGCCAAGCTGTTCGAAGCCGCGGGCCGGCTCGGCGCCGTCATCGGCGGCGGCACCGAGGAAGAAAAAACAGCGCTGGCGCGCTACGGCATGCACCTCGGCACCGCCTTCCAGCTGATCGACGACGTGCTCGACTACTCCGGCGACTTCCTCAAGACAGGCAAGAACATCGGCGACGACCTTGCCGAAGGCAAGCCCACCCTGCCGCTCTTGTACGCGATGAAGCACGGCACGCCGGAACAGGCCGCCAGCATCCGCCAGGCGATCGAGCACGGCGGCCTCACCGAATTCCAGAGCGTGCTCGCTGCAATCAAGGATACGCGTGCCCTGCACTACACCCGCGAAGTCGCGCAGAGCGAAGTTCAGACCGCCAATACAGCAATTTCTTGCTTACCTGATTCAAATTCCAAATCAGCTTTGCTACAATTAGCGGCTTTCGCGGTTAACCGTAGTTTCTGACCGCGCCGTTTCAGCAGTTTCCCGTTAGTTTTTCGTTGGTTTTTCAAACGGGGTTCAGCACATCACTGAACCCGCCATCTGCCTCGGGGCGTAGCTCAGCCTGGTAGAGTACTGCGTTCGGGACGCAGGAGTCGGAGGTTCGAATCCTCTCGCCCCGACCATCATTCTTGTCTGTTCAATTCAAGCCACGACATTTCACTGCCATGCATGGCAGCCAGAAATTCTGGTTTCTTGCCACAGGATTTCCACTGCCCTCATTCAGCCACCGGAAATAATCCTCCGGCAACCCGGCTCGGCTTCATGCTGAACAACAGGGTGAGAAACCACAACCCAGGAACTTGTGGGCTGGGATCGACCCTTTACCCCACCAGCGCCACCGCCTTGATCTGCGCCCACACGGCCTGACCCGGACGCAGTTGCAGCCTGGCGGCGGAGCGCCGCGTGATGCGCGCAACCAGCGGGACGCCACCGGCATTCAGCCGCACCAGCGCCAGCGCCGGGTGGGTGTCGTCGTCCGCCAGTTGCTCGACGCAGGCGGGCAGGATGTTGAGGATGCTGCTGTCGGTGTGGGCGTCCTGGGCGAGGCTGACGTCGCGCGCCAAAATGCGCACGCGCACGTGCTGGCCCACCGGCACGCCGCTGTCGCGCACCCATAGGCTGCCGCCGGCGAAGGCGACGCGCGCGAGGTGCCAGTCGGCGTCGATTTCGGCGATCTCCCCTTCCAGCACGACCCCGGCGTCCTCGCCCAGACGAATCGGCAGATCGAGTCGCGCCAGGGTCTCGCCCAGGGGGCCACTGGCGAGCGCGCGGCCCTGTTCCAATACCACCAGGTGATCGGCCAGACGCGCGACTTCGTCGGGGGCGTGGCTGACATATAGAACGGGGATGTCGAGTTCGCCGTGCAGGCGTTCCAGATAGGGCAGGATTTCATTCTTGCGTTTCAGGTCGAGCGCGGCCAGCGGTTCGTCCATCAGCAGGATGCGCGGGCTGGTGGCGAGCGCGCGGGCGATGGCGACGCGCTGCTTTTCGCCGCCGGAGAGCCTGTCCGGCATGCGGTCGAGCAGCGGCGCGATGCCCAGCAGTTCCACCGCCTGGTCCAGCGATACCTTGCGAGCGGCCGCCGGCACCCGCCGCATGCCGTATTCCAGATTGCGGCGGATGCTGAGATGCGGAAACAGGCTGGCTTCCTGGAACACGTAGCCCAGCGGGCGCTGGTGCGTCGGCAGGAACACGCCTCGGCTGTCGTCCTGCCAGACTTCGCCGTTCACACTGAGATAGCCGCCCGGCGCGTGCTCCAGACCGGCGATGGCGCGCAGGCAGGTGGTCTTGCCGGAACCCGACGCGCCGAACAGGGCGCTGACGCCACGGCCCGGCAATTGCAGGTCGACGTCGAGCGCGAAGCCGGGATGCGCGACGCGGAAGCGCGCCCGGATGGTGCCGGCCTCGCTCATCGCCGCCGCCCGTTCGGGTTGAACACGTACAGAAGCAGCAGCACCACGAATGAGAACGCCAGCATGCCCGCCGACAGCCAGTGCGCCTGGGCGTATTCCAGCGCTTCGACGTGGTCGTATATCTGCACCGACACGACCCGCGTCTTGTCGGGGATGTTGCCGCCGATCATGAGCACCACGCCGAACTCGCCCACGGTGTGCGCAAAGCCGAGGATGCCGGCGGTGATGAAGCCCGGCCGTGCCAGCGGCAGCACCACGCTGAAGAAGGTGTCCCACGGCCCGGCGCGCAGGGTGGCCGCCACTTCCAGCGGACGTTCGCCGATTGCGTCAAAGGCGTTCTGCAGCGGCTGCACCACGAAAGGCATGGAATACAGCACCGATCCGACGACCAGGCCCCAAAAGGTGAACGGCAGCACGCCCAGGCCCAACGCCTGGGTGAGCTGGCCGACGGGCCCCTGCGGCCCCATCACCACCAGCAGATAGAAACCGATCACCGTCGGCGGCAGCACCAGCGGCAAGGCCACCATGGCGCCGACCGGCGCCTTCAGCCAGCAGCGGGTGCGCGCCAGCCACCAGGCGATGGGCGTGCCGATGAGGAACAGCAGCAGCGTGGTGACGGTGGCGAGGCGGAGGGTCAGCCAGACGGCGGAGAGCGCCGTATCGCTCAATATCGTGTCACTCGGCATCGCGTCACTTGATCAGATGCCGTAGCCATAGGCGCGGATGACGGCTTTCGCCTGCTCGCTCTTGAGATAAGCCATCAGTGCGCCGGCGGCGGCGTTGCCCCTGCCGTTCGCCAGAACCACCGCGTCCTGGCGAATGGGCGGGTGGAGATTGGCCGGCACGATCCAGGCGGAGCCGTGGCTGAGCTTTCCGCCCCGGGTGACTTGCGAGCGCGCGACGAAGCCGAGTTCGGCATTGCCGCTGGCGACGAACTGCCAGGTCTGGGCGATGTTTTCGCCTTGCACCAGCTTGGGCCGAACGGCATCGAGCAGGCCGAGCTGTTTCAGGACTTCGACAGCCGCTGCGCCATAGGGTGCGAGCTTGGGATTGGCGATGGCCAGGTGGGCGTAGCCGCCCTTCCTGAGCACGTCTCCCCTGCCGTCGACCATGTCCTCGCTGGCGCTCCACAGGACGAGTGCGCCGATGGCGTAGGTGAAGCGCGTGGCGGGAACGGTCATGCCCTCCTGTTCCAGCCGCGCCGGCGTCTCGGCGTCGGCGGAGAGCAGCACCTGGAACGGTGCGCCGTTTTTGATCTGGGCGTAGAACTTGCCGGAAGAGCCGAAGGCGAGCCGCGCCTTGTGGCCGGTATCCTTTTCGAAGGCGGTGGCGATGGCCTGCATCGGCGCCGCGAAATTGGCGGCGACGGCGACCTGCACTTCTTCGGCGGATACCGCGCCGGCGAAGAAGCTGAAGAATATGAATACGAGCCGGGAGTGATGCACAGCGAGGTCCTGTCAGCAATTTACCTTCGGTGATTATGAATCATATAGGCCCTGCGGAAAGCGGCCTCAGACAGGCTGCGTTTCACGGGCCGCCCTACCGCTGGCCACCGCCAAGGCGCCCAGCCCGCTGTCGTCCTCGGGGCCGAAGCACTTCTGGTAGTCGACGCACACCTGGCACGAGGGCGCGCTGCAGGCGCGCACTTCGGCACGGTCGCACAACTGCTTGTAGAGAAATTTCTTCCACTTCATGTTGGCGCTGTTCTTCGCCGTCAGCGTGCCGAAGTGCCGCGCCATCAGATCCGACAAGGCCTGGCGGTCGGGCAGACCCATGTCCTGATAAAGATGGTCGCCGCCCATGCAGCCGCTGGCGACGGCGTAGGCCAGCCACTCGGTCTGCTCGGCATCGTCGCTGCGATGTTCCAGCAGCAGCTGCACCAGATCGTCGAACTCGTCCGAGGGCACCGGCGTGCAGTCGGCGCAGGGTGCGGCTGGATCGCAGCGTGTGCCGAACAACTGCACGTCCGCACCGGGAAAGTAGCATGCCACCAGCGCGCCGAAGCGTGTGCGGTCCAGACCCATGCCGATGCCGGGCGCGGCGAGCGTGCCGCGCGCCGCCGCCACCATGACGCGCGCGAAAGTTTGCGCGAGCATGTCATCGGGGTCGCGCGCATGGCGCATCAGCGCGTCGTAATCGATCATGCCGCGGCGCATGTCAGTCCGCTTCCATCACTTCGTGGTCATAGCACTTCTTCGGGCATATCTTGGCGCACGCCTCGCAGCCGACGCAGTTCATCTGGTTGGCGATGGTCATGACCTTCTTCTCGTATTCGCCTTCGTCATCGTCATCGTCGTCCAGGGCGACCTCGACATATTCGCCGTCCTCGTTCACGCCCTTGAGTTGCAGCACGTCGCGCCCGCACACCCGGAAACAGCGGCCGCAGCCGATGCACTTCTCTTCGTTGATGGCGTGGACGAACTTCGGCGTCCAGCTCCGCCCGTCGGGCAGGGTGATAGTGACCGGATTGCCCATGGTTCACCTCACGACGTGGCGGCGGCGAGCTTCTTGCGCGCCGCATCCAGACTCTGGAAAGCGATGACCGTTTTCTGGGCGACGTCCATCACCGTCTCCAGCCCGGCTGGCAGTTCCTCCGACAGGTCGTGCAGCGCCATGCGCGCCTCCATGGCGCGCGCATTGAGTTTCTTCACCTCTGCCTTGAGGGTTTCCTTGTCTTCCATGTTGTCCTTCCCTTCAGACTTCGCCACGATCCCGGCCAAATACTGCTCGAAATCTTCGTTTTCGATAATGTCGATCCAATGGGGTACGTCGACGTCCATTCCGCGTTCAAGAATTACAGCCATGATTTGCTCCTTTTCAGCTTCATTCGGCGTCCTGAACCCGGATTGGATTCACATCCGCCCACTCGCCGCGCACCAACGCGGCTTATTCATATCTGGCCGCGTCGGGAAATTGATTCACCATACTGACGCCTGCCGCAACCTGTTTTTCCCCTTCTTCAGCGAGCTTTTCCATGCTCTCGAATCCGAAGCGGTTGACGTCGCGCAATTGTTTGTTGACCGCGATCAGGCGCCCGGCCAGCAGCACCATGCGGCCGAAACCCTCGTGGGACATTTTCATCATCGGCGTCACCATGACGCCGGTCTGCCGCTCGATGGCCAGCCCGATGGCGTTGTAGTACAACTCCATCCGCCACAGGGTTTCCGGATCGGGGTCGCCGATGATCGGCAATTGCCTGCGCTGCTCTTTGGTGATGATGTAGGGCTCCAGCAGATTGGCGTCGGTCTTGCGCTCCCACGCGCCGTGAGCGTCCTGGGCGCGCCACTGCTTGATCAGCTCTTTCATGAACGCCGACTGCATCGGATCGGCAGCGGCAACGGTGGCTTCGGCACTAAGCATTTTGTTCAACCTCATCTTCGTCAAAATCGAATGTCTTTTCCTGGCCCTTCTCGATCGCCTTGCGCAGCCAGGGCGGCGGCGTTCCCTTCAGCACGCCTTGCAGCTTCACCAGGATGTCGTCGATCGCTTCCGGCTCCTGCACCTTGATCGGGTGGATCTTGCTGGCCACCACGCGCGCCGCGCCCGAACCGCCGATCGCCGCCACGTAGAGAATGGCGCAGTCCTTGATCGCTTCCAGCTTCGGCGCGAGCTTGTCCTCGTTGCCGTCTTCCTCAAGGTCGCCATCGAACTGGATCGCCTCGACGAAACGCGAGTCGTCGGACGACACGTCGTAGATGGCGATGTTCTTCGCCCAGCCGAAGTGGGCGTCGACCCGCTTCATGTCCTGTGTGCAAAATGCTACTTTCATAGTGCCTCCGCTTGAAAAGGGTTTACCCGAGCCGCTGTCAATGAGCCGCAGCCGGCGTACAACTTCCACATTCCGCTCCTTCCGATGCGGGCTGACGCCAATCGTCGGGTTGCGGCTCGTGCGCCGCCGCCATGAACATGTTGGCCACTTCAAAGATCAGGTTGCGCGTCCCGCGGTAGCCCACCGTCACCTGGTGCGCCGCGCCCAGGCGGTCGAACATGGGGATGCCCATGCGCAGGAAAGGCAGATTCAGCCGCTCCGCCATCTGGCGGCCGTGCGAGTGGGTCACCAGCAGGTCGCAGCCCTGCGCCCGCTGTTCCAGGTCTTCCAGGTCGCCGATCAGCACCTCCTGCGCCGGCAGGTGTGCCAGCACCGGGGATTGCGTCGTCGTCACCACTGCGGTGAGTTCCGCGCCGATGCCGACGAACAGCTTGCCGACGGCAAGCAGCAGATCCGGCTCGGCGCCGATGGCGATTTTCTTGCCACCAAAATAAAAGTGAGCGTCCAGCATGGCATCCATCAACTGGCTGCGCTGGCGGCGGTATTTGTTCGGCGCCGGGCGCCCGGATTTCTCCGCCAGCAGGGTCATCAGGCGATCGTTGGCGTCGAGCCCGGTGAGGCTTTCCAGCACCTCGAACGGCACGCCGCATGTGTCCTGCAGGGTCTGCGCGGCCTCGCGCATGTGCTCGCCGATGGCGAACGTGAACTCGGAGGCGCCGCACGCGCGCAGTTCCGCCAGCGTCGTGCCGCCCAGGGTGGTGGGGCTGAAGTTGTCCGGAATATGTCCGTCCAGCGAACCCGACAGATCCGGCAGGATGATCGGCGTCAGGCCGAAGGCTTCCACCAGTTCGCGGATCTCTTCCAGGTCGCCGGGGGTGAGGTGGCTGCCGGCGAGCACGTTCACCTGTCCGGCGATGGTCGGGCCGGGCTCGGCCAGCTCCTTCACGATCTTGGCCACCGCCTTGGCCCAGCCGTCCTGAAACGCGCCGACATAGTCCGGCGTGGAGACGTATACCAGCGCCACGTCGTCCAGCTCCGGGTGCTTCTTGCGGATCAGGGTCAGATAGCCGTCCACATCGTCGCCCTTGGTTTCGGTGAGACCGGTGGAAGCGATGCCGATGATGGCCGGCTGGGCGCGCTTGTGGATGTTGAGGATGGCCTGCTCCACGTTGTCCATGCCGCCCATGATGGTGGTGGCCTCGTTCATGGCGGTGGTCTGCATCGGCACCGCTTCCTTGAAGTGGCGCACGAACAGAACCAGGCCGAAGGCGGTGCACCCCTGCGATCCGTGCAACGTCGGCATGCAGTTGTTCAGCCCCATGAAGGCCAGCGCCGCGCCGATCGGCTGGCTCATCTTGAGCGGATTGACCGCGCAGGATTTCTTGATGTGGGTGACGATGGCCATGAGTTAGCCGTGGGCGGAGAGTGGAGAGTGGAGAGTCGAGAGTGGAGAGCCGAGGGTCGCGACTGAAGCGGGCGGGGGTTGCTCACCGCTCCCGACTCTCGACTCTCGGCTAAGCTGCTCCCATGGAGCAGGCTTCCTCACCTGCTTCCAGACCGGATTGCTCAGCGACTTGTCGATCTCGCGCACCAGGGCCACCATGCCGTCGTAGCCCGCGTAACCGTGATGGCGTTCCTGGTTGATGTCGAGCCAGGGCATTTTGGCCTTGAGCGCGATGAACTGGGAGCGCCCGCCGGAGAGCATGATGTCGGCCTGCGCGTCCTTCAGCATCTTGTACATTTCGCGCGGCGTCATGTCGTCGACCATGTGGGCGTCCTCGCCCATCAGTTCCTTGATGCGCTGCTTGTCCTCCAGGGTGGATTTCTTCACGCTGGTGCCGACGATTTCCATGCCCACTTCCTGCAGCGCGGAGACCACCGACCAGGACTTCACGCCGCCGGTGATGAGCAGCACCTTCACGCCCTTGAGGCGATCCTTGTACGGCTCCATGCGCTGCCAGAAGGCGGCTTCCTCGCGCCGGATGATGGCTTCGGTGCGCGCCAGCAATTCCGCAGGCGCGCCCTTCTCCACCAGCAGCCTGGCGATGTTGCGCAGCGAGTCGCTCATGTCGCTGATGCCGTAGAACGAGCCCTCGAAGAAGGGGATTTCGTAGCGCTCTTCCATCTTGCGCGCGATGTTGATCATCGCCTTGGAGCACACCATCATCGCTGCCTTGGCGCGGTGGCTGTAGGCAACTTCTTTGTATTTCGCGTCGCCGGAAATGCAGGACAGCACGCGTACGCCCATTTCGTCGAGCAGCGGCTTGACCTGCCACAGCTCGCCGGCCAGGTTGTACTCGCCGATGATGTTGATGTCGTAGGGGGTCGTGGTCTCGGGCTCTTCGGTGCCGATCACGTAGTCGAGCAGCGCTTCGCCGGCCAGCTTGTTGCCGAGATTCTTGTTGCCGACGAAGCCGGGCGCGTCGACCGGAATCACGGGCTTGCCGAATTTTTGGGTGGCGGCCTTGCACACCGCCTCGATGTCGTCGCCGATCAGCGCGGTGACGCAGGTCTGGTAGACGAACACGGCAGCCGGATCGTACTTGTCGAGGATTTCCTTGACCGATTTGAACAGGTGCTTCTCGCCGCCGTAGACCACGTCGAGTTCGTTGATGTCAGTGGTGAAGCCGGTGCGGTAGAGGCTGGAGCCGGAAGACTTGGCACCGCGGTTGTCCCACGAGTTGCCTTCGCAGGCAATGGGGCCGTGCACCAGGTGCGCGACATCGGTGATCGGCTGCAGCGCGATTTTCGCGCCGTCGAAGGCACAGCCGCCGGCTGCCGCGCCGGGCAGCAATTGCTTGGTGCAGCCCTTCTTGCGCTCCTTCTCCGATTTCGCCTGATTCTTGCCGCAGGCGGGCTCGTCGAAGACTTCCTGGACCTTGCTGCTCAATGTACTCATGGTCGCTGCTCCCGGCCTTGGCCCTGTCGCACCCGGTTTGCGGCCGGCCCAACCGGGCCGACCGCTTACCGCCCTCTGCTCTCAGCTCTCCGCTTTCCGCTCTCGACTCACCGGATGATGTCGAAGCTGTAGTCGGTCTTCGCCGGGACGATGGTGCTCTTGTCCATTTCGTCGAAGATCTTGTCCAGGATCCACACCAGCGTATTCATCGTGCCCTGGTAGCCCCACACCGGATAACGGTGGTGGTGATGGCGGTCGAACACCGGGAAGCCGATGCGGATCAGCGGGGTGCCGGTATCGCGCTCCAGATACTTGCCGTACGTGTTGCCGATCAGGAAATCCACCGGCTCGGTATTGAGCAGCGAGCGCATGTGCCACAGATCCTTGCCGGGGTAGACATGGCAGCCCTTGCCGAAGGGCGAGCTGTCGAACAGCGCCTGCATCTTGATTTCCCATGCCTTGCCGCCATTGGTCGACAGTACATGCACCGGTTCAGCGCCCAGTTCCATCAGGAAGCCGGCCAGGCCGTAGCACAGGTCCGGATCGCCGTAGATGGCGAACTTCTTGCCGTGGATGTGCGCGCTGGAGTCGGCGATGGCGTCCACCAGACGGCCGCGCTCCTTGGTCAGTGCATCGGGAATCGGTTTGCCGGTGATGCGCGACAGTTCCATCAGGAAGGTGTCGGTCGCAGCCACGCCCACCGGGTGGTTGAACGCCACCGTTTCCTGGCCGGTTTTGGCGATGTAGTCCAGCGTCTTTTCGGTGCAGTACTCCTGCATCGAAATGGTGGCCTTGGCATTGAGCGCAGCCTTGGCGTCATCCAGCGTGGTGCCGCCGTCGTACATGCGGAATTCGCCGTCGGCCGGGGTATCCCACACGTCGCTGTTGTCGGCAAGGATGGTGTAATCCACCCCCATCATGTCGAATATGCGCTTGACTTCGCGCAGGTTGCCGACGGTGTAGCCGTCGAAGCCGCCGATGAAGTTGATCTTCTCGCCGGGCGTGCGTTCCTTGCCTTCCCAGAAGTGGCTGACGATGCCCTTGAGCGCGTTGTCGTAGCCGGTGATGTGGCTGCCGACGAAAGCCGGGGTGTGCGCGTAGGGCACGGGGAAGTCTGCCGGCACGCTGCCCTTTTCACGGGCCGTTGAAATAAAGCCGTTGAGGTCGTCGCCGATCACTTCCGCCATGCAGGTGGTGGAGACCGCGATCATCTTCGGCTTGTACATCGAATGGGTATTGGCCAGACCGTCGATCATGTTGTTGAGGCCGCCGAACACCGCTGCGTCCTCCGTCATGGAAGACGACACGCAGGAGCTCGGCTCCTTGAAATGGCGGCTGAAGTGGCTGCGGTAGTAAGCGACGCAACCCTGCGAACCGTGCACGAAGGGAATGGTGCCCTCGAAGCCGACGGCCGCGAACACCGCGCCCAGCGGCTGGCAGGCCTTGGCCGGGTTGATGGTCAGCGCCTCGCGCTCGAAGTTCAGCTTGCGGTATTCCCAGCCCTTGGTCCATTCGGCCGTTTCCTCGACCTTGTCGTCGGGATGGGCGAATTCAAAATTCTTGCGCTTGTCAGCGAACATCTCCTTGTATTCCGGACTGCGGAACAGGTTGAAATGGTCGACTACGTTTTGTACGTCCTGGGTCATTTCATTACTCCTTAAATTTACTTGTAGGTTGGGCTGACGTAAGGAAGCCCAACATCTGACGCTTCCGGGCGTTGGGCTTTGCAGCCCAACCTACATGGTTTCGATTACTTCCAGGGAGCCTTGGTCAGGCCCCAAACCGGGTTGTTGATCGCCATGTCCATGTCGCGGGCGAAGATGGCAAAGCCGTCGTAGCCGTGGTACGGACCCGAGTAGTCCCAGGAGTGCATCTGACGGAAGGGCACGCCCATCTTCTGGAACACGTACTTTTCCTTGATGCCCGAGCCGACCAGGTCGGGCTGGATCTTCTCGACGAATTTTTCGAATTCGTAGCCGGTCACGTCGTCATAGATCAGGGTGCCGTCCTTGACGTAGTGCGTGGTGCGCTGGTAGTCGTCGTTGTGGCCGAACTCGTAGCCGGTGCCGACCACATTCATGCCCAGATCCTCGTAGGCGCCGATCACGTGGCGCGGACGCAGGCCGCCGACGAACAGCATGACGGTCTTGTCTGCCAGGCGCGGTTTGTACTTCTCGATCACCGCATCCATCATCTTGCGGTACTTGGCGATGACGCGCTCGGCGCCTTCCTTGATCTTGTCGTCGAAGTGGCTGGCAATTTCGCGCAGGGACGCCTCGATCTTGGACGGGCCGAAGAAGTTGTATTCGACCCAGGGAATGCCGAACTTCTCTTCCATGTGGCGCGAGATGTAGTTCATCGAGCGGTAGCAGTGCAGCACGTTGAGCTTGGCCTTGGGCGAGTTCTCCAGCTCGGCGATGGAGCCGTCGCCGGACCACTGCGCGATCACGCGCAGGCCCATTTCTTCCAGCAGGATGCGCGAAGCCCAGGCGTCGCCGCCGATGTTGTAGTCGCCGATGATGGCCACGTCATACGGGGTGCCGACGAACTCGGGATGCTTGTCGCCCTTGTCGAAAATCCAGTCACGGATGGTGTCGTTGGCGATGTGGTGGCCGAGCGACTGCGAAACGCCGCGGAAGCCCTCGCAGCGCACCGGGACGATGGTCTTGCCGTCGTATTCCTTGGACTTCTTCTTCGACACCGCTTCGATGTCGTCGCCGATCAGGCCGATCGGGCACTCGGACTGCACTGTGATGCCCTTGTTGAGCGGGAACAGCACCTGGATCTCGTCCATGATCTTTTCCAGCTTCTTGTCGCCACCGAAAACGATGTCCTTCTCCTGGAAGTCGGAGGTGAACTGCATGGTGACGAAGCTGTCCACGCCGGTGGTGCCGATGTAGTAGTTGCGGCGCGCGGCCCATGAGTACTGGCCGCAGCCGACGGGACCGTGGCTGATGTGGATCATGTCCTTGATCGGGCCCCACACCACGCCCTTGGAACCGGCGTAGGCACAACCGCGGATGGTCATTACGCCCGGGATCGACTTGACGTTCGACTTCACGCCGCAATCGGATTTGCCTTCCTCGAAGGTGCCCAGGTGCTTGGCGCGCCGCTTGGCGGTTTTATCCGGATAGACCTCCAGCACCTCTTTGATGAGGTCCTGGTTTCTTTCTTTGACTTGCTCGACTGTGAGGCTCATTTCGCCCTCCTGTTTGATGTGAACACTAAACACCGGCATCCCGGTTCCCGGGAAAGCTCTGCGAATAGCACCGTTGCGACAAGCCGGCGATGCCCTTGGCAGAGGTCTCCCTCTGTTGAGTCCGCCGCCCTTGCGCCGCCGAAAGATTCAGCGGCGCCCGGGCGACGGGGCTCCGTTACGCAGCGGCTGCTTCGGCCGCAAGCTCGGCGGCGGTCTTGCCGACGATGGACTCGTCAATCGGCTCCATGATGCCGTGCTCCATCAGCATGTCTTCCAGTTCGTCCATGGTGATGGGCGTCGGAATCGTGCCGTTGCCGGCGTTGTTGTGGATCTTCTGCGCCAGGTCGCGGTACTCCTGGGCCTGCTTGGAATCGGGCGCGTATTCCAGCACCGTCATCCGGCGCAGTTCGGCGTGCTGCACCACGTTGTCGCGCGGCACGAAGTGAATCAGCGTGGTGCCGAGCTTCTTGGCCAGCGATTCGGCCAGTTCCAGTTCCTTGTCGGTCTGGCGCTCGTTGCACACCAGTCCGCCCAGGCGCACGCCGCCGGAGTTGGCGTACTTCAGAATGCCCTTGGAGATGTTGTTGGCGGCGTACATGGCCATCATCTCGCCGGACATCACGATGTAGATTTCCTGCGCCTTGTTCTCGCGGATGGGCATGGCGAAACCGCCGCACACCACGTCGCCGAGCACGTCGTAGGACACGTAGTCGATACCGTCGTAAGCGCCTTCTTCTTCCAGGAAGTTGATGGACGTGATCACGCCGCGGCCGGCGCAGCCGACGCCGGGCTCAGGGCCGCCGGATTCGACGCACTTGATGTTCTTGTAGCCGATCTTCATCACATCCTCGAGCTCGAGGTCTTCCACGCTGCCGGCTTCGGCGGCCAGGCTCAGGATGGTGTCCTGGGCCTTGGCGTGCAGAATCAGGCGGGTGGAGTCGGCCTTGGGGTCGCAGCCGACGATGAGGATTTTCTGGCCCAGGTCGGCCAGAGCCGCCAGGGTGTTTTGCGAGGTGGTGGATTTACCAATCCCGCCTTTGCCGTAGAAGGCAATCTGCCTTAATTTAGCCACGTGTATCTCCTTAAGTTAAAAATTCAAAATCGATTCACCCTGGCAGCAAGCACTCGGCCGACTCGAAAAATCCTGCTGCGCACCTTTTCTTCTTCTTCTTATTTCGGATACGGATCCGGCAAAACATTCGCTGCACGCCCAGTACTCAGCAACGACCGTGCCACCCAATTGAAAACCTGTTAACGCCATGATTTGAATGGTGATTTTGTTTGCGCAAAAGGCCGGCGCCGCTTGTTGCAAACGCGACAAACACCTGAAAAGCTGTAGCGAAGGGGACAAGCCCAAAGGGAAAAAACAAGGAGAAAAACCTTCAGCGCCGCGACAGCGACAGCGACAGCGGCAGATCGGCCAACCGGTATTGGCCGCTTTGAACAGCTTGTGCAAGACGGGTCAGGGTTATGCTGCCCAGGCTAGCGAGGATTTCCTTCTTGACGGGTTTCCACTTGCGATGCAGGGGACAGGCCGTCTCGTCCTGGCAGACCTTGAGCCCGAGCAGGCACTCGCGATCCATGCGGGCGCCTTCCGTGAGCAGGACGACGTCGAGCAAACTGGTCTTACCGGCGTCGGCGCGCAGACTGAAGCCACCACAACGGCCGCGCGACGAATGCAGCAGCTTCCCCCGGCACAGGTCCTGAAGAATCTTGGCCAGATAGGGAGACGGCACGCCCAGGCTCTGCGCGATCTCACGACTCAGCAGCCGCTTCCCGCTCGGCTGGGTGGCCAGGTAGATCATCGCCTGGATGGCGTATTGGCTGGTGCGGGAGAAAATCATGGCGGCCCCTTTAGTCGTTCTATCGAAGCAACGCGCGTGCCACGCTTCCGCACCCCGCCAGCCTGCCGCCATGGCCGATCGCAGGCATTCATTCTTTGTTACTAAGCCTACATTCGCCCCTGCCTTGTCCGACATGCGACACGACATTTGCGTGCCGTTCGCGCAGCCAGCCCGCAGCGACCATGGGCTGCGCCACCGGAACGCTTCTTGCTATTCCCTGATTTCCATAGACAAGACACCCGGGAGAAGTGCGATGCAAATCGGCGTAGAGAGCGCAAAAGCGGTGGACAACAAACGCCTGTTCGTGGTGGCCAACGACGACATCACACGCATGGCGCTGCAGTTCATGCTGCACGACGAGAACGAGACCCATGACCTGTCCAGCCTCGAAGCGGCTTTCGACAAGAGCATCGAGTGGAAGCCCGACCTGCTCCTGCTGGGCATCGATGTCGTGCACGAGCGCGGGATGGATGTGTTGCCGCTTATCCGGTCGCGCCTGACCAGCGCGAAGATTCTGCTGGTGGCCGACAACCGCGAGGATCCGCTGGTGGCAGCCTGCCAGGGCGCGGGCATCGATGGCTTGCTGGTGAAACCGCTGACGGTGGAAACCGTGCGCAGAAGGGTGGATGGAATGCTGGGGCGCAAGCTCGCAGGCATTCCGATTCATACTTCATGACTGCTGCCGCGCTGCGGGAGCATAGAGCGGATGAAGTACACGAACGTGCACTGGGCGCCTATCTCGGCTTCGCCGTCGGCGATGCCTTGGGCGCAACGGTTGCATTCATGACGCCCGCCGAAATTCAGCACGCCTACGGCATGCACCGCGACATGGTCGGCGGCGGCTGGCTCAAACTCAAACCGGGCCAGACCACCGACGACACGCAGATGGCGCTGGCGCTGGGGCAGTCGCTCATCGACAGTGGCGGCTGGAACGCGACGGCCGCCGCCGATGCCTTCGTGGCCTGGTTCAGGGCCGGGCCGGTGGATGTGGGCAACACCTGCCGCCGCGGCATCCAGCGCTACATGACGGACGGCACGCTGGCCGGTTCGCCGCAGGAAGGCGATGCCGGCAACGGCGCCTGCATGCGCAACCTGCCGCTGGCGCTGGCGACGCTTAACGACGATGGCGCGTTCAGCCGCGCGAGCCTGGAACAATGCCATATCACCCACCACCACCCCCTGTCGGACGCCGCGACCCTGGCGCTCGGCAGGATGACGCGAACCCTGGTTCGGGGCGGCGGAATCAAGGGCTGCCGCGCGGAAGCGAATCGCCTGATCGCCGAGTTTCCGCTGTTCCGCTTCGACCCCTACCCCAAACGCGCATCGGGCTACATTGTCGATACGGTACAGACGGTTCTTCACACCTTCTTCCGCACGGACGGTTTCGAATCCTGCGTGACCGAGGTGGTGAATCACGGTGAGGACGCCGACACCAACGGGGCGCTGGCCGGCATGCTGGCGGGCGCGGCCTATGGGGTTGCCGGCATTCCCGGGTATTGGCTGAAGAAGCTGGACAAGGGAATCCGGCGCCGCATCGAGACGCAGACCGAGGCGCTGCTCGGACTCGCGCAGGCAGGCAGGAAGGACACGCAATGAGCACGCTCATCTTTTACGAGAAGCCGGGCTGCGCCAACAATGCGCGGCAGAAGCTGCTGCTCAAGAACGCGGGACACGAGGTCGTCGCGAAAAGCCTGCTCGACGAATCCTGGACCGCCGTGCGGCTGCGCGCATTCTTCGGCGCGCTGCCCGTCCCCGACTGGTTCAACCGCGCTGCGCCGCGCGTGAAATCCGGTGAGATCGTGCCGGAGCGTACCGACGCGGATACCGCCCTGGCGTTGATGCTGGCCGAACCGCTGCTGATCCGCCGGCCCTTGATGGAATGCAACGGCAAACGCATCGCCGGCTTCGATGCAGCACGCGTCGCGGAATGGATCGGCGCGCCGCTGGTGCGCGAAGAACACGGCGATCTGCAAACCTGCCGGCGCGATGCGAAATGAAAATGAAAGGCAAATTCTCTCGTTGTGGGAGCGGCGCCCCCGCCGCGATTTTCTGCAGGCACCGCGTCCATCGCGGCGAGGCGCCGCTCCTACAGCTTGTGCCGGTCGAGCGAACATCGCCATGAACGCCGCCGACACCGCCATCGCCTACCACGAGCGCACCAAGCACCGGCCCGATCGCTATGCCTCCGGGCCCGAGACGCTGGACTGGACCAGCCAGCCCGATCCCTTCCGCGCGTTCGCGGGCTGCCCGTCCTTCCGCCTGCCGCTTTGCGCGGGCCGGCTTGCTCATGGCGGCGAAGACCGGACGGCTCCCGAATTCTCCCTGGATTCGATCGGCGCCCTGCTGCAGCTGTCGCTCGGGCTGTCCGCCTGGAAGGAATACGGGCCGGACCGCTGGGCGCTGCGCTGCAACCCGTCGAGCGGCAACCTGCACCCGACCGAGGCCTATGTGATCGCGCACGGCGTCGCAGGGCTGGACGCCGGCCTCTACCACTACGCCAGCCGCAGCCACGTGCTGGAGCAGCGCTGCATCTCCACGGCAACGCACCCGCCCGGCCTGTGGATCGGGCTGTCTTCCATCCACTGGCGCGAAGCCTGGAAATACGGCGAGCGCGCCTTCCGCTATTGCCAGCTCGACGTCGGCCATGCGCTGGCCGCGCTGCGCTACGCCGCCGCCCTGCTGGGCTGGGAAGTGCGCCTGGTGGCCGGCTGCAACAGCCGGCGCCTGGCGGAACTGCTGGGCACCGCACGCGACCAGGACTACGCCGATGCCGAGCGCGAGGAACCGGACCTGCTGGTGCAACTCACAAGACCCGCGCAGCTCGTCGACCCGGCCCGTACTCAGACGGTGTTCGAACCCGCGCCGTGGGACGCCGCCCACACCCAGTGGCGCGGCCAGGCCAACATCCTCGACCCGCATCCCATGTACCACTGGCCGGTCATTGACGAAGTCGCCTCGGCCACCGAAAGCAGGCAGGACGAGGCCGCCGCGCCGCCGCGCGTTTACCCGCCCGGCAGCGCCGCCACCCACCTGCCCGCGCCCGAGGTCATCATGGGCCGGCGCAGCGCCCAGCGCTTCGACCCGCAGTTCACCATGCCAGCAGCCGACTTCTACCATCTGGTCGACAGCCTGCTGCCGCGCCCGCAGGCGCCGTGGGACATCTGGGACTACGCGCCCGCCATCCATCCGGTGTTTTTCGTGCACCGCGTGGACGGCGTGCCGCCCGGGCTGTACATCCTGGTGCGCGAGGCCGCGGCCGAATCAAGACTGCGGCAGGAACTGAGCGACGAATTCGAATGGCAGAAAGCCGAAGGCTGCCCCGACACCCTGCCGCTTTACCGCCTGCAGGCAGGCAAATGGAACAAGGTCGCGCGCGCGGTGAGCTGCGCGCAGTCGATCGCCGCCGACAGCTGCTTCTCGCTGGGCATGCTGGCCGAGTTCGAAACCAACGTGCAAAAAGACGCCTGGCGCTACCGCCAGCTGCACTGGGAAGCGGGCCTGCTCGGCCACGTGCTCTATCTGGAAGCCGAAACCCTGGCGCTGCGCGGCACCGGCATCGGCTGCTTCCTCGACGATGCCTTCCACGAACTGCTGGGGCTGCAAGGCAAGCGCTTCCAGTCGCTTTACCACTTCACTGTGGGGCGCGCGCTCACCGATACGCGCATCACCACCCTGCCGCCCTACCCCGACCGCAATATGGAGGACACCCCATGAGCAAGGACAGAAGCTTCAAGCGCATCGACACCGCCACCGCCGCCCAGGTGCTCAGCCGCGACAACGTGCTGGTGCTGGACTCGCGCGACCCGGACAACTACAACCGGGCGCACATCGCCAACGCCCGCCGCCTGTCCAGCGCCAACCTCGACGCCATCCTCGTCGGCACGCCCACGGCCACGCCGGTGCTGCTCTACTGCTACCACGGCAATGCCAGCCAGATCTACGGCCAGATGTTCGCCGACTTCGGCTTTTCCGAGGTCTACAGCCTGGACGGCGGCTTCGCCGCCTGGCAGCGCGCGCAGAAAAACACAGCGCCGCCCGTCATCAGCCCGCAACTTGCGCAATGGCTGCAGGCAAACGGTTATCCCACCGACGATCTCGACGCCCCGGCTGCAAACGGCATCACCCCGCTGATGCGCGCCGGCAAGGCGGGCGAAACCGGCGCCATTTTCGAACTGCTGCAGGCCGGCGCCGACCTCGCCGCCACCAACATCGACGGCAACAACGCGCTGTGGATGGCCTGCGTGGGCGAGCGCCTGGAAACCATGGACCTGCTCATCCGCGCCGGCATCGGCATCGACCACCAGAACGACAACGGCGCCACCTGCCTGATGTACGCCGCCTCCACCGGCAAGCACGCCGTGGTGGAAGCGCTGCTGGCCGCCGGCGCCAACCCGCAACTCGAGACCCAGGACGGTTACAGCGCGCTGGACATGGCCGCCACCATCGAGTGCCTGCGCCTGTTGCGCGGGGAGAAAAAGAAAATGCTGGCGACGGCAGCCTGAGCGTCCTGAGCCGTCATCGCGAGGCGCGTAGCGCGCAGCCCTCACCCCAACCCTCTCCCAGCGGGAGAG
Source organism: Thiobacillus sp. (assembly GCA_049697615.1). Lineage (GTDB taxonomy): Bacteria > Pseudomonadota > Gammaproteobacteria > Burkholderiales > Thiobacillaceae > Thiobacillus. Next base: position 13,411 of record JBAVWB010000158.1, on the reverse strand, counting down.
GGAGCAAACGTAATGCCCAAACCGATTTAACGTGGCGATCCAGAAACACAAATGGCATTCCAGAAAACACCATCAACGAGGATACAAATGAGCGGTTTCTTTATGGATTGGGACGGCAATTTGCGCAGCATCGAAGACCCCGGCGGCGGGTACACCTGCGATGTCGACACCGTGGCCCGCTATGTGGCCGTGATGAAAGGCAGCATCCTGGCACACGAAGCCACACTCTATAAAACCCTGGCCGACGTCGAGAAAGCCGGGATCAAGGCCGCGCTGGTGCCCGGATCACACCCTTGGGGCAGCTCGCGCGACGGATTCTAGGCAGAGGCTTGGTAGAGGGATTAGTCGTCAGTCGGGGCGCGCAGAATCGTGGCTAAAGGGGACAGCTCAGCCGAGTTCTTTAGCCGCGCTTTGCGAATTGGCAGGTTGACGCTTTTAGAAGTTGCGCCGAGAGAGTGGCCGATATCGACCCGTAACGGTCAGTTTGGGTGGTCGCCACCTAGCGTCCGGCTCGGCCTTAGCGGACAAGCCTATTCAGGCTGGGAGTCCGACAGTGGCCGCTGAGAATGATCGCTTCAAAAAAACCCCAAGCATCACTTTCGACACTGAACCGACTGACAGGGCACCACAAATCACAACGCTATTTATCGGATTTCTTGCGAGACCCTTTCTTTGGATTGACCTCTGAAGCATCCACAGTTGCAGGTCCGGCCTCAGTTGAAGCCATTAATCCGATCTTAGAAACCCCAATCATTGCGCCCGGTGTTAGGCTTTCTTTTGGTCCAACGGGGCCAACACCAATTTGGAATTCAACCAAGACATTGTATAGCCCCTCATGGATTCCATAGTGCCGTACTAATACAGCACCAAGCTCATGAATAGAGAGCGGTTCGGCGACTGGTTGTATTGGGCTTTTATTGTCACTGGACATAATAAGAAGTCCCCATGGTTTTCGTCTTCCACTGCTGCGGCGACTGAGTGGATAGCGTTGACACGAGTGTGTCCATAGAATCCTGAGGCAAATTAACTGTTACAAGAATGTTGTGATTCACGTCCGCGTTGGCGTAGAGAAAAGCATTTAAGGCGCGCACGACCACATCGTTAAGCTTGACTTTGTCAGTCAAGGCACGGAGTACTGCATCCTTATGCATGGCCGGCGGAATACGCACATTAAATTGGCCTCTTAATGGTTTTTGCGGTTCCCGGCCAAGGCTTGAGCACGTTTCAATGTAGTCGTCGACCGCCGCTTCAAACTCATATTGGAGCTTCGCAGGAGTGTCGGCCTCGTACGTAACAAGGTCATCAATGAACAATATCTTCCCTCGGCAAACCTTGCGTTCCATATCAAGTTCTGCCGTTCCCTCATAGTCCTTATATTTGAGAACATCCATTCTTCCAACTTCCTAAGTAATTAAATAAGTTCGTACTTTTTCAGATGTTCAACCACATCAGCAATACAGCCTTTATCCACGTCCGGGGAAGGGTGAGGCTGATGGCAGATAATGAGGGCGTCTTTGCCCTTGTGAAAAAATTTCCTACGAGAACCGCTTCCGGGCAGCATTTTGTAGCCCAAATGTTCCAGAAACCCTTTTAACTCATTCCACTTAATATCCGCCGGTGTAGGCTTCGCAGACAATTTCTGAAAGGTTTTGTCGTGCTTTGCCATGCGGTTGTTAGAGTAAGGTTAGACTAAATGGTTGCCTATTGTAACTATAAATTAGTTACAGGCAACGCGTTTAATAAGGTTAATCAAAAATGTTGCAGCTGCGCCACTTGCTCGCCCACGTTGAAAATTGGGGATCGACGAACAGGTGAAGCCGGCGCGCTCGTAGAAAGCAGGCACGGAAAGAGTGTTGCAGTCGGTAGGCAGAGTGACGCGCAGCCGCCCATGCTGCCGACACTACTGCGGCAGACGGTCCAGAAGTTTCAACAGCGTGGCCATGCCGTCGAGACCGGCGGGACCGATCTCGACGGGTGCGCCGTGTCAGACGGCAACGGCCATCTTTTCCACCTGCTCTTCGCCGGCCAGAAGCCCGACAAACTCATCAAGCGGCATGTCGATGCGCCGGATGTTCTGTTCTTCCAGGAAGCGCGCTTCGTTGCGGCTGAGTTCGCCCGGCAGCACTGCCCAGTGCGTGTCGGAAGAGCGCTTCATGATCTGGCGTGCGAAGGTGCGCTCCAGCTGGGTGCGGAAGCGGCAGCCGAGAAAGAGGAAATGCCGGTCGGCGCGCAACTGCTGCACGATGGCCGGGATCGGGGTCTGGATGTCGATCTCGGTGAGCACTTCGACGAAGTCGGTGTCTGACACGAGGAAGTTCTTGGCCGGGGCGATCGAGCCCATGGGTTTGTAGAGCAGGGTGTCCCAGGTGTCGGCCTCGAACGGGTCGGCCTGCATGCCGTTGGGCCGGAAGTAATGCACCCAGGTGCCGAAATGCTCGGACTGGCTCACCCCTTGCAGCTGCCCCCACAGGTTGCGCGACTGCAGTGCGGTGGCCATGGCGTTGTCGTACCAGGCGTCGACGATCAGCAGGGGCTTGCGCACGATGCTCGCCAGGTATTCATGCAGGACGGTGGGCGGCACCTCGGGGGCAAAGGCTTCCGCCATGTGCCCCACCAGGGTTTTGCGGTGCTTGAAGTTTTCGATGTACTGCGCGGTGGCGGTGAGGTTGCCGCGTATCTTGAACGGCACGCTCGATTTCGCCACCAGATGCTGCACCAGCGCTTCGGGAGAATTGGGAACCGGGCTGCCGCCCGGAACCAGATCGAGCACCCCCGGCCCCAGGTAGGGGACGATGCCGCCCACTTCCAGGTGCGAAATGATCTCGTTCAGCAGGGTGTCGGTCTTGTCCATGATGGTTTCTCCTCAGGCCGCCGACGATTTCAGCTGGTCGACCTGCTGCTTCGGGAGGCGGAACAGGGCGCGTCCGCCGGACAGGGTCTCGTAGCTGTCGGTGGTGGAACTGGCGAGCAGGTTGAACCAGTCCTGCTCGCTTAGCGCAGCGGGGCGTTCTCCGATTGAGCTCACGGTGCCGTTGGGTGCAAAGCGCACGTGAATCATGATTTTGTCGTTTTCCATGGTGTTACTCCTTGAATGAATTTAATGGCCTGGACGACATTCAGTGTCAGTCCAGCAATTCCACCGTCACGTTCTCGCTGCCCAGTTTTGCCTGGCAGGCCAGGCGCGAGTTCGAGCTGACGCCGACGATGGTATCGAGTCTTTCGTTCTCGGCGCGCTGGGTTTTGGACAGGGTCTTGCGGCCTTCGACGACGAAGATATGGCAGGAGCCGCATTCGGCCTTGCCTTCGCATTTGTGCGGCATCTTCACGCCGGCTGCGAGCACGGCTTCGAGGATGCTCATGCCCTCGGTTGAGGGGACGGTCGTGCCGGACGGATTGATGGTTAACATTGGCATTGCATTGCTCCTTGGGTGTTTGCTGAGTCGGATGTAAGTCATGGGCATATCTGTAAATCTACTGCGCGGCCTTGCGGGTGCTCGCTGCGATTCCTGAAGATGCCCACATGATTAGTAGATCGCCGCGCCCGCACCGATGTTGATCGAGGCGTCCTTGGCGGTCTGCACGATGAAGCCCACCTGGGCTTCGTTCACATGCGCGTGAAAAGGCAACGCAATGATGCGATCGGCCACTTTTTCGGTGACCTTGAAATCGCCCTTGCGATAGCCCAGTTGGGTATAAAACGCCTGCAGATGCTGCGGCTGGCAGTACGCCGCGCTCTCGATTTTTTCGGTGTGCAGGTCGTTGACGATGGCATCGCGGCTGCTTTTGGAAAAGCGCGTGCCGAGATGCACCAGATACAGAAACCAGTGCACTTCGGTCACATCCGGGCCGATGTAGGGGTCTTTGATGCCTTCGAACGATTTGACGAAGTCGTAGTAAATCTGCTCGACGTTCTTGCGCCGGTCGAGGATCTGGTCGATGCGCTGCAGCTGGGTCAATCCCAGCGCCGCCGACAGCTCGCTCATGCCGGCCTGATACGGCACATTGCCGCCGATCACCACGGAAAATCGCTCGTCGGTCTTGCGGGTGCGCTGATAGCGAAGCTTGCTCGCCAATTCGGCGTCGTCGGTCACCACCATGCCGCCCTCGCCGCAGGTGAGTGCGCTCGGCTGGGAAAAATCAAACACGGCGCAGTCGCCAAAACCGCCGACCCGCCGCCCCTGGTAAGTCGAGCCGATCGCTTCGGTGGAATCCTCGATCAGCCGCAGGCCATGGTTGGTGGCAATTTCACGCAGCGCCTCCCAGGGGGCGGGGTGGCCGTTGGTGTTGCCGGCGAGGATGGCGCGGGTGTGCGGCGTGATCTTGGCCACGACCTTGTCCGGCGCCAGGGTGCCCGACCAGTACTCGATGTCGGCGAACACGGGCGTGGCGCCCGCCAGCGCGATGGCATGGGCGATCTGATGCCAGCTGTAGGGCGAAGCGATCACCTCATCCCCCGGCCCGATGCCCATTGCCTTCAATGCCAGCAGCAGCCCGAGGGTGCCGCTGGCCGTTGCCACGCCGTGCCGGCGGTCGGTGTACGCGGCAAAAGCGGATTCGAAGTCGGCGACCAGCGGCCCCTGGCTCAGGCGCGGCGAAGTGAGCGCATCGCGCACCGCATCCAGTTCAAGCTGGCTGATGTCGGGGTCGGAGAGGGGAATCCAGCCTTGGTCCATGATGTGTCCTTAGTTGCGCGCAGCGACCACGATGCCGGTTGCGGCAGCGGGGTCGTCGGTGATGTGCCAGCAGTGATCGCGCCCGTCCACCAGATAGAGGTTGAACCCCGGGTATTCGCGGAATGCCTGTTCGTCGCGCATATCGAACGCATCGCAGCGGGTCAGCGACAGGCCCGGGAAGCTGCCGCGAAAATCCGGTAGTGGATTGCTGCCGGCGGCAGGTGCCGTCAGCAATCCATCGATACGCCCAAGATCGTCTTGCGTAATCATCTTCACTCTCCCAGCCGACGCGCTTCCACGGTGCACGGCAAGACCGTCTCCGGACCCATTTCCGGCAGTTCCAGACGCCAGCCGTTGGCCAGCGTGACGACGCCGCCCCACATGTCCGCCTGCTCCATCGACACGATGGGCTCTTCCAGATCCTTCTTCGGTATGTAGGCGGACAAGATTCCCTTGGCGTCTTTTCTGAGCATCACTTTCATGGTGTTTCCCTGTAGGTTCTTCTGGTTAAGTGAGTGCTTCACGCCGCCTCGGCGGTCATGCGTTTCAAAATTGCAGCCAGCACATCGATCACGTGGTCGATTTCGGTTTCGGTCGTATACCGGCTCAAGGAAAAGCGGACCGTCGCCAGCGCTTCCGCCTCGGAGAGCCCCATCGCGCTCAGCACATGCGACGGCTCGGTGCCGCCGGCGGTGCAGGCCGCGCCTGACGACGCGCAGATGCCGGTCTTGTCCAGCTTGTCGAGGATGGCCTCTGCCGGCAGTTCGCCGAAGCGCATGCTGCTGGTATTGCCCACCCGCAACGCCGTGCCGCCGTTGATGCGGGCGCAGGGAATGCGCAGGCGCACGCCGGTTTCGAGCCGGTCCCGCAGGGCCGCCATCGCCGCGGCTTTGGCGTCCAGTTCGCGTGCCGCGAGTTCGCAGGCCACGCCCATGCCGACGATGGCGGGGACGTTCTCGGTGCCGCCGCGGCGGCCGCGCTCCTGGTGGCCGAACAGCATGGGCTGCAGCTTCAGGCCTTTGCGCACGAACAGGGCTCCCACCCCCTTGGGCGCGTGGAACTTGTGCCCGGCGAGGGAAAGCAGGTCGACCGGCACCTGCGCCAGGTCGAGCGGAATCTTGCCTGCCGCCTGCACCGCATCGGTGTGAAACAGCACCCCGCGGGACCGGGCAATCTGCGCGGCTTCCGCGATCGGAAACAGCACGCCGGTTTCGTTGTTGGCCCACATCAGCGAGACCAGCGCGGTGTCCGGCGTGATCGCCTGTTCAAGCGCCGCGAGATCGAGCATTCCGTCCTGATCGACCGGCAAGCGCGTGACGCGGACGCCGGCCGCTTCCAGATGCGCCAGCAACTCCAGGGTGGACGGATGCTCCACCGCACTGACCACCACATGAAGCTTGCCCGGACGTGCCGCCAGCGCGCCCGCTATCGCCAGGTGATTGGATTCGGTGCCGCTGGCGGTGAACACGATCTCGGCGGGTGCCGCATTCAGCAGCCGCGCCACCGATGCGCGGGCCTGCATCACCTGCGCCTTGGCACGCTCGCCGACGGCATGCTTGCTGGACGGGTTGCCGTAGCTGTCGCGCAGGCAGGCCAGCACCGGTTCCACGCACTCGGGCGCCAGCGCCGTGGTGGCGTTGTTGTCCAGATAAATGTTGGTGTCCTGGTCTGTCATTGCCAAAAGGTCCGATTCGGGTCCCGATTCAAAAATTGCAGCAGCGCGTTCAAGGCGCTGAACTCTCCGTAATACCGCCACTCGCGCTGCGCATGATCCTTGCGGTACAAGCGCCACGCCCGCGAATCGGCTACATATTCCAGCCGTGCGATATCAACCACCCCGCCGGTCTTGTCGACATTGCGCGAGCAACAGGGGCTCTGAATCCGGTAGCCGGCCTCGTCCGCCTGCACTTCCGGGCTGACGTAGCGGTAGCGCACCCGTGCGGCCAGCGCCCGCTCGATGCGCTTTCGGTCCACATCGTTCGGGTGCATGCAACCTGGCTGTCTTGCCGCTTCGCCCACCTTCCGCTCCTCATGCTCATGCCGGTGCGATTTCTTCCTCAAGACACCCCACCACGCCGCCTTCCAGGAATTCAACCAGGTAGACCGGCAAATTAAGTTCCTCGTGGTAGCCCACATTGATGATCTCCCCCAGCGTGCCGTTGCTCACCAGCAAGGCATCCGGCTCGCGATCCGGGTAGCTGCCGTCGTTGATCAGATCGGTCGTCGCCAGGATGCGCTGGCCCCATTGATATTTCGCTTCGCGTGGTTCGATCATGCCGACACCTCCGAAAGATCGGCTGACTGAGTCCCGGCATCCGCTGTCGCGGCTGCGGGAACGGCATCGGTGGTGGCTTCCAGCTCCTTGCCGCGCATGCCGACCCGGTTGCCGCTCTCGATGAACTCGGTGCCGTAGATATAGAACTGCTGGAGGAACGTGCCGATGCTGGTGACGTAGCCGATTTCGCCTTTTTTCACCAGGATTTCGCCAATGTCCTTGCCGGCATAGGTGCCGTCATTCCGCACCACCTTGAGTGACTTCACCTTCTGCCCGTATTCGAATATCGGCTGGGCGGTGAGCTCCACGATGTCGCTATCTCGACTGATCTTGGCCATTTTCCGACTCCTGAAAATTGATCACTAAAATGGCAGGCACGCTTGCTTCTGCGTCACCAGCCGACTGATGCCGGCGCCACCCCCGCCGAGGCGCTGGCGGGCGATGCTCCGCACGAGCTCATCCTCGTCGTTCGCCAGCCGCTTCACGTGGTCCAGCTCGGCCCGGCTTGCCACTTCGTGGCGCACCCGCCAGTCCGGGTCGTCCAGCAGCAGATGCAGCTGCCCCGGTTTCATCCGCCTGGCCACTTCGCAGCGAACGCCGGCATCCGCGTCCTTGGCCATGCCCGGCAGCCAGGCATCGCCGATCCGGCTTGCCACCATGTGACGAACCTCGGAATCCACGTCCCGCATCATCTTTGTCAGGAGGGTTTCCGGGAGGCGCCGCGCCACCACCTGCCGCACGTAGTAATCCGGGTCGCCGATCATGCCGCCCAGATCGTGGGGATCGAGGCGCGACGCCACCCGGATCCTCACTTCGCGGTGCGGGTCGCACACCAGGGTCAGCAGCTGTTTGGGGGGCAGCCTGAGCGCAGCGCTCCAGCGCACGGTCTCGTCCGGATCCAGGATCAGCTGCGGCAGCTGAAACACATCCACGTATTTGGCCGCCACCGCGCGCACTTCGAAATAGGGATGCGTCAGGTAATCCCCGGCCAGCGCCGGATTCCAGAAAAAGAAACGGTCGATGCGCTTGGCGTAGCGGTCGTGCACGCACGCAAGGCCGGGGCGGCAGCGTTCCTGTTCGAGCAGGCCCTGGCGGGAACAGCCCGCGCAATCCACCGCGCAGCCTTGCCAGTCGACGGGGGGGCCCAACTCGTTTAAGCCAGGTTCACTCATCCTCGTCCTCCTGCCCGTGGCGGGCCAGCACCTGGAGCAGCACCGTGGCGTTCAGCTTGTCGCTCGGGTCGAGCTCCAGCATCTTCGTCAGCGCGTCATGGCTTTGTTCCAGCCGGCCCAGGCGCATCTGCAGGTAGCCGCAGGCCTTCAGGGAAAACAGGTAGAAGCGCGGCAGGATGGCGTCGTAGCTGCTGAATTCCGCATCGCCGCGCCGCACCTGACGCCAGTCCTCGTTCAGCTGGTTGTCACGCGCGGCCTTGAGCAGGCAGCGCTCGGCCACCTCGAGCGCATCGCCGAGACGCCCCTTGTAGAAATAGAAGCGGTACAGCGCGATCAGCACGGCGGCATGGCCGGGCGCCAAAGCCTGCGCCTGGAACAGATAGCGCTCGGCAACCACGTCGTGCTGGTAGTTGAGTCCGGCCAGACGCAGGTGCTGCTCGACCGCCTCCGGCAGATGGCCGCCCAGGCAGGCGCGCGCCAGCCATTCAGGATCCATGTCCGCCGGCATGGCCGATGGCGCTGTCACCGCCCTGCCCTCTGTCGCCATGGTTGTACGCATCGCCCGCTCACGCCTGCCTCGCCCTAGTGCTTGTGGCCGAGACCGGAAATGTCGATGCTGGAACTGCTGCTGGAACTGCCGCAGGAGCCACAGGTCGACGGGGTCGCGGTAGCGAAACTGAGCCCGCCTCCGGTCGGCGATTCGGAGAAATCAATGGTCGCCCCTTCCAGCAGCAGGCGGCTTTCCGCCGGCAGGAAGAACTTGACGCTGTTGACCTCGACCACCGCGTCGCCGGGAAGCGCCGCCGCCTCCACGCTGAATTCGGATGCGAGACCGGAACAGCCGCCCGCGCTAACCATCAGGCGGAAGCCGGCGTTCTCACCGGCGCCGCCGAAGCGGACCATGCGGCTGATGAATTTTTCGGCTGCGGGGGTGAGTTTGAGTTCCATCATGCTCACCTAGGCCGCCACGTAACGCGGGAAGCTGTTGTCGATCACGCAGGTGTCGTCGACCGGGCACACCGCGACGCACTGGGGATCGTCGAAGTAGCCGAGACACTCGGTGCATTTCTCCGGCTTGATGATGAAGGTGCCGTCCTTCTCGCGGATGGCGTTGTTGGGGCACTCCGGCTCGCACGCCGAACAGGCCGTGCATTGGGACGTGATGATTTTGAAAGCCATGGTGTTTCTCCTAACAGGGTTGCTTTAAATTTTGTGCGACGACTTCATGCGGCGATGTAGGCGCCCTGACGGATGTCGGCATCACCGCGGGCGGCGTGCACCACTTCTCCGGACTTCACTTTTGCCAGGTATTCCTTGAAGTACTTCACCGCCGACTGCTCGATGAACTCGTGCGCGTATTTGTCCACCGGATCGATGCCGGCCGCCTTCAGGCTGTCTTTCGGGCAGCCGCCGATCTTGGCCACGAACACCGCGACGCAGTCGTTGATGGCGCGGATCACGGTCGGCAGGGTGTCTTCCTCGCCAAATCCGCCCTGGCAATAGAGATCGACGCGGCGATGACCCACGAACTTGGACCCCTGGGTGCTGAGCTCGTAGATCTGGAATTCCTGGGCGTGGCCGAAGTGTTCGTTGACCCGGCCGTGGCCTTTGGTCGCAACGGCGATCAGAACCTTCAGGTCGCTGAACTCGGCCTCCAGATCGGCCATCTCGGCCTGCTTGGCCAGCACGGTCGCCTGGCGTTCCACTTCCACTTTTTCCTGATAGGCCTTGCGGCCCTCGGCGTCGTACTGAATGTCCATTTCCATGACTTTTTCAGTGCTGAACTCGGACGAGCGGTCTTCGCCCAGCAAGCCCACCGCGTCGGCGCGGCATTGGCGGCAATGCCGCATCATGTTCATCTCGCCCTCGCAGCTGTCCTGCAGCGCCTTCAACTCTTGCGCCGTGGGGCCGCGCTGGCCGTTCAAGCCAAACACCGTGCCGTGTTCCGGCGCGGAAATGAGCGGCATGATGTTGTGCAGGAAGGCGCCGCGCGACTTGACCGCCTTGTTCACCTCGACCAGATGCTTGTCGTTGATGCCGGGGATCATCACCGAATTCACCTTGCACAGAATGCCGGCCGCGGTCAGCATCTCCAGCCCCAGCATCTGCCGCTCATGCAGGATGCGGGCGGCCTCGATGCCGGTGACGCGCTTGTTCTTCCAGAAAATCCACGGGTAAATGTGCTGCCCGACTTCCGGGTCGACCATGTTGATGGTGATGGTCACGTGGTCGACGTTGTACTTCTTGATCGTCTCGACATGGTCCGGCAACGACAGGCCGTTGGTCGAAAGACACAGCTTGATGTCGGGCGCGGCGTTGTAGATCAGGTCGAACGTCTTGAAGGTTTTTGCCGGGTTCGCCAGGGGGTCGCCAGGGCCGGCGATGCCCAGCACCGTCATTTGCGGAATGGTGGAGGCCACGGCCAGCACTTTTTTGGACGCCTGCTCCGGGGTGAGCTTCTCGCTCACCACGCCGGGACGGCTTTCGTTGGCGCAGTCGTACTTGCGATTGCAGTAGTTGCACTGGATATTGCATGCCGGCGCTACGGCCACGTGCATGCGTGCGTAATGGTGATGCGCCTCCTCGCTGTAGCAGGGATGGTTTTTCACCTTTTCCCACACCGCCGGATCCATGTCTTCCGGGGCAGTGGATGAGCCGCAGCTGGCTTTCCCGCCCTCGCTGGAGGTGCCGCAGCCTTTGTGCTCCGCCGCCTGTTGCAGGATCTGATCCAGATTCAGATGCAGGCTCTGATCGCTTCCTGCGTTCGCCACACTTGCTTGATTGTCCACGCTTGGCTCCTGTCCGTTTCAACTTCAACCCGTGGCGACCCTGGAACCGATCGCCCGCTAAATGCGTTCATGCGTGAGCATTCAGCAACAAGCGTGCCATTCAGTAAATTTGCCGAAATGCCTTATGATTGAAGTACTTGGCGCAGCCGCGCGTTTGTCGCAACTGCGACAAACAGCGATTGGCGGGAAAGGGAATTGTCGGGAAGGCTACAGCGGGAAAAGCGGGAAACGGCGCGCGCCTGTCTGCATGGACAAGCGCGCGAAAAATTTAAAGGCGTTTGACTTCGATGTTGTACCGCGACAGGGCGTAACCGATCTGGCGCGGCGTCAGATTCAGCAGGCGCGCGGCTTTCGCCTGCACCCATCCGCACTGTTCCATGGCCCACACCAGACGCTCGCGCTCGGTCAAGAGCGACGGTTCGGCGCCCGCATCCGCTTCATCGAAATCGTTGCCCGCTGCCGGCGGCAGGCCGGCGGCGGGGACGGGAGCGACCGGCGAAGGAAGCGTCACCTGCTGCACCTGTCCGTAGTGCTGGAGCACCTGCGAAAAACACTTGTTCTGCTGACAGGGTAAATCCACATCCTGGATCGCATTCGTCCGCGTCATCGTCGCGGTGCGCTCGACGCAATTCTCCAGCTCGCGCACGTTGCCCGGCCAGTTGCACTTGAGCATCACCGCCAGCGCTTCCGGCGTGATGGAAAGCTTGCGATCGTTGTCCTTGTTGAACTTGTCCAGGAAGTGCTCGATGAGCGGCGGAATGTCTTCGCGGCGCTCGCGCAGGGGGGGGAGAAAGATGCTCACCACATTGACGCGATAGTAGAGGTCGGCGCGGAACGCGCCCTTGGCCACATCCTCTTCCATGTTGCGGTTCGTGGCCGCGATCAGGCGCACGTCCACCTTGATCGACTTGTTGCCGCCCACCCGCTCGAATTCCCGCTCCTGCAGCACGCGCAGCAACTTGGTCTGAAACATCGGCGAGATCTCTCCGATCTCATCCAGGAACAGGGTGCCGCCCTGGGCCATTTCAAAGCGGCCCTTGCGTTCCTGGGTCGCTCCGGTGAACGAGCCCTTTTCGTGGCCGAACAATTCGGATTCGAGCAGCGTTTCGGACAGCGCAGCACAGTTCACCTTGACGAACGGCGCGCCCTTGCGCGGGCTCAGATAGTGAACCGAGCGGGCGATGACTTCCTTGCCGGTGCCGCTTTCGCCGCGCAGCAGAACGGTCGACTTGCCGGGCGCTGCCTGGTGCACTTCGGCGAAAACATCCTGCATGCGCTTGCTGTGGCCGATGACGTTGTCCAGGCTGTACTTGCCCTGCAATTCCTTCTGCAGGCGATGCTGTCGCTGCATCAGTTCCTCGCGCTCGGCGGCCACCCTGTCGTGCAGGCGGGTGGTCTGTCCGATGAGATTCGCCACCATGGCCAGGAAGCGCACGTCGGCCTCGAAATTGCCCGGCTCGCCGTCCATTTCACGGTCGACGCTCAGTACGCCAACGGTTTCCCGTCCGACCTTGATCGGCACGCCGATAAAAGCAACGACGCGCCCTTCCGCCAGGCTGCGGGACTCGGTTCGATTCAGGAAAAGCGGCTCCTTCGCCACATCCGGCACCACCATGGGCATGCCGGTCCCAAGAATCTTGCCCGTAATGCCCTCGCCCTTGCGGAAACGACCCCGGCGAACCGCCTCGGCGGACATGCCGGTTGCCTCAACAACGTGCAGATCGCCGGATGGCTGCACCAAACTGACCATGCCCCGCCGCATCTTGAGATGCGAGGAAAGCACGCCGAGCACGTCCCGCGCCGTCTTGTTCAGGTCGAGGGATGAACTCAGTATCTTGCTGATTTCATAGATTGTTGTGAGTTCCATGCCTGTCTCGTGCCCTGTTGACTCGCCCATATCTCTAACCCTCATCGAACCCTTTGTTGACGTGCCCGCACGAAAACAGTTCATCCATCATTCTTAAATAAGCAATTTCCGGTCCAGGACGCAGGACGGAGCCGCCTCCGCCGGGGGGCTAGTGTCGCGAATAGCGGGTGGCAATCAGTCCGCCGCCAGGTCCCGAATCACCGATGCCCCCACCGTGTCGAGCGGGTCCAGTTCCTGCAACTTGGCGAGGAGCGCGTGACTGTCTTCGCTGCGCCCCAGCCGCAGGCGGATGAAAGCGAGCGCCTTGAGGGTGAAAAGATAGAAGTGCTGCGGCGCATCGACGCGGCGCCAATCGGTTGAATTCACATCGAGCCGAACCCAGTCCGGGCTGAACCCGCCCTGGCGCGCGGCGATCTCGAGCGCGTGCAGGGCGACCTCCTCCGCCTGCGGCAGCATGCGCTTGTAGAAGTAGAACTTGTACAGGGCGAAGTACACCGGCAGGCATTCGGGTGCGAGCGCCTGCGCCGTGCACAGCAGGAATTCCGCGCGCTCGGTGTTGTGGTAGGACGCCACCGCCTGCGCCAGCCAGCCGGCCACGCCGGGCGGCAGCGCGCCGTCGGCGATGCCGGGTATGG
>JBAVWB010000157.1:0-8677 GCA_049697615.1 Thiobacillus sp. | reverse complement strand
TTGATCGGGCATCCCGCAGAAATGTTCGTAGCTTTGCAAACAATGAAATAAAAACGGCGTGGAAATTCCACGCCGTTTTTTGCTCCGTCGATTTGGCTGCAAAGGGGTTTTCCTACAGCGTCAACGTCCATATTCAGCGGCCTGCCTGGATCACACGCTTTGTTCTGGGCATGGCCGGCGGCGCGTCACTTTTGCCCCTGAACGTCACAAACGACAACAATGAAACGCAGGCTGCTCCCCAGGTTTTCAGTTGCGCATGGGGAAACGCCGGGGTGAAAAATTCTATCTTTGCCCGTTTCCGGGCAAGCGCTGCCATCGAATGGCACACAACTACCATAAAGAGCATTTATAAAACGCCGCTAACAGACCTGATCAGACACAGGGAAGGGGTAGCCGGTTTCCCTGCAACTCACGGCGATGGACAACCCAACCAGGCGATCGACACAAATCCGCAACGAACGCGCGGGATCATCATGCTGCGTAGTGCGGACACAGGCGCGACGAGGCCGCACCCGATGTTCAATTGCACCACCCGACAAACAAATAAGGAGGAGTCAATGATGGAACGCTACACGATCAAAAACACTTTCATGACCATGCTGCTGCCGCTTGCAGTGGTCTTGGGTTTCGCCAACAACGCCTTTGCATCGGAGACGCCGACCACGCTCGCGGGCGGCAAGCTCATCACTGCCGAGGAGGCGAAGAAACTCAGCGATGCCAAGGATGCCGCCTTCGTCGACACCCGCAGCCCGATCAATTTCGGCAAAGGCCACCTGCCCGGCGCCAATTCGATCGGCTACCGCGAAAAGAGCGAAAAAGCGGCCAACTTCGATGCCTCGGCGGACAGCTTCGACTTCTCCAAGCTGCCGGCCGACAAGAACGCCAAGATCGTCTTCTACAGCGATAGCCCGACCGGCTGGAAATCCTACAAGGCGGCCGTCCTGAGCATCAACGAAGGCTACAAGAACGTGATGTACTACCGCGGCGGCTTTGCCGACTGGTCCGCCAAGGGCTATCCGGCCGCGCGCTAACCCCCGCCCCGCGTCCTGCCATTCCGGGGCGCCTCTGGGTACGGCCTTTCGATCTCGCTTGCAGGGAACGCATCATGTTGAAGTTCTATACCCAACTCAGCGTCAACAAACAGCTCGTCGTATCCAACGCGGTGACATTCACCCTGGTGATCTTCGCGGCCATTGCGGCCCTGCTGAGTGTCCAGTCGGTTCGCAATACCCAGGCCACCGCCGATGTGTTCGGCAACGCGCAGTATTCTCTGCAGGTGGCCCTGCGCGGCGTCAACGAATCCATTCTCACCGAAGGCTCCAGCGCCTCGGTCGATTTGACGCGCAAGGGCATGGCGGATTTCGAAACCGCGCTCGGTGCGATCCCGCCGCTGCTGGCCGGTGACGCGGCCAAACTCGCGGCGGCAGAGCGGATTGCCGCACAGTGGAAGGAACTTGCCGCACAGATCACCCCCTTCCTCAGCAACAAAGACCTCAGCGTCGAGGACGGCGACACGATGATCGCCTTCGGCAGGATCATCGGCGCCTCCAGCGACCTGCTCAATGACATGGATGGCCTTGCCGACGACATTCGGGCGCAAGGCGGCGCTTCCACCCGCTCCGTTATCGGCGTCATGCTCGGGGCCTTCTGCCTGATTCTCGTCTGCATTCTGCTGGTCGGATACATCGTGTTCGGCACCGTGACCCGCCCCCTGCAGGCAGCGGTCAAGGTGGCAAAATCCATGGCTGCGGGCGACCTCACCCAGCAGATCGAGGTTGCAAGCGGACTGGAAACCGGACAACTGCTGCAGGCGCTGAAAGACACCAATGAAAGCCTGAAGCAGATCGTGGGCGAAGTGCGGAACGGCACCGAGGCCGTTTCCGCGGCCTCGAGGGAGATTGCCGCGGGCAATGCCGATCTGTCGAGCCGCACCGAGGCGCAGGCCGCCTCGCTCGAGGAAACCGCATCCTCGATGGAGGAATTGACGTCCACCGTCCGGCACAACGCAGAAAACGCCCGCCAGGCCAATCAGCTGGCAAGCGGCGCATCCGACGTCGCGGTCAAGGGCGGCCAGGTGGTTCATCAGGTGGTCGCCACCATGTCCTCGATCAATGATTCGTCGAAAAAAATCGCCGACATCATCAGCGTTATCGACAGCATCGCTTTCCAGACCAACATTCTGGCGCTCAACGCCGCGGTCGAGGCGGCGCGCGCCGGCGAGCAGGGCCGCGGATTCGCCGTGGTGGCATCCGAGGTCAGGACGCTGGCCCAGCGAAGCGCAGGGGCGGCCAAGGAAATCAAGGAATTGATTGACGACTCGGTCGCCAAGGTCAGCGACGGCACGCGTCTGGTGGACGAAGCCGGCAGGACCATGGACGAGATCGTATCGGCCGTCAAACGCGTGACCGACGTCATGGCCGAGATCACCTCGGCGTCCGCGGAACAGAGCGCGGGCATCGAGCAGATCAACCAGGCCGTGGCGCAGATGGACATGGCAACACAGCAGAATGCAGCGCTGGTGGAAGAAGCAGCGGCATCGGCCGAAACCATGGAAAAACAGGCGCAGAATCTGGCGCACGCCGTATCGGTATTCAAACTGGACGAATACGCGACGCACGCGCACGCAAGCAGCAATCCTCCCGCGGCAAGAAACGGCCTGCCGAGAAAATCCGCTGCCCGGTCGGTGGCGTCCAAAAAACCCGCGCCGCGCCTGATCGCCAAGTCCGACCAGGACGGCGAGTGGGCAGCGTACTGACGCCCCCCAGCGCGCACCCCGCCCTACCCCGCTGGCGGCCGCCTTGCATCCGGACGCCACTCGTTTCATCATGTTTGAAGACTTATGAATGCGGGAGCGGATCAGATGGGCACGAATGCATTTCCAGAGCAGAAGAGACGCCTGTTCACCCGCATCGCATTCGATGCGGGTGTCGTGCTGGACACCCGGTCTGGCAAGCACGCATGCAAACTGGTGGACCTCTCGCTGAAAGGCGCGCTGGTCGAACAGCCGCTGCCCTGGCAGGCCAGCACCGGCGAGCCGTGCAGCCTTTTGGTCCAGCTGGCGGACGACGGCACCGCCATCAAAATGGTGGGCGAAGTCTCCCATGTGGAACAGGGGAGACTCGGCATTCATTGCACGGAAATCGACCTGGAAAGCATCACCAACCTGCGGCGTCTGGTGGAGCTGAACCTGGGTGACGAAGCGGCGCTGCACCGCGAGATTTCCGCGATGGTGCACCTGGACAACAGCCTGCGCTATTGAGACGGCCAGGTAATGTTGAACCCATAAAGTATTTCCCGCGTCGCCTTGAGTGGCTCAGTCCGTTGAGCCGCCTCAATAGAACGCTGTTTTAATGGTTATTGATTCGGCCTCCCGCACAGCCTCACACAACTGGGACAAATCGACCTTCAGTACCACTTCAAACTTCATCAGGCCGAATTAATAACGCCGGCGTTCATCGCTTTCTAACCCGGCAAAAACAGTTCCAGCAGGTCATTCAAAAAACGCTGCCCCCGTAGCGTCGGCTTGAGCCATGTGGCATCGCGCTCAATCAAATCCTTTTTTCGCGCCTGCTCAAGCGCGGTCGCGCAAACGACCAGCGGCAGGCCCGTGCGTTCCTCGAACAGCGCAGCGGGCACGCCCTCGTCAAGACGCAAGGCATTCATCATGAATTCGAACGGCAGGTCGCCGCGCGTGAGCGTGCGGGTGTCGGCGATGTGCGCACCCGCCTGTACCGCGGCCATGTATTGCTGCGGGTGCTTCACGCGCATCTGACGCAGGATGCGGTCGTGGAAGCTGAGCTTGGAATGCGCGCCGGCGCCGAGGCCGAGGTAGTCGCCGAACTTCCAGTAGTTGAGGTTGTGGCGGCTGGCGTGGCCGGGCCGGGCATAGGCCGAGGTTTCGTAGTGCTGCATGCCGGCTTCTTGCAAGCGCGCCTCGATCGCCAACTGCATGTCGGCCGCGAGATCGTCGTCCGGCAGGTTGGGCGGCGCGGTGTGGCCGAACGGCGTGTTCGGTTCGAGCGTGAGGTGATAGGCCGACAGGTGCGGCGGCTGGAAGCTGAGCGCAGTGTCGATGTCTGCCATCGCCTCATCCAGCGTCTGCCCCGGCAGGGCGAACATCAGGTCGAGGTTGAAAGTGTCGAAATGGGTGGCAGCGAGCTCGGCGGCACGGCGCGCCTCGCTGTCGTCGTGGATGCGCCCCAGCGCCTGCAGATGGCGCGGGTTGAAGCTCTGGATGCCGAGCGACACGCGGGTCACCCCCGCTGCGCGGAAGCCGGCGAACTTGTCGGCTTCCACCGTGCCGGGGTTGGCCTCCAGCGTGACTTCCGCGTTGGGCATCAGTTGCGTGAGCGTGCGCACGCCGGTCAGGATGCGGTCGATGCCGTCTGCCGAAAACAGGCTCGGGGTACCGCCACCGAAAAACACGGTGTGGATCCTGCGCCCCCAGATGTCGGGCAGCGCGCGTTCAAGGTCCAGCAGCAGCGCGTCGATGTAGGCGGCTTCGGGAATGCCCTGCGCCGTGTGCGAGTTGAAGTCGCAATACGGGCACTTCTTCACGCACCACGGCAGGTGGATGTAGAGCGACAGCGGCGGCGATACTTTCAGGCCGCCGTTGGCGAAATGAACGACCGACTCAGCCAAGCCGCTTCAGCTTGTCGGCCAGTTCGCGCAAGGCCTGGCCGCGGTGCGAAATGGCGTTCTTCTCGTCCTCGCCCAGCTCGGCGCCGGTCTTGCCGAATTCCGGGACCAGGAAATACGGGTCGTAGCCGAAGCCGCGCTCGCCGCGCGGCGTGTCGATGATTTCGCCGAACCAGCGGCCCTCAGCGATCAGCGGCTCGGGGTCGTCAGCGTAGCGCACCAGCACCATCACACAGTAATAATGCGCGCGGCGGTTGGGCTGCCCCTGCAGGGCGGCGATGAGCTTCTCGTTGTTGCGCTGGTCGGATTTCGGCTCGCCGGCATAGCGTGCGGAATACACGCCGGGTGCGCCGTTGAGCGCCTCGACGCAGATGCCAGAGTCGTCGGCCAGCGCCGGCAGGCCGGTGTGCGCGCTGGCGTGGCGCGCCTTGGCGAGGCAGTTCTCGACGAAGGTGACGTGCGGCTCGGGGCATTCGGGCACGCCGAAATCGGACTGCGGCGCGGCGACGATATCGAGCGGTTCGAGGATGCGCGCGATCTCGCGCAGCTTGCCGGCGTTGCCGGAGGCGATGACGATTTTTTCCA
Organism: Thiobacillus sp.; assembly: GCA_049697615.1. Classification (GTDB taxonomy): domain Bacteria; phylum Pseudomonadota; class Gammaproteobacteria; order Burkholderiales; family Thiobacillaceae; genus Thiobacillus. The sequence goes on along the minus strand of JBAVWB010000157.1, from coordinate 3,454 downwards.
TGGGCTTCCTTTTGGTTTTTTTATCCGCGAAGGACGCGAAGAAACGCGAAGTTGAAATCTGGTTTTCTTCGCGACACTTCGCGTCCTTCGCGGATCAAGCCGCTTTCAATACCGCCTGTTGCGCAGCACTGATCTGCGCGATTCCGGCGGTCGCCAGATCGAGCAGTGCTTCGAGGGTGGCGCGCGAGAATGGCGCGCCTTCGGCGGTGCCCTGCACTTCGACGATGCCGCCGCTGCCGGTCATCACCACGTTCATGTCGGTGTCGCAGTCGGAGTCCTCAATGTAATCGAGGTCGAGCACCGGCTGGCCCTGGTAGACGCCGACCGAGACGGCGGCGATGCTGTCGGTGAGGGGTGTTTCGGTGAGTTTGCCTTCCTTCAGCAAACCAGCGATGGCGTCGGCCACCGCGACGTAGGCGCCGCAGATGCTGGCGCAGCGCGTGCCGCCGTCGGCCTGCAGTACGTCGCAGTCGATGTGCAGGGTGCGTTCGCCGAGTTTCTTCAGGTCGACCACAGCGCGCAGGCTGCGGCCGATCAGGCGCTGGATTTCCTGGGTGCGTCCGCTCTGCTTGCCGCGTGCGGCCTCGCGGTCGCTGCGGGTGTGGGTGGAACGCGGCAGCATGCCGTATTCGGCGGTCACCCAGCCCTCGCCGCTGCCTTTCTTGTGGGGCGGAATCTTGTCGAGCACGCTGGCGGTGCACAGCACACGGGTGTCGCCCATGGAAACCAGCACCGAGCCTTCGGCGTGCTTGGTGAACTGACGGTTGAAGGTCAGCGTGCGCAGCGCGTCGGACGCGCGGCCGCTGGGGCGAACAAGGGGACTGGGCATGGTGATCGGGTGGAAACGGAAAACGCGATTTTACCGCGTCACGCGCGCCCCACCCACAAAGCCCGTATCCGGGCTATTTGGCGGAAATTTTCTGGATGGCCTGCTGGATTTCGGCGATGGCGCGCTCGATCTCGTCGTCCGACACCGCCGTGGCGCCGGGCAACGGACGCAGCGCGTTGATCTGGGTCGTGACTCCGCCATCCGGCAGCGCCAGGGTGGAAATGGAGTCCTTGCTCGGCATGCGCGCCTCGCCCCAGGTCATGGCGATCAGGCTGAGGTTGTCGCCGTGCTCGCCGCCACGGAATTCGGCGTGATCCATCAGGTGACGCACCGCGTCCTCCAGCGTGTAGGCATGCAGCAGCGCCGACACCTCGGGAATGCTGATCACGCCCCAGATACCGTCGGTGCACAGCATCATGGTGTCGGCGTCGTGCATCGGAATCGGCGCATTGCATTCCACCTGTGGCGGAACGTAGCCGCCCAGGCAATTGCATACCCGGTTGCGTTCCGGATGATGACCGGCTTCTTCCTCGCTGATCAAACCGTCGCGCACCAGCTTGGCAACGGCGGTGTGGTCTTCGGTGCGGGCAATCAGGCTGCCGTCGCTGAACAGGTACAACCGTGAATCGCCCACGTGCGCCCAGTAGGCCGTGTTGTCCTGCACCACGGCGGCGACGATGGTGGTGTGGGGGATTTCCAGCAGGTCCTGCTCGACTGCGTAATCGTTGATGGCGAAGTGCGCGTGCGTGATCGACTCGGAGAGAAAAGCCATGGGATCATCCAGGCGCGGCTTGGCCATTTTCTGGAACTGGTCGGTCAGCGTCTGTACCGCGATCTGCGCGGCGATTTCGCCGTGCATGTGTCCGCCCATGCCGTCAGCCACCACCATCAGCAGCACTTCGCGGCTATAAGAGTAGGCGACCCGGTCCTGGTTGTTCTTGCGGCCGCCCTGACGCGATGCCTGGTAGATGGTGAATTTCATCCCGATACTTTAAAACAATTCTTTATTGAGTGAGCGTTTGATCGTGGTCAAAAACGAAGATCGGGGCGGCGACATCGCAGTACGGTCCATCAGCACTTTTTGCAGGCTGAAGATGCTCTGCGGGCGTTCCATGTAGTTGAGCTTGAGGCACTGGTCGATGGTTTCCAGCAATTGGTCGGAGTAGGCGCCGCGCCAGTTCTGGGTTGCCGACACCAGTTTGTCGTTGAGCAGGCGCGCGTCCGCCGCCTGCGGCGGATAGCCGGCCAGGCAGGCATACAGGCTGGCGCCGATGCTGTAAACATCCGTCCACGGCCCCAGCCGCTCACGGTTATGGTACTGCTCGGGCGCAGCAAAGCCGGGGGTGTACATGGGCTGCAGCTTGGTTTCTTCCTGGGTGAGCGTCTGCCGCGCCGCGCCGAAGTCGATCAGCACCGGCGAACCGTCCAGGCGGATGTACAGGTTGGACGGCTTGATGTCGAGATGCAGCAGCTTGTGCGTGTGCACCTCGCGCAGACCGTTCAGCAGCTGGGCAAACACCCGCCGGATAAAGCTTTCGCGGATGGTGCCGCGGTTGGCCTGGATGTGCTGCTGCAGGGTCTTGCCGCGCTCGAAGCGCATCACCATGTAGACGGTGTCGTTGGCGCGGAAAAAGTTGGTCACGCGCACGACGTTGGGATGGTCGATGCGCGCCAGCGCCCGGCCTTCCTCGAAAAAGCACTTCATGCCGTGGCGGAAGATGTTGTTGTTTTCAGTCGAGCTGGCCTGCACAATGACCGAGCCTTCGGTGCGCAGCACCAACTGCCCCGGCAGGTATTCCTTGATCGCCACCGACTGGTTGTCGTCGTCACGAGCCAGATACACAATGCTGAAGCCACCGCCGCCGATCTTGCGAACGATGGTGTATTCGTTCAGCCGGTAGCCATTGGGCAGTGCCTGGTTGGGTTGAGTCGCCATAGTCGAACGTCTATTATCTTTGTCTGTTAATCGGCCACGCTGCAAAAGCTCAAGCCGGCTCCGCGCCGATCATTCGTTCCATAACCCATATTTCATACCTTTATATGACCGCCAGCATGACCGGGTTTGCCGCCCGCAGCCTCAACCTCGACCATGCCAGCGTCAACATCGACCTGCGCAGCGTCAACCAGCGCTTTCTCGAACTGCACTTCCGTCTGGCCGACGAGTTCCGTTCTCTGGAGCCGCAACTGCGCGAGTTGATCAACCAACGCCTTGCACGCGGCAAGGTGGAGTGCCGCATCAACCTGACCGTGCTGCCTGCCGCCTTGCTGGATAACGGCTTGAACCCGGGCATTCTTGAGCGACTCGCGAACTGGCAGGCCGACGTGCAGCAGCGCCTGCCGGACAGCCCGCCGCTTTCCGTCAACGAAATCCTGCGCTGGCCCGGTGCGGTGCAGACCGCCGCCCTGTCGCAGGAAGCCCTGAACGAGGCTGCGCTGGCCGCCGTGCGCGAGACCCTGGACGAACTGGTCGAAAGCCGCCAGCGCGAGGGCGCCAAGCTGAAACAGCACATTCTCGAACGCCTGGCCGCCGCCGAAGCGCAGGTGGCCGCCCTGCAGCCGCTGCTGCCCGCGCTGGCCGCCGCCCAGCGCGAGAAACTGGCGGAACGCCTGCGCGATGCGCTGGGC
>JBAVWB010000156.1:0-7933 GCA_049697615.1 Thiobacillus sp. | reverse complement strand
TGATGCAGGACATCCATGACCGCCACAAGACCGGCATCAGCATCAGCCAGGTGACCTTGCAGAACATCCAGCCGCCCGAGCAGGTGCAGGCCGCGTTCGACGACGCGGTGAAGGCGGGCCAGGACCGCGAGCGCCTGAAGAACGAGGCCGAGGCCTACTCCAACGACGTGGTGCCGCGTGCCCGCGGTCTGGCCTCGCGCCTGAAGGAAGAGGCCGAAGGCTACAAGCAGTCGGTGATTGCCAATGCCGAGGGCGAGGCCAGCCGCTTCTCGCAGATTTTTGCCGAATATCAAAAGGCGCCGCAGGTCACGCGCCAGCGTATCTATCTCGACACCATGCAGACCGTGATGACCAACACCAGCAAAATCTTGGTGGACCAGAAGGGTGGCAACAGCCTCTTGTATCTGCCGCTCGACAAACTGCAGCAGATCGTTGCCCAGCCCTACAGCGGCGCACCGGATGTCCTGGCGCAGCCCGCCCCGACGGCGGCTTCGCCGGTGGATACGCGCTCGCGTGATGCCTTGCGCAACCGCGATCGGGAGGCACGGCCATGAACAAGCTCGGAGTGTTGCTGATTGGGCTGCTGGTGGTGCTGGTGGTGCTGAGCGCCAGCATGTTCACGGTTGACCAGCGGCAGAACGCCCTGGTGTTCCAGCTGGGCGAAGTGGTGTCGGTGAAGACCAAGCCAGGCCTGTATTTCAAGCTGCCGCTGGTGCAGAACGTGCGCTATTTCGATACGCGCATCCTGACGCTGGATTCGGCCGACCCCGAGCGTTTCATCACCTCGGAAAAGAAGAACGTGCTGGTCGATTCCTTCATCAAGTGGCGCGTGATCGATGCGCGGCAGTTTTACGTGTCGGTCGGCGGCGATGAGACGCGGGCGCAGATCCGCCTGAACCAGACGGTCAACGACGGCCTGCGCGCCGAATTCGGCAAGCGCACCATCAACGAGGTGGTGTCGGGGCGGCGCGAGGAAATCATGAGCATCATCCGCGCCAAGGCCGATACCGACGCGCGCAAGATCGGCGTGCAGGTGGTGGATGTGCGGATCAAGCGGGTCGATCTGCCGGAGACCGTGTCGGAAAACGTCTACCGCCGGATGGAAGCCGAACGCAAGCAGGTGGCCAACGAGCTGCGTTCGACCGGCGCGGCCGAAGCCGAAAAGATCAAGGCCGACGCCGACAAGCAGAAGGACGTGATCGTCGCCGAAGCCTACCGCGACGCGCAGCGCGTCAAGGGTGAGGGCGACGCCAAGGCCTCGGCGGTATACGCTGGCGCCTACGGCAAGAACGCCGAGTTCTATGCGTTCTACCGTTCGATGCAGGCCTACCGTGAAAGCTTCAAGAGCAAGAGCGACGTGATGGTGCTCGACCCCAGTTCCGACTTCTTCAAGTACATGAAGAACCCGCGTGCTGCCGGTGGTCAATGACCGGATCTGACTGGCTTGCGGCAATCGGACTGTTGCTGGTGATTGAGGGTATCCTGCCGTTTGCCGCGCCTGCCGTATGGCGGGACGGCTTCCGCCGGATGCTGGAACTCAGCGACGGTCAATTGCGTTTCATAGGCGCTGCCTCGATGTTGGGTGGCGTTTTTTTGTTGCTGATGCTGAACTGACATGACTGCCTGGTTATTGCCTGAAAACGTCGAGGATGTGCTGCCGCCGCAGGCCTGGCGCATGGAAGACATGCGGCGCGCGCTGCTCGACCTGTTCCGCAGCCGCGGCTACCAGCTGGTGATCCCGCCGCTGATGGAATACGTCGAGTCGCTGCTGACCGGCGTCGGCGCCGATCTCGACCTCAAGACCTTCAAGCTGGTCGACCAGTTGACCGGGCGGCTGATGGGCGTGCGCGCCGACATCACCCCGCAGGTGGCGCGCATCGATGCCCACCTGCTGGCCGCCAATCCGGTCAACCGCCTGTGCTACGCGGGCAGCGTGCTGCACACCCAGTCCGACGGCTTCCACCGTTCGCGCGAACCGATCCAGATCGGCGCCGAGCTGTATGGCGAAGCCGGCGCCGAGGCCGATCTCGAAATCCTCACCCTGATGCTGCAGGGTCTGGCCGCGTGCGGCGTCAAAACGCTGCAGCTTGATATCGGCCATGTCGGCGTTTATCGTGCGCTGGCGCAGGAAGCCCGCTTGAGCGGCGAGGTCGAGCATCAGCTGTTCGGCGCGTTGCAGGCCAAGGACAGCAGCGCCGTGGCGGTTTTGACCGCCGGCTTGCCGATCGTCCTGCGTGACGCCTTCGCCGCGCTGCCGCAGCTGTACGGCGACCGCAGCGTGCTGGCCGAAGCGCGTGCGCGCCTGCCGCAGCTGGCGGCGATTGCGGCCGCGCTGGATACCCTGGAGACGCTCGACCAGGGGCTGGCCAACGTCGAGGCGGCCTACGACCTGGCCGAACTGCGCGGCTACGGCTATCACAGCGGCGTCGTGTTTGCCGCCTACACCGGCGGACGCAGCCATGCGATCGCGCAGGGCGGGCGCTACGACGAGGTGTGGCGGGTATTCGGCCGGGCGCGCCCGGCCACCGGTTTCAGTCTGGATTTGCGCGAGCTGGTCATTGCCAGCTCGGATAAACAATAAGGGGAGATTTCACCATGGCAGCAAAAAACGTCGTCGTCATCGGCACCCAGTGGGGCGATGAAGGCAAGGGCAAGATCGTCGACTGGCTGACCGACCGCGCGCAGGGCGTGGTGCGCTTCCAGGGCGGTCACAACGCCGGCCACACGCTGGTGGTGGCGGGCAAGAAAACCGTGCTGCACCTGATTCCATCCGGCATCCTGCGCGACAACGTCACCTGCTACATCGGCAACGGCGTGGTGCTGTCGCCGACGGCACTGCTGGAAGAAATGGACATGCTGATGGCCGCCGGGGTGGATGTCACCGGTCGCCTGAAACTCAGCGAAGCCTGCCCGCTCATCATGCCGCATCACGTGGCGCTCGATCAGGCGCGCGAAATCGCCAAGGGCGCGGGCAAGATCGGCACCACCGGGCGCGGCATCGGCCCCGCCTATGAAGACAAGGTGGCGCGCCGCGCGCTACGCCTGCAGGACCTGTTCCACCGCGAGCGCTTTGCCTCCAAGCTGGGCGAGGTGCTCGACCACCACAACTTCATGCTGAAGAACTACTACAAGACCGAGGTGGTGAGCTTCAACCAGACGCTCGACAGCATGATGGCCATGGCCGAGCGCCTGAAGCCGATGGTGGCCGACGTGCCGCGCAGCCTGTACGAAGCCAACAAGGCGGGCGGCAACCTGCTGTTCGAGGGCGCGCAGGGCACGCTGCTCGACATCGACCACGGCACCTATCCCTTCGTCACCTCGTCCAACTGCACCGCCGGCGGCGCGTCCACCGGCGCCGGCGTGGGCCCGAATACGCTGCATTACGTGCTGGGCATTACCAAGGCCTACACCACACGCGTCGGCTCCGGGCCGTTCCCGACCGAGCTTTTCGACGATGTCGGCCAGTATCTCGGCGAGAAGGGCCACGAATTCGGCGCCACCACCGGGAGGCAGCGCCGCTGCGGCTGGTTCGATGCGGCAGCGCTCAAGCGCTCGATCCAGATCAACGGCGTGACAGGCCTGTGCGTGACCAAGCTCGACGTGCTGGACGGCCTGGAAACCGTGCGCGTGTGCGTCGGCTACAAGATCGAGGGCGAGACCTGCGACATCCTGCCGGTGGGCGCCGAATCGATCACCGACGTCGAGCCGATCTACGAGGACCTGCCGGGCTGGAGCGACACCACCGTCGGCGTGCAGGAGTTCGACAAGCTGCCGCAGAAGGCGCAGACCTACCTGAAGCGGATGGAAGCCCTGTGCGAAGTGCCGGTGGACGTGGTGTCGACCGGACCGGACCGGGTGGAGACGATCGTGCGTCGTCACCCCTACGAGGCCTAATGGCTACAATAGGACTTACAAAAGCAAAAAGCCGACACGGGGTCGGCTTTTTGCTTACATCTGGTGCCCAGAAGAGGACTCGAACCTCCACACCTTGCGGCACACGGACCTGAACCGTGCGCGTCTACCAATTCCGCCATCTGGGCTACAAGGCGCGCATTTTAGAGAGCAGAGATTAAATTGTCAACGAAGATGCCTACAAAAAAGACCCGCAGCCGCGCCAGCAAACACCAGATTCCCGCCATTCGCCTGGCCGACCCTTTCTACGAGCGTGAAATCGAACGCTACGAGTCGCCGCTGCCGAGCCGCGAGTACATCCTGCAATTGCTGACCGAGGCCGGTTGCCCGGTTGAGGCCGATGCATTCGCCGAGCAGCTGCAGATCACCGAGGACGAGTTCGAGTTGTTCCAGCGACGCCTCGGTGCGATGCAGCGCGACGGCCAGTTGATGATCAACCGCAAGCGCCAGCTGTGCCTGCCGGACAAACTGGACCTGATCAAGGGCCGCGTCGAGGGCCACCCTGACGGCTTCGGTTTCGTGGTGCCGGAAGAGGGCGGCGACGATCTCTATATGTCGCCCAAGGAAATGCACCGCGTGCTGCACGGCGACAAGGTGCTGGTGCGGGTCGCCGGCCTCGACCGGCGCGGCCGGCGCGAGGCCAAGATCGTCGAGGTGCTGGAACACGTCAACAAGTTCGTCGTCGGCCGCTACTACCTCGAGGGCGGCGTCGGCTTCCTGATCCCGGAAAACCGCCGCATCAACCAGGACATTCTCGTCCCGGCCGAGAACGCAGGCGCGGCGAAGTCCGGCCAGGTGGTGACGGTGGAGATCGTGTCCCAGCCCGGCGCGCACAACGAGGCGGTCGGCCGCGTCAGCGAGATCCTCGGCAGCTTCACCGGCCCCGGCATGGAAATCGAGATCGCGCTGAGAAAGCACGACCTGCCCTATGTCTTCCCGCCGGACGTCGAGGCGCAGGCATCGAAACTGCCCAACAAGGTGATGAAGAAGGACATGACCGGGCGCGAGGATATCCGTCATCTGCCGCTCGTCACCATCGACGGCGAAACTGCGCGTGACTTCGACGATGCCGTGTACTGCGAGCCGCTCGGCCGCAGCGGTTTCCGTCTGGTGGTGGCGATCGCCGACGTCAGTCATTACGTGCAGCCGCGCGACGCGCTCGACAGCGAAGGCTTCAACCGCGGCAACTCGGTGTACTTCCCGCGCCGCGTCATTCCGATGCTGCCCGAGGCGCTGTCCAACGGCCTGTGCTCGCTCAATCCGGAAGTCGACCGCCTGTCCATGGTGTGCGACATGCAGATCAGCAGCACCGGCAGCATCAAGGAATACCGCTTCTACCCGGCCGTCATCTATTCGCACGCGCGGCTGACCTACAACCAGGTGTGGGACTGGCTCTCCGGCACCGTCAAGCCGGAGAACAAGCACGCCGAGTTGATGCCGCACCTGGAATCGCTCGACAGGCTTTTTCGCGTCATGCTGAAGGCGCGCGCCAAGCGCGGTGCCATCGATTTCGGCTCGACCGAAACACAGATCATTTTCGACGACCAGGGCAAGATCAAGGAGATCGTGCCGGTGATCCGCAACGACGCGCACCGCATCATCGAGGAATGCATGCTGGCGGCCAACGTCTGCGCCTCGGATTACCTGCACGAGAACAAGCAGCCCGCGCTGTTCCGCGTCCACGAAGGCCCGACGCCCGAGAAGCTTGCCGCGCTGCGCGGCTTCCTCGCCGAATTCGGCCTTGATCTCGGCGGCGGCGACAAGCCGCACGCCAAGGATTACGCCGCGCTGCTGGAGAAGATCAAGGACCGTCCCGACCATGGCCTGCTGCAGACCGTGATGCTGCGTTCGCTCAGGCAGGCGGTCTACAGCCCGGACAACAAGGGCCACTTCGGCCTGGCCTACGAGGCCTACACCCACTTCACCTCGCCGATCCGCCGCTATCCGGATCTGCTCGTGCATCGCGGCATCAAGGCGGTTTTGAACGGCGAGAAACTGCCCGCCAAGGGCCTGGTGGAAATCGGGGTGCATTGCTCGCTGACCGAGCGCCGCGCCGACGACGCAACGCGCGACGTCGATGCCTGGCTGAAGACCTACTTCATGCAGGACCGCATCGGCGACGAATACAACGGCACCGTGAGCGCGGTGACCAGCTTCGGCATGTTCGTCGCGATCGACAACATCTTCATCGAGGGCCTGGTCCACGTGTCCGAGCTCGGCCAGGACTATTTCCACTACGACCAGGCCAAGCACATGATGCTCGGCGAGCGCACCGGCAAGCGATATCGCCTGGGCGACCGCGTGTGCATCAAGGTGCTGCGTGCCGACATCGAAACCAGCAAGATCGACTTCAGCCTGGTCGAGCAGGAAAGCTCCGCGCTCGACATGCAGCGCGCGTTCGAGCAATCGGCGCCGAAAAAGACAGCGTCCAAACCCCGGACGGCGAAACCTAAAGCCGGTAGCAAGAAGCAATGAGCGAGAAGCCCGCCGACAAGCACGCCGCAGAAAAACTCATCTACGGCTTTCACCCCGTCCTGGCCCGCCTGCGCCAAGACCCCGCGGGCATCTTCGAAATCTACCTCGACCTGACCCGCCGCGACGCCCGCGCACGCGACCTGGTGCATCAGGCCAAGGATAATGGGGTCAAGCTCGCGCAGGTCGAGGCCGATCGCTTGACGCGACTCGTCGGCAAGGCCGCCAAGCACCAGGGCGTGGTCGCGCGCGTCAAGCCGGTCGCGCTCACCCATTCGCTCGACGAGGTGCTGGAAAGCATCAAGGGCCCGCCGCTGCTGGTCATCCTCGACGGCGTCACCGACCCGCACAACCTCGGCGCCATCATGCGCTCGGCCGATGCCTTCGGCGTGCACGCCGTCATCGCGCCGAAGGACAACGCCGTCGGCATCAACGCCACGGTGGAAAAGGTCGCCTCGGGCGCGGCGGAGACCGTGCCCTACATCATGGTCACCAACCTCGCGCGCACCATCGAGGACTTGAAGGAACACAACATCTGGGTCATCGCCGCCGACATGGACGGCGAGCAGCCCCTGTCCGGCATCGATGCCAAGACCGGCATCGCCTGGGTGCTCGGCGCCGAAGGCGCCGGCATCCGCCGCCTGGTCAAGCAAAGCTGCGACCAGGTCGCGCACATCCCCATCGGTGGCACGGTGGAAAGCCTCAACGTCTCGGTGTCGGCGGCGCTGTGTTTGTATGAGACGGTGCGGCAGCGCGCAGCGCGGGTGTGAGCCCTGACAAAGTGAGTATTTCGCACTAAACTGCACCAATAGTATGTGATTCGCGTGCTTTTGATGTTGATTGAGGGCTTACACCATGGCTACCGTGCGCAAAACCATCACCTTGACCGACAAGCAAGACAGCTGGATCAAGGCACAGATTGACGCTGGGCATTACACCAACGACAGCGAATACATTCGCGACCTCATCCGGCGCGAACAGGAGCGCAGCGCCGAAGTCGAGGCACTACGCGCGGCGCTGGTTGAAGGCGAGGCCAGCGGCGAAGCGAAACCCTTCGATGCGGGCGCGTTCAAGCAGAAAATGCTCGCCTCGCATGGCTGAATACCGCCTCACCCCCGCCGCCGAGCGTGATCTTGAAAACATCTGGATTCACACTCGCCAGCAATGGGGGATGGAGCAGGCCAATCGCTACATCGACAATTTGATTGCGGTCTTTGCCGACCTGGCGCAATCACCCAGGACAGCCCCCGCCTGCGATCACATCCGGCCTGGCTATCGCCGCCGCAGCGTTGAGCGGCACATGATTTACTTTCGCATCACGGTTTACGGCATCGCAATCGTCCGTATCCTGCATGACCGTATGGATGCACCGCGCCATTTTTAACGTCTGACGGTTTGTGTGTTTTATGTCTTGATTGGTAAGGCGGATTCAACCGATCGACGCAACAAGTTGGTGAAATTGTTGTGCTGGCGTTTCGTAGTTTAATGTTTTCCTTGGGCGCTCATTCAATTTCCGCGCTACGGCATTGAGCTTGGCTTGCGAGTAGGT
>JBAVWB010000155.1:0-4441 GCA_049697615.1 Thiobacillus sp. | reverse complement strand
GGGGCCTACAAGGATGTCAGCGCGGTGGTCGAGGCGGCCGACCGCGCGGGTCTTGCGCACAAGGTGGCCAAGCTGAAACCGCTGGCCTGCATCAAGGGCTGAGCGGGCAATGCGGTGTCAGCATGGCCGTTATTGTTTTTCCGCAGCCAGCGACCGCACTGCCGAATAGAGCGCGCCGAAGTCGCCACCCTGTTCGGCCAGCAACTCGCGAAACCGCTCCACTTCGTCGAAATAGGTCGACACGGCGGCGAGCCTGGCGTTGTTGAGATTGTCGGCGAACCAGGGGTCGTAGACCGACCACGCGGGATCCTGCTGGGTGCGCTGATGCTGGGTTTCGCGCAGGGTCTCGAAGATGCGCGCCTTGCCCCGCCGTTTCGCCTTGTCGTCGAGCGGCGAGGCGTAGAGGCTATCCAGTGCCGCGCGCGTGGCCTTGATCGAATCGAAGAAGGCATCGGCACGAACCAGCGCGGCCCGATAGGCGGCGAGGCCCACGGCGTCCTGCTGCTGCGCCAGCCAGCGCAGCGTGCCTTCGATCTCGACCGCGCGCGCGAAGGATTCGTTGAAGGTCGCGTCGTTTTTCACGTACACCACCTGGTGGGCGAGTTCGTGAAAGATCAGCCCGGCAAGCCGCTCGTCGGGCAGGCGCAGCATGGCTGAAGTCAGGGGGTCGTCGAAATAGCCCAGCGTGGAATACGCGGTGACGCCGCCGATCATGACATCGTCGCCCGCCGCACGAAACGGCTCCGCGTACTGGTCGGCCGCATCCCGTGCGTAATACCCCCGATAGGGCACACAGCCGGAGACGGGGAAGCACGACTGGCGCGGCGCCAGTCCGAATTCCGGCGTCACCCAGACGCTCCACACCGGATAGTCGCGGTTCAGCCGGGCGTACTGGCGATACGAGCCGTTGTCCGGCAGCGCCAACTCGCGGCTGGCGAATTCGCGCATCGCAGCGACGCGTTCCAGACGGACCTTGAGCGTTTCCGGCGTTGCCGGATCGGTGACCAGCGCATCGACCGGCTGGCGCCGGGCCATCAGGTCCAGGTGGCCGTGCATGGCGTGCAGCGGGTAGCAACCCGACAGCATGCCGGCGAGGCTTAGCAAAATGAGCGGTCTAACCCGTTTCAAAACGTGACCTTGTTGGTGACCTCGATTTCTCGGAGCATAGCCCAAGCAGGTGTGGGAAAGGGCGCTGTCGGGAGGGCCGGGGCTGGCACCCACCGGTCATGGCGGGTCGAAACCATCGTTCCGTCGTCCCGGCAGGCCGCCTTGCGTGCGGAACTGCGTGCCGCCAGCATCGTCGAAACGATGTTGCGTGCTCAATGGAGCAAACCATGCCTTACAGCGAACAAACGGTGCAGTCGGTCCGGCCCTGGTCGGACAGGACTTTCAGTTTCACGCTCAGCCGTCCGCAGGATTTCGTGTTTGAAAATGGCGAGTTCGTCACCATCGGGCTGAAGCGCGAAGGCAAGCTGGTGGCGCGCGCCTATTCCATCGTGTCCACCGCCGACCGCGATCATCTCGAATTCCTCAGCATTCATGTGCCGGACGGCCCACTGACCAGCCAATTGGCCCACATCCGTCCCGGCGACAGCGTGTGGGTCAACAGCAAGACCACCGGCACGCTCACGCTCAACCATGTGCTGCCGGGGCGCACGCTGTACATGCTGGCTACCGGCACCGGGCTGGCGCCGTTCATGAGCCTGATCCGGGATCCCGGACTCTATGCGCGTTTCGAGAATGTGGTGCTGGTGCATTCGGTGCGAACGGTGGCCGAACTGGCCTACCGCGACGAGATCGAGGCGCTGAGCCCACCTCAATTGCATTACGTGCCGACGGTGACGCGCGAGGCTTTCCCCACGCCCGAGCGCGGTGGCGACCTGTTTCGTTCCGGCGTGCTGTCGCAGCGCCTCGGCCTGCCCGCGCCCGATCCCGAACTGGACCGCGTGATGATCTGCGGCAACCCGGCGATGACGCGCGAGCTGACGCACTACCTCAAGGACACCGGGTGGACGCTGACCAACCATCGCGGCGTCGGCAATTTCACCACCGAAGTCGCGTTTGTCGTGCATCACGAATAACCAATTGCCCAGGGCGGCCGTCAAATAAACGGGCCCGGGAAAACCCGGGCCCATCGTTTGCCTAGTCGCGACCGTGGCGCCGGTGGTCGCGCCGGTCATTGTGGTGATCACGACGATCGTCGCGCCAGTCGCGTCGGTCATCCCAGTCGCGCCGGTCATCCCAGCTGCCTCGGTGATCCCGATGGTGATATACGTGCTTCACGCGGTGATGGGGAGGCGGCAGCACGATGACATGGCCGGGATGATAGGGGGTGTGGGTCCAGTAGCGGGTTCCGCCGGATTCGACCAGCACGCGGAAACCATCGTGGTGGCGGGTGCCGAACGCGATGGCGAAATGGGGCTCGGCCGAGACCACGCGGCCGGAGTGGTCGTCGCCGCGTGCAAGGGCAGTGCCGGAGGCAGTCAGCAGGGCGGATGCAATCAACAGTGTGCGTAACATGGTGGGTCTCCTTTCAGACGGGGATCGGCTGCGCCCGGATGGGCATCAGTCCTTCCATTTGTTGTGGCTGCTGTTCCAGCGCTCGCCACGCGGATCGTTTGCCACCGTGAAACTCACATTCAGGGTCAGCCACTTGCCCGGGTCGTAAGGCAGGTAGGTGCTGTATTCGCGATCCTGGAAGCGGTAGCGCACGTCGTATCCGCTGACGACCTGGCGGAAGTTGTCCTGGGTGCGGCAGCGTTCCACCTGCTGCGGCCGCGATTCGTAGCGGGTGCTGCCATCGTTCCAGCGGTCGCCCACCACGGCACCGGTGGCGGCGCCCACGGCAGCGGCGGCCACCCTGCCGTCGCCCTTGCCGACCGTGGAGCCGATCAGGCCGCCGGCGATGGCGCCGAGAATCGCGCCGCCCGTGCTGCTGCCTTCGCGAGTGCTGCGGGTTTCATGGCCGACGGTTTCGGTCCAGCATTCGCGGCGCGGCTCGTTGACCGTCTCGTAGACCGGGGTGCTGGCCAGTACCCTGGCACGGGTGGTGAAGCCGTCACCGTCGTCTCGGCCGGGGCCGGCCTGTGCGGCGCCGCTGGCGGCAAGCAGTGCGGCAATCAGGGTGGTGTTCAGGGTGCGTGATTTCATCGTTACTCTCCTTGTTGCTTCAAATCGACCGGGTTCAGCGACGGCCGCGACTGCGGTTGTCTTCCTCGGATCGTTGTTGCTGGCGACGCTCGTAGCCGTAGCCGTAGCCTTGCGGTTCTTCGCGCCCGGCGTCACGCCGGGTTGCACGTCGCTCGTCCTTGCGGGCTTCGCGCCGATCCTGGCGTGCTTCTTCGGTACGGTCGTGCTGGGCCACGATGAACGCGCCATCCATGAAATCGGGTGCGGCGTGAACCGGAGCGGTTAGCGCCAGTCCCAGTGCTGCCAGTCCCAATATTCCAAGTTGCCGTGCATTCATCGTCGTCTCCATTTCTGTGGTCGCCTTGTCTGGCTTCCACGCTTCGCAGTTTGGTTGAGGAAAGTAAGCGCACTGTTTCACGCAAGGGGGATTTTGTAACAGTGTGTAACCGGATGGGTAATGGCAGCGAATTCGCGCTGCTATAGTTGCCGCATGGAAAAAGACACGATTTATGTCACAGACGACGATCCCGGCATCCGCGAGCTGGTCGCCGAATACCTGACCAGTCAGGGCTATGCGGTGGAGACCGCGGAAGACGCGATTGCGCTGGACCGCCTGCTCGCCACGCGGCTGCCCGACCTGCTGGTGCTCGACTGGATGATGCCGGGCGAGGATGGCCTGTCGGTGGCGCGGCGACTGCGCGGGCAGCCGGGCTTCCCGCCCATCATCATGCTGTCGGCCAAGGGCGAGGACATCGACCGCATCATCGGACTCGAAGTCGGTGCCGATGATTACCTGCCCAAGCCCTTCAATCCGCGCGAACTGCTGGCACGCGTTCGCGCGGTGATGCGGCGGCACGGCGGGGCAGCCGTGCCGGCCGCGACCGACACCGCGCGGCGGGTGCATTTCGGCCCCTTCAGCGTCAACCTCGACGCCCGTACGCTCACCCGCGACGGCGCCGAAATCACGCTCACCGGCGGCGAATACGAACTGCTTGAAATCTTTGTCACCCACGCCAACCGCGCGTTGTCGCGCGACTGGCTGATGGACCAGCTGCGCGGCTTCGAACGCGACCCGTTCGACCGCAGCATCGACGTGCGGGTGAACCGCCTGCGCAAGAAAATCGAGGACGACCCGGCCAACCCCGCCTATATCCGCACCCAGCGCGGCCAGGGGTATCTGTTCGTGCCGCAGGGCAAGGGGTGAAGCACATCTCCCGCTCGCTGTTCGCCCGCACTGCGCTGACGCTGGCGCTGGCCTTCATCGTGTTCCAGGCGGCGGCGTTCTGGGTGGTGACGCGCACCCTGATCGTGC
>JBAVWB010000154.1:0-10907 GCA_049697615.1 Thiobacillus sp. | reverse complement strand
GGATGGGCATGATGGGCGGCGGCATGGGACCAGGCATGGGCATGATGGGGGGAATGATGAACATGATGGGCGGGGGGTGTCCCATGATGGGCGGCGGCATGGGTCCAGGAATGGGGATGATGGGTGGCGGCATGGGGCCGATGGCCATGATGGGGGGCGGTATGGGTGGCTACGGCCCCGGTGCGGGAATGATGATGGGCTCGGGAATGATGGGGGGGATGGGGTCAGGTTATGGCATGGGCCCCGGAATGGGTGGCGGCATGGGGCCGATGGCCATGCTCAACCTCAGCGAAGCGCAGACCGCCCAATTGAAAAAGGTCCAGACCGAGTCGATGAAGAAGCAGCGTGCGCTCATGCTTCAGATGTGGGAGGCGCAGGCCAACCTGGGTGATTTGGTGAATGCGGAGAAGCGCGACCCGGCGGCGATCGGCAAAGCCTACGACAAACTCGCGGACGTGCAGCGCCAGGCGTTGGAGGTGCACATCGATGCGGAAAACAAGGCCGCCGCCGTGCTCACCAAAGAGCAGAAGGCGCAAATGCGTTGCGGCTTTGGCAGGGGCATGATGGGGTGCTGAGTGTACTGAAATTGACGCAACAGCACCGGTTTTACGGCCGCGTTTGCGGTCGGCAAAGCCGGAAACGGCCGGCAAGGATTACAGGAGAAGAATAATGATGGACGGTTATGGCATGGCAGGCGGTTTCGGATTCGGCGGGATTTTCATGATCCTGTGGTGGGTGCTCATCATCGTCGGCATTGTCGTGCTGGTGAAATGGATGATCACGTCTTCCGCTGGGGACGTGCGCAGCGGCGGCGACAGCAAGGCGCTGGACATCCTCAAGCAACGGTATGCGCGCGGCGAGATCGACGAACAGGAGTTCCAGAAGAGAAAGCGCGATTTGACCCAGTAACCAGGGCAGTCCTGAACAAGCCGTCATTGCGAGGAGCGTAGCGACGCGGCATACGATTCCACACGTGCTTTAGCACGTAATGGATCGGAGTCCTTTAGGGCAATCCAGGAATTGCTTGCCAATCAAAGCACTGGATTGCTTCGCTTCGCTCGCAATGACGGGTAATTGGACTTATTCAGTGTTTCCCAAGGCAACCCCCGGGAGTGCGCGCCGCGTGGGCTGTGCATCCTGTTTGCAGAAAGGAAAAGAAATGAATCGGAAGCGTGGATTCTGGATCGCTTTGTGGGTGGTTCTCGTCGTCGTTACGGGATGGCTCGCATTCGGCTATGGCGGCATGGGCTACGGGCCGTGGCATGGGGGACGGATGGGTGCCTGGGACGGCGGCTATCGTGCAGACGGTGGTCAGGGCTGGTGGGGCATGGGCAGACACCACGGGATGATGGGCCCGTATGGCTCGGGGATGCCGGGGATGGGGTTCGGCATGGCGCCCCCCGACCTGACGCCCGAACAAGCGCAGAAGATCGACCAGCTGCAACAAGAGGCACTGGCGCGCAACCGCAGCCTGGCTCAGCAGCTTTGGGCTGCGCAGGACACGCTCAACCGTTTGCATATGAACGAGAAGCGGGATTGGGACGCGATTCGCGCCGCCTCGCAGAAATTATTCGATCTTCAGCGCCAGCAACTCGACGCCGCGATCGACCTGCAGCAAAAAATCGATGGCGTGCT
This sequence comes from Thiobacillus sp., assembly GCA_049697615.1. Classification (GTDB taxonomy): domain Bacteria; phylum Pseudomonadota; class Gammaproteobacteria; order Burkholderiales; family Thiobacillaceae; genus Thiobacillus. The sequence goes on along the minus strand of JBAVWB010000154.1, from coordinate 9,272 downwards.
GACGGATAGCCAGCGACGGGACATGGCGCGTTCCTGGCGGGGCCATGGATGGATGGGTGCGCAATAAGGAACACTGAACAAGTCCAATTGCCCGTCATTGCGAGCGAAGCGAAGCAATCCAGTGCTTTGACTGGCAAGCAATTCCTGGGTTGCCCTAAAGGACTCCGATCCATTACGTGCTAAAGCACGTGTGGAATCGTATGCCGCGTCGCTGCGCTCCTCGCAATGACGACTTGTTCAGGTCTTCCCTAAGTGCCTGCTGAAGCAGATAGCCGCAGACAAGCGTCGATCGGATTGGGCACATGACGGAGAAGCAGATGGACGAACACGCCGGTCATACACACGCCCCCGCTGGAGGTGACAAGCACGCCGCTCACACGCAGGGTGAGAAGCGGAACCACGGCGGCCATGACCACGCCCACATGGTGGCGGATTTCAGGCAACGCTTCTGGATTTCGCTGGCGCTGACCGTTCCCATTCTGGCCTTGTCCTCCGGTCTGTGGGACATGCTCGGCCTGGCGGCGCCGGTGGCGTTTCGCGGCGACGCCTATGTGCTGTTCGGCTTCTCCAGCATCGTGTTCTTCTATGGCGGCTGGCCGTTCCTGAAGGGCTTCGGCGAAGAACTCCGGCAACGGCAGCCGGGCATGATGACGCTGATCGCGGTGGCCATCAGCGCGGCCTACTTCTATTCCAGCGCGGTCACCTTCGGCCTGGCCGGGATGGGCTTCTACTGGGAACTGGCGACCCTGATCGACATCATGCTGCTCGGCCACTGGATCGAGATGAAGTCGGTGCTCGGTGCCTCCGGCGCCCTCGAAGCGCTGGTGCGGCTGCTGCCTTCCGAAGCGCACCGCCTGCAGCCGGACGGCAACACCGAGGACATTCCAATCGGCGACGTCGCACCCGGCGACCGCATACTGGTGAAGCCGGGCGAACGCGTGCCCACCGACGGCATCATTGTTTCCGGCCAGACCAGCCTGGATGAATCCATGCTCACCGGGGAATCGAAGCCGGTGGAAAAAGGCGAGGGCGCCGAGGCCATCGGCGGGTCGGTCAACGGCGAAGGCGCGATCACCCTCGAAGTCAAAAAGACCGGCGGGCAGACCTATCTGGCGCAGGTCATGGACATGGTGCGAAAAGCCCAGGAATCGCGCTCGCGCAGCCAGGACCTGGCCAACCGGGCGGCGGTGTGGCTGACCGCCATTGCGCTCGGCGGCGGCTTCGCCACCTTGTTCGTGTGGCTGACGCTGGGACGGGATTTCGCCTTCGCCATGGAGCGCGCCGTCACCGTGATGGTGATTGCCTGTCCCCATGCCCTTGGCCTCGCCGTGCCGCTGGTCGTTGCGGTGAGCACCAGCATGTCCGCCTCGCACGGCCTGCTCATCCGCGACCGCGCGGCATTCGAGCGGGCGCGCAACCTGGGCGCCGTGGTGTTCGACAAAACCGGCACCCTGACCGAAGGCCGCTTCGGTGTGAGCGACATCGTGCCGCTGGGCGATCTGGACGAGACGGCCTGCCTGCGCCTGGCCGCTGCGCTGGAGAGCCAGTCGGAGCATCCCATCGCCGCCGGCATCGTGCGCACGGCGAAGGAACGCCAGCTGGAATGGCCGCAGGCCAGCGACTTCAAGAACCTGACCGGACGCGGCGCACAAGCCGTGGTCGAAGGCCGGGAAATCAAGATGGCGAGCCCGGGCTATCTGCGGGAACAGGGCATCCAGGTCCAGCACCCCAAGCTGGAAGCGCTCGCCGCCGAGGGCAAGACCACCATCTTCCTGCTGGTGGACGGCACCGCTGCCGCCGTCTTCGGACTGGCCGACGTGGTGCGCTCCGAATCGAAAGCGGCCATCGCGCGGCTCAAGGCCATGGGCATCCAATGCATGATGCTCACCGGCGACTCGCAAGCGGTGGCGCAAACGGTTTCAAGGCAGCTGGATCTGGACGACTTCTTCGCCGAAGTGCTGCCAGAGCAAAAGGCGGAGAAGATCCGCGAAGTGAAGGCCCGCGGCCTCACCGTGGCGATGGTCGGAGACGGCGTGAACGATGCGCCGGCGCTGGTGGAGTCCGATCTGGGCGTGGCCATTGGCGCCGGGACCGACGTCGCGATCGAAGCGGCCGACATCGTGCTGGTGAGCAACAACCCGGAAGACGTGGCGGCGATACTGGGGCTGTCGCGCAAGACCTACGGCAAGATGGTCCAGAACCTGATCTGGGCCACCGGCTACAACGCCTTCGCGATTCCGCTCGCGGCCGGCGTGGCAGCCTATTGGGGCCTGCTGCTGACCCCGGCAGTGGGGGCCGTGCTCATGTCGGCGAGCACCGTGATCGTGGCGATCAATGCCAAGCTGCTGGGACGGGGCGGGATCGAGACCGCCAGCCAGCAAAGGTGACCCGACATCGGCGGTGGTGCTGTGTGGAAATTTGTGGTCAGCGTCGAGGAAGGTCCAAAACCTAATGCCACGGCGAGAACTCGCCCATAGATTAAACTCGCCTCTATCACTTGGGTCGACCGCATAAGAAGAATAGAGTTTGTACTCGCGGAAAAAAATACAAGGGGGGTGGGGATGCCGCAACTGGATATTGAGAAGAAGCTGCTTAGCAGCCGCAAAGATCTGCTGGATATCGGTTTGCGTAACAGCATGATCAACTTTAGGTCAGGCGCAAAAAGCCTTTTGGTAGTTGATGAGCTTTCCGAGGAAGTCCTGAAGATTCTGTACCGGCAGAACAAGGCGATGACGTTTGCGCCGATGCCAGAAAAGCGTCTGAAGAAAATTGCATCCAGCAGGGCGACTGAAGAGCAAGCGGATGAATCTCAGGACGACTCGACCCTTGAACTCCTCCACGAACTTGAGAACGTGGACTGGAGCAAGGGGGTGGAATCGGAGGGTAGTCCAGAATCGTCGCGTCGCCATACTGATAGCAAATTACAGACGGCCCTGACCGAAGAACGCCTTTTCCTGAGCCTGCTCAAGATTCACACTGAGGCGGAAATCTACATTCAGGAACAGGGGGTTAACGTCCTCTTCCTGGCGCTGGGTTTCTTGCATTGGTACGAGGCTGACGCCTCAGACAAGCTTCGCAAGGCGCCTTTGCTGCTTGTGCCAGTCGAGCTGAAACGTGGTAGCACCAAAGACGCATTCCGCCTCGAGTACAGCGGGGATGACCTGATCCAGAACCTGTCGCTCGCGGCGAAGCTGAAGACCGATTTCGCGCTCGACCTCCCGCAATACGTGCAAGATTCCAGCGCGGACGCCGAAGACATGCCGCTTCTCGGCGGATACTTCTCAGCAGTGTCGGAATGCATAAGCAAGCAAAAGCGCTGGAAGATTGCCCCGAACGAAATACACCTCGGGTTTTTCTCATTCGGGAAATTCCTGATGTTCAACGACCTGAATCCGACGGTCTGGCCCGAGGACAAACAACCCTGCGGCCACGCGGTGCTTGGCCGACTACTGGGTGATGGGTTTGTTGACGAAACGCCTGCGGTCGCTGAAGGCATTCACCTCGATACTGTCATCAGTCCGGGCGAGGTTCGGTTTGTCCGTGATGCTGACAGCAGTCAGACCCTCGCAATTCTGGAGGCGCGGGAGGGGCGGAATCTCGTTATCCAAGGCCCCCCTGGGACAGGCAAATCGCAAACGATCACGAACATCATCGCCGAACTGCTGGGCAACGGAAAAACGGTTCTGTTTGTCGCGGAGAAAATGGCAGCGCTCGAGGTCGTCAAGCGGCGTCTTGACGAAAATCATCTGGGAGATGCGGTTCTTGAACTGCATAGCCATAAGGCGACCAAGCAGTCTGTGCTGAAGGAGCTGGCACGCACACTCGATCAGGGGCAACCGATCGCCGCCGATAGCACGGACGACATCAAGGCCCTGACGGAAGTGCGTGACTCGCTTAACGCCTACTGCGAAGCCGTAAACGGGGCTGTAGGCGTAAGCGGCGTCCCATTCATCTCGGCACTGGGCGCCTACCTCAAGATAAAGCGGGAGAACGAGTCCCTGCCTGTCTGGCCGTTCGAGCCTATGCGGACGTGGTCGCAGAAGGATCAGGCTCGCCTGCGCGAGAAGGTCTCGGAAATGGCGATGCATTTGCAGGAGATGGGACAGCCCTCGCTCAATCCGTTCTGGGGCAGTGACCGCGTCGCCTTTTCTCCGGTCGAGCAGGCCCAAATCACCGACTCCTTGGGCAAGGCGATTTCGTTACTCGAGCGCATTTCTGGGAGTTCGGGCCAGTTGGCCGAGCATCTGGGTCTTGGTCGGCCGGTTACTCTGGTGGACGTGGCAGCGATCTGTCGCGCCGCTCAACGCGCTTCCGAAGCGCCACGGCTTCACGGGGTTCGCTTGTCGACGGATGACTGGCAACTTCGCCGCGATTCCGTTCGCGCGCTGATCGACGCGGGCAGGAAGATGACGGCCGCAAGGTCGATCCACGGCGGCATGCTCATCGACCAGGGCTGGGGCCAGGATCTGCTGACAGAGCGGCAGCATTTTGCAAACTACGGCGATAAGTGGTGGCGTTTACTTTCCGGGAAATTTCGCCAGTCGCGCGCCCGGCTGCAGGGGCTTTGCAGGAGTCCACTCCCCAAGGATAACGCCGAGTGCCTTGCGCTCATTGATGGCGTTCTTGAGTACCAGCAGCAGAAGCAAATCTACGACAAGCATGCCGCACTTGGCGAGGCGCTCTTCGGTGCGCAGTGGACTCACGAGACATCTGATTGGGAGGTGCTTAGTCGCCTAAGCGAATGGATATTCACGCTCTATGATGATTTGGGTAAGGGCGAATTGCCAGCCGGAATCGTCAATTTCCTGGCCGGCCACCCTGATGCCAGCCAACTGGGGGGCGCTGTAACGTTGATCCGGGAGTTAGTCGATAAGTTGAGACTCGATCTTGATTCGCTTGTCACGCGCCTGAGCTTTGGAAAAGACCGATCTACAGATTCGCTGCTGACACTTCCCCTCGGGCAGCTGAACGATCAACTTCAGCTTTGGCTCACTGGGATTCCGCAGCTCTATCAGCTCGTGCGCTTCAACCAATTGCGCGAAGAGATGATTTCGCAGGGACTGGGGTACGTCGCGGAACAGGCAGCAGACTGGAACCGCAAAGCTGCCGACATCCTTCAGGCGTTCGACTTGAGCTGGTATTCAGGGCTGGTCGAGCAGGGGTACGCCAACTCGCCCGAACTTCTGAAGTTCGATCATGTAAAGCAGGAACATCTGATAGATCGGTTCCGCAGGCTGGACCAGTCATCGCTGGGCCACGCGCAAGCCGAACTCGCGAAGGCGATTTGGAAGAGGCAACCGCGTATAACCCAGCCGGGTGAAATGGCGATCATTCGGAACGAGTTGAACAAGAAGCGGCGGATAATGCCGATCCGACAGCTGATTGATCAGGCCGGACGGGCGCTGCAGCAGATCAAGCCAGTGTTCATGATGAGTCCGATGTCGATTGCCAACTTCCTCCCTCCAGGGAAGATGGAATTCGATGTAGTCATATTCGACGAGGCATCCCAGGTGAAGGCAGTCGATGCCTTCGGTGCAATCCTGCGAGGTCATCAGACGATCGTGGTCGGAGACACCCGACAAATGCCGCCGACTGACTTCTTCGGGCGCGAAATCGAAATGGACGAGGAGGACAACGTCACCGCTGATATTGAGAGCGTCCTGTCCATGTTCAGGGCGCGGGGCGCGCAGGAACGCTACCTGAGCTGGCACTACCGCAGCCGTCACGAGTCGCTGATCGCGGTATCCAACGTCGAGTTTTATGATCGGAAATTGGTCATCTTCCCTTCCTCGGGGACGCACAAGCATGCGACTGGGCTGAAATTCCATCACCTTCCCCACGCCCTGTACGACCGGGGGCGCACCCGTACGAACAGGGAAGAGGCGAGAGCTGTTGCACGGGCCGTCATGGAGCATGCCGCCACCAAGCCCGCGCTTTCCCTTGGAGTCGTTGCATTCAGCATGGCGCAACGAGACCTGATCCAGGTTGAGGTTGAACTCCTGAGGCGAGAAGCATCGCGTCTGGATGCCTTCTTCAATGCGTCACACCCCACGGAGCCGTTCTTCATCAAGAACCTGGAGAACGTGCAGGGGGATGAGCGGGATGTCATCTACATCAGTATCGGCTATGGTCGCAACGAGTCGGGGCGAATCGCCAAGGAGTTTGGCCCGGTGAATCGCGAGGGAGGCGAGCGCCGGCTCAACGTTCTCATAAGCCGCGCCAAGATGGGGATGTCGGTGTTCTGCAACTTCAGGGCTGACGAACTTGAGTTGGACGCGCATGCAAGTCACGGTGCTAGGGCGCTCAAGCATTTTCTAAAATTTGCTGAAACGGGAGAGTTGGATATTCCGACGGAAACCGGCAAGCCGGCAGATTCGCCATTCGAGCTTGAGGTCATCAAGGCCCTTGAGGAACGCAATTATCGCGTCGAGCCGCAAGTGGGGACCGCCGGATATTTCATCGACATCGCCGTCAAAGACCCCGACATGCCCGGCCGGTACATCCTCGCCATCGAGTGCGATGGGGCGAGCTACCATAGCGCGCGGTCCGCCCGGGATCGTGATCGACTCCGGCAAGGAGTTCTGGAAAGCTTGGGATGGCGTTTCCACCGCATTTGGAGCACGGATTGGTTCAGGAACCCACGGCAGGAACTGGAGCGCGCCATCGCCGCTATCGAAGCGGCACAGAACTCGATCAGGCTGGAAAAGCCAGTGGAGGTAATGGTCAAGCCGGTTAGTCCGCCAATCATCGTCCGCGATCTGGTGGGGGAGGATGATTCCGCTACCCAAGCGATGGCTTACCGCAAAGCTGTACTCCCGCGCTGGAGGTCGTCAGAACAACTGCATGAGGCCCCCGCCGACAAACTCGCGTCGTTAGTGAAGTCGGTGGTTTCCGTAGAAGCGCCCGTGCATGAGTCCGATGTCACCAAACGCCTGATGGAAGCTTTCGGCGTTTCCCGTGCAGGCAGTCGGATCACTGAAAGTGTGGGCATCGCGATCCAGCACGGTCATCGTTCCGGTCTCTTCCATTACAATTCGGGCTTCCTGTACGTCGACAAAAGTCGCCCCGCAGCCGTGAGAAATCGAGCTATTTTGGAGCCGACGGAGCGCAGGATCGAACTGGTTGCACCTGAAGAACTCGATGCGGCTTTACTAGATGTCGTCAGGATGGGGTTCTCTATTCAGCAAGACGCAGCCATCTCAGGAGCGCTCGACATGCTTGGATTCGGACGTGCGTCGGCCAATATCACTAGTGCCTTGAATAGGCGGGTTGCCGTGCTGCTCCGGGGCGGGCGCATCAAACGTGATGATACAAAGTTAATAATGACGTGAGGAATGGAGGCAACGCTATCGCGCTCACTTTGATAATTGGCGCAAGAGGTTATGCTACTGCCTCACAAGGAGTACAACCGAAGCTTTCACATGAAGAAGATAATTTTGTGAAAGTAATTCGTTGACGCTGTAGGAAAACCCCTTTGCAGCCAAATCGACGGAGCAAAAAACGGCGTGGAATTTCCACGCCGTTTTTATTTCATTGTTTGCAAAGCTACGAACATTTCTGCGGGATGCCCGATCAAGTCATGGCATCCTCGGGTTGGTGCGATGTGAGCTTCATCCCCTTCCGCTACTGCGCATACCCGTGATGCGCCAGCTTCTCGATGTTGTGCACCAGACAGTAAAGCTTCCACTGCGCATCCACTTTCTTCTGCCCTCTCAGGGTAAAGCGGTTGAGCTGTTTGTTATGCCGCAGATTGCCGAACACCGGTTCCACCGTGGCAAAGCGGCGGCCATAGCGGATGCGGCCTTCCGGACTGTCGATGGCCTGTTTCATCCGCTCGGTGTAGAGGAGCGGCGAGGCCTGATGCTTGTGGAAGAAAGCAACCTGCCGAGTCGGGGTTCTGTCCGGGGTGCGCAGACATTTATCCCGGTGGGTGCAGGGCACGCAGTCCTGTTTTGCGCCCTGGAATTTATGATGGGTGCGTCCATTTGTGGTGCAGTGATTGCCGTTGGAGTAGAGCGTCTTGCCCGCAGGGCAGACGCAGGTTTGCGTATCGGGATCGTAGTGAAAGTCCGCGGGACGATAGCGGGCGGTCTGTTTCTTCTCCTTCTGCTTACCTGATTTGTCGTAGAGCGGATCGGGCGACTGTTTGTGTTTACCCTGATCCTTGAAACGTTCGTCACGTTGCCGCATGCCGTTGTCGGCAATCAGGGCATCAATGTTCAACCCGGCGAGTTGCTTGAGGTTGGATTCACTGTGGTAACCGGCATCCGCCGTGATGAGGCTGGTGTCGGTAATGAGCGAATGCGCGTCGTCCATTGCGCCCCTGATCGCCTTAACGACGGGCACCAGCAGTTCCTGTTCGCTGCCGGTGCCGTGCGCCTGGGCGTCGACGATGATCTGGTGTTTGGCATCGACGGCGGCCACGCCAGTGTAGCCCTGGATGACGCCTTTGCTGGTGGCCATCTTGGCGGATTCATTGTCGGTGCGATTGCTCTTCCTGATCGTGCCTTTGCTGCCTTTGCGGTCTTCGGGGTGGGCGGCGAGCCACTGATGGAGTTGGGCGGCGTCACGTTGCAGGCGGGTGATGCGCTGGATTGCTTTCTGCCTAAGGTCGGCTTCGATGGGCTTGCTGTCCTCTTCCCGGTGCCTGTCGAGCATGGTTCGAGCAGCGGCTTCGAGCTTGACGGCCTGGTGCTCGAAGTCGGCGCGGCTGCCGCTCTTTTGCTTGCTGGCGTTGCTGGGCAACTTGACGCCGTCGATGGCGAACATCTCGCGTCCGATCAGGCCCTGCCGGTCGCACAGGTAAAGCACTTGGGTGAAGATACGAGCGATGTCGTCATTCAGCGTTGATACAAACCCGGCGAGGGTGGTGAAGTGGGGCTGGCTGTCGCCGGACAGGGCAATGAAGGTGACGTGGTCGCGGCAGGCGGCTTCGATGCCACGGCTGGAAACGATGCCCTGGCTATAAGCGAAGAGGACGACCTTGAGCAGTATGGCGGGGGGATAGGCGGCAGCGCCGGTAGCATCGTTCTTGAACCGGGCATCGAAGCTGGATAAATCCAGTTCGTGGTCGATGAGGTAGTTGAGTGCATGCTCAAAGGTGCCTGGGAGCAATTGCCGTTGCAGGTCAACGGCAATGAATCGGGGGCTGGTGTCAATGTGCTTGTAGCGGGCCAAGGGGTCGCTCCACTCGTGAACAGTAAAGCGATGTTGATGCACTTGCCGCACTGGGGCAAGATGCACGAATGGAACTTTTTCTACAGCCTCGTTAG
>JBAVWB010000153.1:0-10564 GCA_049697615.1 Thiobacillus sp. | reverse complement strand
CGGCGCGGGTGCGCGGGCTCATGCGGTCCCCGGCCTTCGACCTGAGGAATCCGAACAAGGTCTACGCCTTGGTGCGCAGCTTCTGCGCCGCCAACCCGCGCCACTTCCACGCGGCCGACGGCAGCGGCTACGCGCTGGCGGCGGACGTCATCATCGAACTGCAGGCGATCAACCCGCAGGTGGCGTCGCGCCTCGCGCGCAGCTTCGACCGCTGGCGCCAGTTCGATGCCGTGCGGCAGGACCATGCGCGGGCGGCGCTGGAGCGGGTCATGGCCTGCGATGGGCTGGCAAAGGATGTCGCCGAAGTCGTCGGCAATGCCTTGAAGTGACGGCGCGTTCGCCCCGTCAGGGCTTGCGCCACAGGGCCTGCCAGCCCTCGAGCCCCAGCTTCTGCAGGGTTTCGATATTGCGCTGGTAGATCGTCTCGGCTTCGGGGAAGGCCGCCACCGCGCGTTCGATGCTGGCCTCGCGCAACAGATGCAGGGTGGGGAACGGCGCCCGGTTGGTGTAGTTGCCGATATCGTCGGGCGCGGTGCCCTCGAACTGGAAGCGCGGGTGGAAACTGGCGATCTGGATCACGCCATCCAGCCCGTGCTCGTCGACGGCCGCCTCGGCCAGCTGCATGAAATCGTTGAAATCGAGGAAATCCGGCAGCAGCGTGGGGTGGATCAAGAGCGTGGTGTCGATTTCATCGGGGTCGGCGGCAGCGAGGAAATCCAGCTCACGGTCGAGGTCTTCCAGGAAGCCATCCAGGTGCGGTGCATGGCTCACCACGAAGCGCACCTGGTTTTTCACATAGACCGCCTTGGCGAACGGGCACAGGTTGAGCCCGATCACTGCCTTTTCGATCCATTCCCGCATGGCTGCGATGACTGCCTCGTCGTCCATTTTCACACTCCTTGGCGCCTGTAAGCCCGGAACTTTAACGGATACAATGCCTTATTGTCCGTCGCCCACGCACCAATCGATACCAACACCATGAAAAGCAGCGCAATCCGTCAGAGCTTCCTCGAATTCTTCGCCTCCAAGGGTCACACCATCGTTCCCTCCAGCCCGCTGGTTCCGGGCAACGACCCCACGCTCCTGTTCACCAACGCCGGCATGGTGCAGTTCAAGGACGTGTTCACCGGCCAGGACACGCGCGCCTACACCCGCGCGGTGTCGTCGCAGCGCTGCGTGCGCGCCGGCGGCAAGCACAACGACCTGGAGAACGTCGGCTACACCGCGCGCCACCACACTTTCTTCGAGATGCTGGGCAACTTCAGCTTCGGCGACTACTTCAAGCAGGATGCCATCAAATATGCATGGGAATTCCTCACCGACGTATTGAAGCTGCCGACCGAGAAACTGTGGGTCACGGTCTACGCCGAGGACGACGAAGCCTACGACATCTGGCACAACGATATTGGCGTGCCGAAGGATCGCATCGTCCGCATCGGCGACAACAAGGGCGCGCGCTTCGCCTCCGACAACTTCTGGGCGATGGGCGACTCCGGCCCCTGCGGCCCCTGCACCGAGATCTTCTACGATCACGGCCCCGACGTCGCCGGCGGCCCGCCCGGCTCGCCCGATGAGGACGGCGACCGCTACATCGAGATCTGGAACAACGTGTTCATGCAGTTCAACCGCGACGAGGCCGGCACCATGCATCCGTTGCCCAAGCCTTCCGTCGACACCGGCATGGGTCTGGAACGCATCTCCGCGGTGATGCAGCACGTGCATTCCAACTACGACATCGACCTGTTCCAGGTGCTGATCGCCGCCGCCGCGCGCGAACTCCCTCACCCCAACCCTCTCCCGGCGGGAGAGGGGGCGAACGCTGTGCCAAAACCGCTTTACGATCTTGCAAACAACTCGCTCAAGGTCATCGCTGACCATATCCGCGCCTGTTCCTTCCTCATCGTCGACGGCGTCATCCCCGGCAACGAAGGCCGCGGCTACGTGCTGCGCCGCATCATCCGTCGCGCCATCCGTCACGGCTACAAGCTGGGCGCGCGCACCGCCTTCTTCCATCGCATCGTGCCGGATCTTGCTTCCGTGATGGGCGAGGCCTACCCCGAACTGGTGAAGGCGCAGACCCGCGTGATGGATATTCTGCGGCAGGAGGAAGAGCGTTTCTTCGAGACCATCGAGCACGGCATGGGCATCCTCGAATCCACGCTGAAGACGCTGCCTGCCGGCGGCACCTTCGACGGTGAACTGGCGTTCAAGCTGCACGACACCTACGGATTTCCTTTGGACCTCACTGCCGACATCTGCCGCGAGGCGAATGTGAACGTCGACACTGCGGCTTTCAACGCCGCCATGCAGCGGCAAAAGAATCAGGCGCGTGCCGCTGGCAAGTTCAAGCTTGGCGCCGGTCTGGAATACAACGGCGCGGCAACCACCTTCCACGGCTACGACACGCTCGCCCACGACGGCACGGTGCTTGCGCTCTACCGCGACGGCAGCGCGGTCGACGAACTGCGCGAAGGCGAACTCGGCGTGGTGGTGCTCGACCACACGCCGTTCTACGCCGAATCCGGCGGCCAGGCCGGCGACCGCGGCATGCTGCAGGGTTCAAGCGGCAGTTTCGAAGTCGAGGACACGCAGAAAATCCAGGCGCAGGTGTTCGGCCATCATGGCGTCGTGAAAACCGGCACGCTGAAGGTCGGCGAGCCGGTGCTGGCCAAGGTCGACGAAGACAGCCGCGCCCGCACCATGCGCAACCACTCGGCCACCCACCTGATGCACAAGGCGCTGCGCGAGGTGCTGGGCGATCATGTGCAGCAGAAGGGTTCGCTGGTGGATGCCGACAAGACCCGCTTCGATTTTGTGCAGCCAAGCCCCATGACCGGCGCACATATCCGCGAAGTGGAAGCGCGCGTCAACGCCGAGATCCTCGCCAACACCTCAACCCAGGCACGCGTGATGCCGATCGAGGACGCGCAGAAAACCGGCGCGATGATGCTGTTCGGCGAGAAATACGGTGACGAGGTGCGGGTGCTCGACATCGGCAGCTCGCGCGAGTTGTGCGGCGGCACCCATGTGGCGCGCACCGGCGACATCGGCGCCTTCAAGATCCTGCTGGAAACCGGCGTTGCGGCGGGCATCCGCCGGGTCGAGGCCACCACCGGCAGCGGCGTGCTCGCCTACCTCGGCGAAACCGAGAAAAATCTCGGCACCATTGCCCAACTGGTCAAGGCTACCCCGGCCGAGGCTGCCGAACGCGTGACGCAATTGATGGAACACAGCCGCGCGCTTGAAAAGGAACTCGACCGCCTGAAGTCGAAGCTGGCTTCCAGCCAGGGCGACGATCTGGTGCAGCAGGCTGCCGACGTCAACGGCGTGCGGGTGCTGGCGGCGCAACTCGACGGCGTCGACGCCAAGGCGCTGCGCGAAACCGCCGACAAGCTGCGCGACAAGCTGAAGTCCTGCGCGCTGGTGCTGGGCACGGTGGCCGACGGCAAGGTCAGTCTGATCGCCGCGGTGACGCCCGACGTCACCGGCAGGATCAAGGCCGGCGACCTGGTAAATTTCGTCGCCACCCAGGTCGGCGGCAAGGGCGGCGGCAAGCCCGACATGGCGATGGCGGGCGGCAGCGAGCCGGGAAACCTGCCCGCTGCCCTGGCATCGGTGCAGACCTGGGTAGCGGGCAAGCTGGCCTGAAGGACTGGTACAGAAATTGCTGCTTTGAACCGTAAATTGTCTGGGAACACGCCCCCTCACTCCGGAGCAGTCTGCTGAACATGAATTCACTGGTCGATAGAATCACCTCGCAGTTCGCGCGCATTTCGCCTTTTGGCACACGCAGCGAAGACCCGTTGGTCAGCATCAAGACAGCGAAGCGCTGGCTGGAGAGCCTGCCCCTCGGCGATGTGTACAAGTGTCAGCAGGCCATCCTCAACCAACTCAAGCGCTTCAACGAGCAATCGACGGTGTACACGAAAGCCCGTCTTGCCATCTTCATGCTGCTGGACGAAAAGTCGCGCGACCTGCAGGACACGCTGGTGCGCCAATATCTGCGCAATCCGCGCATGTCGCGCCCGGTGGAAAGCCAGCTCTGGCACGCCGTGTATGGCCTGTATTGGGAATCCGCGCGCGGCTATCACACCTTTGTGCTGCACCTTGCCCGCGAAACAGGCAGAAACCACCACGACGGCTTGATTCCGCTGATCACCCTGCGCGCCATCCGCGCCATGGGTCAACTGCTGAAATGGCGCGCCATTCGCTATCTGCCGACGACCGAGAAACTCTGGCTGAAACTGCACAATCTTTACCGTATCGCCGAAACCGAGGGCTTCCATCGCACGCCGCAGCGGATTTATGCCGAGGATGCCTCCGAGTGCAACTGCGAAACGGCTTATCTGCACATCCTCATGCTGGATCTGGCCAATTCCGGTTCGCTCTACCCCAGGCAGATTGACCTGCTCGACCGCTGGCTGTGCGGCTGGCACGACATGCTGCAACTTGACGACCGTTTCGACGCCAACGCCCACAACTTCGTCATCGAACTTTCGGCCGACCATGGCGCGCGCCGCGTGCGCAAACCCGACACCAACAAGCCGATGCGTTTCTGGTCAACGTCCGATCTGCTGAAAAAAATGCAGGCAACGCAAACCACCCTGCGTGAGGGCAACGCACCCGCACAACTCGGCCAGATCGAAATCGCCCGCAACGGCGAAAACCTTGAACTGCTGGATCACCTGCAGCATCAGTGGGCCGCCCTGGAAACGCGCGAACAGCGGCGCGCGCCGCGCGAATCGGTCAAACGGCTGGTCGATGTGGCACATGGCCTCAACGCCATCATCGCCCAGGTCAAAACCACGGATGTGCCCGCCAGCGTGTCGCCTTACGGGGTCGGGCTGAACTACAACGAAGCTGATGATGTCCATATTTACGGCTTCATCACCGACCGCACCCGGGAACGCGTTTCGCATTTGCATCTCCCTCCCAGCCCGAGTTCACCCGATGTTGAACGCTGGGTCATGCACGACGAAAGCAATTACGGCTATGGCGCCATCATCGAATCGCGCGACAAGGACTGGCTCCGCGTCGGCGCCCTGATCGGCATCAAGGCGCATGACGCCGAACAGTGGAAAATCGGCATCGTTCGTCGCCTCTCGCGCATCGACGAAGACACCAGCTCGATCGGCATCGAAACCCTGGCCGAAATGCCCTCGCTGGCCATGCTGTACGACACCGCCACGCCGGGCTACACCGTAAACGGATTCGACAACAGCGGCAGCAGCCTGCCCCATACCAGCCTATGGCTGGACAGCAACCCCAGCAGCGTTGTCATCGACCCGGTTCATTTCACGCCCGGCAAGGTCTTCCAGGTTCATAGCGCAACGGAACGCAAGGTCATCGCCCTGGGCCATCCGCTTGAGCACAGCGAAGGCTGGATGCGTGTCATTGCCGAGCCCGTGATCAGCTGATATCCCGACTGCCACACCCTCGCTTTAGTCGTTTCGCCTCAGTCCGTCCTGCTCGCCCCGGTTTTACTTTCATCGGGTCTCTGGCACAATCGTCGAAAATCCGACACGCGCAACAAGCACCCAAGAAGACGGGCGCGATTTCGGCACCATTCGACCAGGAGGACATGTGGTCCAAACCAACAAGCCGAGCTTGCTGATCGTCGATGACGATCCGCTGATTTCCGACACGCTGACCTATGTACTGAGCAAGGACTTCGATATCTCGGCCGCCGAATCGCGCGCCCAGGTAAAAAGCCTGCTGATGCAACTCGATGAACCGCCGCAACTGGCCTTGGTCGATCTGGGCCTGCCGCCGCATCCGCACAAGCCCGACGAGGGCTTTGCACTGATCGCCGACCTGCTCGGCATCTCGCCCAGCATCAAGATTCTGGTGCTCTCCGGCCAGAGCGACGAAGCCAATGCCCGCCACGCGCGCGCCCTGGGCGCGATCGATTTCGTCGCCAAGCCGTGCGAACCCGAACGCCTGAAATCCCTGCTGTTCAATGCGCTGCTGGTGCAGGACGCCGAGCGCAGCGCCGACAAGGCGCCCGCCCCGGCCAAGGATTCCGGCATCGTTGGCGAAAGCCCGGCAATGGACAAGCTGCGCCAGCAGATCAAGCAATACGCCGCAGCGCCCTTTCCGGTGCTGATCGAGGGCGAATCCGGCAGCGGCAAGGAGCGCGTCGCCTCCAGCCTGCACAGCTTGTCGCCACGCGCAGCCAAGCCCTATCTGGCTCTCAACTGCGCGGCAATTTCGCCGACCCTGGTCGAGCCGACCCTGTTCGGCTACGCCAAGGGCGCGTTCACCGGCGCCACCAGCGCGCGCGCCGGCTATTTCGAGGAAGCCGAAAACGGCACCCTGTTCCTCGACGAGATCGGCGAACTGCCGCTGGAATTGCAGGCCAAGCTCTTGCGCGTGCTGGAAAACGGCGAATACCAGCGCGTCGGCGAAACCCAGCCGCGCTTTTCCAACGCCCGCGTGGTGACCGCCACCAACCGCGACCTGCGCGCCGAGATCAAGGCCGGACGCTTCCGTGCCGACCTCTACCACCGGCTGTCGGTGTTCTCCATCGCGGTGCCGCCGCTGCGCGAAATGGGCGAGGACAAGCTCACCCTGCTCAACCACTTCCGCGATTTCTATGCCCGCGAGGCCAAGAACCAGCCGTTCTCGCTCGACCCGCGCGCGCAGCAGATGTGGGAGGACTACCACTTCCCCGGCAACGTGCGCGAACTGCGCAACATCGCCATCCGCCTGACGACCAAGTATCCCGGCATGGCGGTCAACGCCCAGCAGCTGGAATCCGAACTCGATACCGACCAGGCCTATCCGCAGGAAATCCCGCTGGCCAACGACGGCAAGGCGCTGATCGAACTGGCGCGCAAGCAATTGCAGACGCTGGCCAACTTCAACCTCGACGTCACCCTGCGCCAGTGGGAAAAAGCCTATGTCGAGGCGGCGCTCAACATGACCCACGGCAACCTGTCGCAGGCGGCGAAGCTCCTGGGCATCAACCGCACCACGCTGTACAGCCGCATGCAAACGTACGGTTCTGAATAAACCGCCTCCGTGTACCTCGACTATTTCGGTCTGAAAGAAGCGCCCTTCCGCATCACGCCGAATACCGAGTACTGGTATGCCGGCGGCCAGCGCGGAGAAATGCTCGCCGCGCTGCTCTACGCCATCGGTCAGGGCGAGGGCATCATCAAGGTGGTGGGCGAAGTCGGCAGCGGCAAGACCATGCTGTGCCGCAAGCTGGTCGCCCAGCTACCCGACAGCGTCGACAGCGTCTACCTCGGCAACCCCACGCTTGCACCCGACGACATGCTGGCGGCGATCCTGGCCGATCTCGGCATCGAAACGCCCGAGGCCGGACGGCAGGCCCGGCTGTCACAACTCAACGCCACCCTGCTGGCCCGCCACGAAGCAGGACGGCGCGTGGTGGTGTTCGTCGAGGAAGCGCAGGGCATCGCGCTCGACAACCTGGAATTCCTGCGGCTCTTGACCAATCTGGAAACCGCGACCGACAAGCTGCTGCAGATCGTTCTGTTCGGCCAGCCCGAACTCGACGCCCAACTGGCCGAACCGCGCATCCGCCAGTTGAAAGACCGCATCACCCTGAGCCTGAACCTGTCACCCCTGGCGGAAACCGAAGTGGCCGCCTACCTGCGGGCACGGCTCGCCGTGGCGGGCTATCGCGGCCCCGACCTGTTTCAGCCGACGCTCATCGCGCGCATGACAAGGCTGTCCGGCGGTCTGTCGCGCCGCATCAACGTGCTGGCCGACAAAACCCTGCTGGCGGCCTATGCCGGGCAAACCCACACCCTCACTCCGGCCCATCTGGAGGCCGCGGCGAATGACGCCGACATGCAAGCAACGCAAAACCAGCCTGCCGCGCTTTTCGCGCTGCGCCGCTGGGCCTGGCCGGGCGTCGGCCTGGCGGCCGCGCTGGGCTTGCTGGCTTTCATTGCCTGGCAAGCGCGGACCGCACTGCCCCCCGCCTCGCCTCCCCAGGCCACCCAGCCGCCTGTTCAGGCCAGCCCGGACGTCACCGAACTGGCCCGGCAAACCCAGCGCTGGCTCGCCGCAGCCGCGCCTGATACCCACGTCATCCAGGTGGCCTCGGCTAAAGAAGCCGACGCGGCAGCCGTATTATTGGGGAATTTGAGCGCCGCCACGCCGCAACCGGTGCGGGTGTTGCACGGGCTGAGTCAGGCCAGGCCTGCCTGGATGATACTTGCAGGCGAATTTCCCGACCGTGAAGCTGCCATGGCGGCACTGCGCACGCTGCCGGCCATGCCTGCAAGCGAGCCGTTTCTGCGCACGGTCGGAAAAATGCGCAGCGTAGTCATACCCACTGGATCACAATGAACGCTGTGTTGAAACGACCGCTACCGACTACCCTGGCCCTCGCCAGTCTGGTGATACTGGGCGGCTGCGTACCGCCCAAGGCGTTCGATACCTCGCCCGGCCACATCAGCCAACCCAGCCAGCCTGCCGTGCTGGCGCCGCCGCCCGCACCGGTGAAGGCCGCGCCCGCGCTGCCCCCGCCCGGGCCGAGTGCACCGGTGCCGACCTACACCGTGGTGGTCAACGACGTGCCGGTGAAAGACCTGCTGTTTTCCATCGCGCGCGACACGCAGTACAACATCGACCTGCATCCGGGGATTTCCGGAACCGTCTCGCTCAATGCGGTGCAGGAACCGCTGCCCGCCATCCTCGACCGCATCGCGCGGCAGGCCAACCTGCGCTACGAAATGAACGACCGCACCGTGTCGATCATGCCCGACACGCCCTACGTCAAGACCTACACGGTCAATTACGTCAACGTCGCCCGCAACACCACGTCCAGCGTCGGCGTGGCTGCCGAAATTGCCAGCACGGGCGGCGGCAGTATTGGCAGCGGCGGCGCCAGCAACACGGCAACCGGCAACTCGTCCACCACCACGGTTTCCAGTGCGTCGAACAACGATCTGTGGACCGTGCTGGCAGACAACATCCGCACCATCCTCGCCGGCACGCGCGCCGTCACGCAAAGCAACGAGGAACGTGCCGCGCGGCTGGATGCCGAAAAAACCGCCCGCGCCGAGCGCGTATCGCAGGCCGAAGCCGCCAGCAAGGCCGGTGCAGGGGCTGCCAGCCTGTTCACTGCAGCCTTCGCCAATCAGCCCATCGGGGACGGCAAATACGATGTGGCCGTCAACCCGGTGGCAGGCACCGTCACCGTGCTGGGCACGGCCAAACAGCAGGAACTGGTGCAGCAGTATCTCGACCGCGTGATGCAATCCGCGCAGCGCCAGGTGCTGATCGAAGCCACCATCGTCGAGGTCAGCCTGAAGGACCAATACCGTGCCGGCATCGACTGGTCGAAAACGCTGCAAGGTACCGTGGGATGGGCTATCGATGCCACTGGTGCTGTAAGTGGCAGCAGTTCGAATGCGCTCGCTGGCGCGCTCGCTCCTTTCGTCAAAGCCACCTACAACGGCAGCAATGGCTTCAAGGCTGCAATCGACCTACTGGAATCCTTCGGCAATACCAAGGTTCTGTCGAGCCCCAAGCTGATGGCGCTGAATAACCAGACAGCGATACTGAAAGTCGTCAACAACCTGGTTTATTTTTCCATCCAGTCGCAGCAGGGAGCAACTTCTTCAACCGGTGACCTCCTACAGCCTGCCACCTTCACTACTACAGCTCACACTGTTCCCGTCGGTGTCGTCATGACAGTACTGCCGCAAATCAACGAAAACGGCATGGTGTCGCTGACGGTACGCCCCACCATTTCGCGCAAAGTGGGCGAAGTGGAAGACCCCAATCCCAGCTTAAAAAAGGAGGGGGTTAGCAATCTCGTTCCCGTCATCCAGGTGCGCGAAATGGAATCGCTGCTGCAAATCCGCAGCGGACAGACCGTCATACTCGGCGGCCTGATCCAGG
This sequence comes from Thiobacillus sp., assembly GCA_049697615.1. Classification (GTDB taxonomy): domain Bacteria; phylum Pseudomonadota; class Gammaproteobacteria; order Burkholderiales; family Thiobacillaceae; genus Thiobacillus. Next base: position 679 of record JBAVWB010000153.1, on the reverse strand, counting down.
ACGACAGCAACAACGCGCGCGACGGCATTCCCGGCCTGTCGCGCCCCGAAGGCATCGGCGCGGTGTTCGGCCAGCACGAGCGCATCAACAGCCAGACCGAACTGGTGATCTTCCTGCGCCCCATCGTGGTATCCAACCCCACGCTGGAAAGCGAGGAACTGCGCCAGTTCCAGCGCTTGCTGCCCAGCGCGCGGAGCACGCCTTGAGTCTGCTGCTCAAAGCCCTGAGGCAGGCTGAAGCCGCCAATGCGGAAAAGTCAGCGGCCGGCAACCGGGATGAGGAGGATCTCGAACTGGAGCCTCTGGCCGAAACCGGAACAGCCCCGGCACGCGGCTGGGTCGAGCCGCCTCCGCTGCTGTTCGGCAGCAGCGGGCTTTCCCCCGAACCGAAGCGTGCGCGCACATTCCGCTGGCCCCAGCTCTCGCTGGTGCCGCTAACAGCCTTGCTGGCCGCTTTGGTTGCGCTGGGTTACGGTATCTATCTTTACTTTGCCCTGCAGCCACCCGCCGCCGTTGCCCCCTCGCCTGAAGTCATCGCAGAACCGGTCACGCCTGTCGCTCCCCCAGTCTATCCGGCCGCGGCAGAACCCGCACCGGCTGCGTTGCCCACGCCAACCTTCCCGCAAGCGGAGACAGCCGCCCAGCCCCCTGCCATTGCTGCGCCGCAGCCACTTCCTGCC
>JBAVWB010000152.1:0-5738 GCA_049697615.1 Thiobacillus sp. | reverse complement strand
GATCTGCCCGGACGCAGCCAGGATCGCCAGCGCGATCGGCAGATCGAAACGCCCGGATTCCTTGGGCAGGTCGGCGGGGGCAAGGTTGACCGTGATGCGCCGCGCCGGGAATTCGAAGCGCGCATTCTGGATCGCCGCACGCACGCGGTCGCGCGCTTCCTTCACCTCGGTTTCAGGCAAGCCCACCAAAGTGAACGCCGGCAGGCCGTTGGCCAGATGCGCCTCCACCACCACTTCGGGCGCATCCATGCCGTTCAAGGCACGGCTTTTGACGACGGCGACGGCCACGTGTTCAGTCTTCTTCTTCGCGCTGCTGCTTTTCCAGTTCGGCCAGGCGCGCTTCCAGTTGCGCCAGCTTCTCGCGCGTGCGCGCCAGCACTTCGGTCTGCACGTCGAATTCCTCGCGGCTCACCATGTCCAGCTTGCCGAGCATCGAGGTCACCCCGGCCTTGAGGTTCTGCTCGATGTCCTTGGCAGGCGACTGCTTCAGCACCTCGCCCAGCTTGTTGACCAGATCATTCAGGAAAGCGGGATTGGGGGATTTCGGATTCGGGTTCATGGCAACCTCCAGTCAAGCGGGGAGTGTAGCGCGCCCTGTGCGCCGAGCGTAAAGGGCACCATGCTGCGGCGACCAGCACAAATAGGGTGCATGACGTTTTTATGGCGCACCATGAAAGTGCAGACTATGCTGGATTTTGCGGAGTAAAAATAATAAACCATTGTTTTTAAAATGGAAAAAAACTGGCACAGCTTGTGCTGAGCCATTAGTGCAATTTTGCGCGACTTCACTTTCGGAGACTTTCATGAAAAAACTTGTACACGCTTTGGTTCTGACCGGTCTGGTGGTGGCTCCCGCCCTGGCGATGGCAGCTGAACCCACTTCGCCCCACACCCTGAGTGGCAACATGACGCTGGCCTCGGACTACGTTTTCCGTGGTGTTTCCCAGACCCAGAACGGCCCCGCCATTCAGGGCGGTTTTGACTATGCGCATGCCAGCGGCTTCTACCTCGGCACCTGGGCTTCGAACGTCAGTTGGGTATCCGAGGGCATCACTGGCGGATACAAGGACAACAACAGCATGGAGATCGATCTCTATGGCGGCTACAAGGGAGCCATGGGCGATATCGGCTACGACATCGGCGCCATCACCTATTACTACCCTGGCGATAACATTGCGGGCGCAACGGATCCGGACACCACCGAAGTCTATCTCGGTGTGAGCTGGAAATTCCTGAGTGCGAAATACAGCCATACGGTCTCGAATTATTTCGTTGGCTGGGGTGGCCCCTCTGGTAACGGCACCAAATCCAAAGGCAGCAACTACATCGAGCTGAATGCCAGCTACGGCCTGGCCAACGGCTGGGGCCTCATCGGCCATGTGGGGCATCAGGAAGTCGAAAACACCGACATCGCTTCTTACACGGACTGGAAAGTCGGGGTGAGCAAGGACATCGGTTTCGGTACCGTCGCGCTGGCCTATAGCGACACCAATGCCGATACGGCCTCGTATACCTGGAATAACGAAGAAGTCGCTGACGGTCGCGTGTTCCTGTCCTTCTCCAAAACCTTCTAACCAAATCCGAACGTATTCGACCTGCCCGGCATGCCGGGCAGGTCGAGGCCGGAGAACTGTTTAACTGGGAGAGTGTTATGAAATTCGTAACGGCAATCATCAAGCCGTTCAAGCTGGATGAAGTGCGCGAGGCGTTGTCCGCCATCGGCGTCACCGGCTTGACGGTCACGGAAGTGAAGGGATTTGGGCGGCAGAAGGGCCATACCGAGCTGTATCGCGGCGCGGAGTACGTGGTCGATTTTCTGCCCAAAGTGAAGATTGAAGTGGCCATCAAGGCCGAGTTGCTGGAGCGCGTGATCGAGGCGATCGAAAAAGCGGCCAACACCGGCAAGATCGGCGACGGCAAGATTTTTGTCACCAGCCTGGAACAGGTCGTGCGCATCCGCACGGGCGAATCCGGCCCCGACGCCCTGTGAGGAGCATGAACATGAAAAAGCTATTTGCTTCATTGGGCCTGATGTTTGCCCTGTTGTCTCCCAATCTGGTTCTGGCTGAAGATCCGGTCGTTGCGCCTGCTGCGGAAGCGGTTGCGGTTGAAGCGGCTCCGGTTGCCGAAGCGGCCGCACCCGCTGAAGCAGCACCGGCCGAAGCTGCGCCCGCTGAAGAAGCGGCTGCACCGGTACCCGACAAGGGCGATGTCACCTGGATGCTGATCGCCACCATGGTGGTCGTTCTGATGACCATTCCCGGTCTGGCGTTGTTCTACGGTGGTCTGGTGCGCACCAAGAACATGCTGTCGGTGCTCACCCAGGTGTTCGCGGTGTTCTGTCTGATCTCCATCCTGTGGGTGATCTACGGCTACAGCCTGGCGTTCACCGACGGCGGCGGCATGAACAGCTACATCGGCGGACTTTCCAAGATGTTCCTGGCCGGCGTGGATACCAGCGTCGTGGTGGAAACCTTCTCCAAGGGTGTGGTGATTCCCGAAATGCTGTTCATGGTGTTCCAGCTGACCTTTGCTGCGATTACCACCGCCCTGATCGTCGGCAGCCTGGCAGAACGCGTCAAGTTCTCTGCGCTGCTGGTGTTCTCGGCGCTGTGGTTCACCTTCTCCTACCTGCCGGTGGCGCACATGGTGTGGTTCTGGGGTGGTCCGTCGGCTTTCGACGCACCGGCCGGGTTCCTGTTCGCCAAGGGCGCGCTCGACTTCGCTGGTGGCACCGTGGTGCACATCAACGCGGCCATGGCAGCGCTGGTGGGTGCGTTCGTGATCGGCAAGCGCATCGGCTACGGCAAGGAAGCGATGGCGCCGCACAACCTGACCTTCACCATGATCGGTGCCGGCCTGCTGTGGTTTGGCTGGTTCGGCTTCAACGCCGGCTCCAACCTGGAAGCCAACGGCACCACCGTACTGGCTCTGCTGAATACCGTGCTGGCTGCGGCTGCGGCAGCGCTCGCCTGGATGGCCACCGAGTGGATGATCCGCGGCAAGCCCTCCATGCTGGGTGCGGCTTCGGGTGCTGTCTCCGGTCTGGTGGCGATCACCCCGGCTGCCGGTTTCTCCGGCCCGATGGCGGCAATCGTCCTCGGCGCGGTGGCAGGTGTGGCCTGTCTGTGGGGCGTCACCGGCCTGAAGAAGGCACTGGGCTATGACGACTCGCTCGACGTGTTCGGCGTGCACGGCATCGGCGGCATCATCGGCGCCATCGGCACCGGCATCGTCGCCAACCCGGCTCTGGGTGGTTCCGGCGTGTACGACTACGCTGCCGGCGCGGTGGCCGAGTTCAACGCCACGGGGCAGATCATCAGCCAGCTGTGGGGTGTGGGCACCGTGATCGTGTGGTCGGGCGTGGTGAGCTTCGTGCTCTTCAAGCTGGTCGATCTCACCATGGGGCTGCGTGTGCCGGAAGAACAGGAGCGCGAAGGTCTCGACACCGCCTCCCACGGCGAGCGAGCCTACACGATGTAAACCATCCTTTCTCCGAAGGAAACTGGGGCGCCCTGCAGGGCGCCCCTTTTTTTCGTTCGGAATTTTGATGAAGAAACTGCTGCCGCGTTTTACGCCGAACTTCCTGCTCTTGAAACCGGGTGTCGTGGGCGGCTAACGACCCTGAGGAGACGGTTGATGCGTGTACGTCGAAAGACCGTTCACTGGCAGACAACGGCCATCTGTAAAACCGATATCATATGGCTTCAAGCCTTAAAATGCTGGCAATGGATTCGCGGTAAATTTTTTTTATTCCGAACCCGACCCCTCTGATTCTGTTGAACGTTAGCATTTATGGACGGAGCTTGATCGACGCTATGCCGCAGCAAATCTACTTCGATGAATCCGGATTTACAGGAAACAATCTCCTTCATCCTCATCAGGGGTTCTTTGTTTACGGATCAATTGCCACAGACGACGTTGAGGCGAAGGCGTTTGTTACCGCGTTGATCAAGAAGTACGGCATACAAGGCGGGGAACTCAAGGGAAGTCGGCTTGTTCAGTTCAATAAAGGCCGGAAGGCAGTCGACGAGATATTCAGTCACTTCGAGGGAAGAATCAAACTTTCCGTTTCTGAAAAGAAATACGCTCTTGCCTGCAAGTTCTTCGAGTACATCTTCGAACCTTGCATCGCGGATATAAACTCACTGTTCTACGGCGTTGGATTTCACAAGTTCATCGCCAATATTTTGTATGTCGAGTTCTTGGCGCGAGGGGCCGGTGCTGAGAAAATTTTCGAAGATTTCGAAAACCTCATGCGGAGTCGGAACGCTGAAGGGCTCGAAACCATATTTTCATCATCGACGCACCCTGAGAATTCGCCGATACTGATCCAGGTTCGAGAGTTCGCACAACACAGGGCCGAGGACATTCGCGCCGAGTTAGCATCTCTTAGCGATGACGGAGTTGGTAAGTGGATACTCGATCTTACAAACTCTGCCCTTTTCACTCTATTAGCTAATTGGGGCTTGGAGTTTGAGCAAGTGACAGCAATTTGCGATCACTCCAAACCGCTACAGCATGACCAATCTTTGTTCAACGACATGATTGATCGGCAGGATCGTCAGTTTAGTGCGGCCTTTGGTAAGGAGCACCCGATCACCTTCAACCTATCAAGCCCCATCCAATTCTCCGACTCGAAGACTACCCACGGAATACAGCTCGCCGACGTTGTTTCGGCCGCAGCGGTCTATGCGCTAACCAACACAGGCAACGAACACGCGGAGAGATGGAAGGCTCTATTGCCTGCCATTGGTCACTACGGCAGCATATTCCCGGAACTCGATACGCTGAATCTCAAAGATCTATCGGCTCAACGCAATGCTGTGATCCTAATGGAGCTGCACTCAAGAGCGAAGGAAGGACGAAACTTGATCGAAGGCATGCCCGAATATGTGCATCTTGTTAGCCAAAGACTTCTTACGAACCCGATATATGCATAACCATTCGATCAGCAGAACCGCCTGCAAGCTGCTCTTGCGGGTTCCCTATTTGCAGACTAACTATTGCTGACTTGGAAACCAACATGAAAATTCGGGCTTACTTTTTAGTGGTTCTGGCACTTGCTTCATTCCGTTACGCACAGGCTGAAGGCTTTCAGGGGCTGCTATGGGGTTCCAGTATTGCTTCCATAAATAAAAAATTCCCAGAGGCACGTCAAGATGCTCCTTCAACCGATATGTATGCGGATTGCAAAAACCCCGACGGAACCACATACAAATGTAGTGTTGCCCAATCGACATGTGCAAAATTCGGTTTGCGTTGTTACCCGCCGCTAAAAGTGAAGGATTACCGAGTAGGAAATTATCCTTTTGGGCTGGTTTTTGAGCTATCGAAAACGAAGGGCCTTAACGAAGTCAGTCTAACTTTTTCAGGAAATTTGATCGGCCAAACCACCCAGCACGGAAAAGTCATCTATGAAAGCTTGCTTGACAGCTTGGAAATAAAATATGGCAAGCCAAGCGTCAGCGAACCCTACGACAAGATGAGCGTTAACGGGATGTATGGTGCTTATGGTTTTTATCAGTGGCGAATTGATGGCAACAGGATAGGGTTGATCTTATCTGGTCGGTTTGACCCAACTACGCAAAGGTTTATCGATGTGGGTGGCGCGCCAAGTATCACCATCATCTATTCACCTCTAATTGATGACGCTGCCTCGAGGCTATAGGTCAAAAGTGGCCAGAACAATGACGCCCAACTCGAACGTTGAACGGCTGCTTAGGATCGTCTACCGG
>JBAVWB010000151.1:0-2503 GCA_049697615.1 Thiobacillus sp. | reverse complement strand
CTTTCCATCACCGTCGCCTCGGTACGCCCGAAAATCGCGCTCTCGCGCATCTGGTCTTCGGCCTCGCGATGCGACTCCTCGAGCAGGCGCGCCACCGCCGCCGCCGAAAAATGCGGCAGTCCGAACTCGCGGCAGGCATGGGCGACAAAAATTGCCGAGGCGCGGCGGGTGTCGGCGCTGGCAACGAAGCTGTCGGAGAAATCGACCTTGGCGCGGAAGTGGCGGGTGAATTCCGGCGCCGCCTCCTGCAGTTCGTAGTACTGCTGGCGCGAGCCGACCAGCACCAGCTTGACCTCGACATCGACCGCCTCCGGCACCAGCGACACCGCCGCGATCGGCGAGAACGACACGCCCGGCTCCTCGATCTGCAGCCGGCCGCTGCGCAGAAAGCGCCGCAGCTTCTCCCACACCAGCGGATCGGCCAGCACGTCGGGCAGGTGCAGCATCAAAAAGCCGCCGTGCGCCTGCAGCAGGCTGCCGGCGCGGATGCGCGAAAAGTCGGTCATCAGGACGTCGTTTTCGGACTGGTATTCGATGCTGCCGAACAGCGCGCGGAACAGCGGGTTGTCCTCGACGATCACCGGCGCGCCGGCGAGCCCCCCGTTGTCCACCACCACGTTGACGCGATAGCGCGCCAGCACGGAATTCAGTGCGTCCAGCCGATCCTCGTCAGCGTCGCCGCTGAATAGCTCCAGGTTGTCGAACACGTCCTGTTCCACTGCATCGAGCCAGGCGTTGAGCTTGGCGGCGTCCTTGATCTGTTTCTTCAGCCCGGCGCGGATCGCCTGCAGTTCGCGCTCGATCAGCGGCTTCACCACCTGCCGCCGTAGCGCCGCCAGCGCCTCGTTCATCGCGCGCTCCAGCGGCTGGGTCTTCTCGATGTAGCGGGTGATCTCGGCACGCAGTTCCTGATCGGCCTGCTCCACTTCGGCCCGCCGCGCCTTCGGCAGCGCCAGCACCTCGTCCTCGGTCAGCGCCTGCCCCTTCTTGCCGATGAGGGTGAACACCATGCGCCCTTCCTCGCGGTGCAGCGAAAAGCTGCGCGCCTCGGCAAACGCCGTCAGCTCTGCATAGTGCCGCGCCACATCGTCCTTCCAAGCCTGCTCGATACGCTCGCTCTCGACCTTGTAATCCTGTCCTTCCAGACGCTGCGGGATTTCGCTTTGCAGCGTCTTCACCGCCTGCGCCAGCGACTGGCGCAGCAGCCGCCCCTCCCCGGCCGGCAGGCGCAACGCCTGCGGCCGTTCGGGTGCGTCGAAGTTGTGCAGATAACAAAGATCGGGCGGCACCCGCTTGCTCGCCGCCACCTCGTGCATCGCCTGCTTGAGCAGCGAGGAGCGGCCGCTGCCGACATCGCCCAGCACGAACAGGTTGTAGTTGGGCTGGTCCATGCCGAGGCCGAAGCGCGCGGCCGCCTCGGCGCGTGCCTGGCCGATCCACGGCAGCGGCTCCCCGATCAATTCGGAGGTGTCCGTGAAACCCAACGACGCGGGATCGAGGGTCAGGCGAAGGTCGGCGGGGGACAGGGTGTCAATCGGCATGGTGGGGAGGCGGGCTTTTTGTGATTTTTAGATTATTGCGCAAGACCGGCTGGCCGGACGGATTCATGGCCTCAGTAGGCCGGCCCACTGCGCCTGGCTTTGCAGGTAGCGCGCGCATAGTTGCGCGGCATTGTCCCGCAGCACGTCGGCGGGCACGGCCAGCGCCTGCAGCACTGCAGGTTCGATGCGGTCGACTGCAACGCTGCGCGGAACCGCATCCGGCTCCCAGGTTTCGGCAAAGGCCGTCCGCTTGTCCGGGCGCGGCCCCTGTTGTGGCGGAATCAGACTCACCCGCGGCAGGCCGTAGGCCAGCGCGACGATGCGGCCGTGCAGGCTGCTGCCGACCGTGCCACGGCTGGCGGCGATCAGCGCGCAGATATCCCACAGGTGCAGCGACGAAAACAGCTGCGCCGTACCGGGCAGCAGGCGGCGTTGCAGGCTTTCGTACAGGGCGGGATCGTCGTGCCACGGCGCCGCGCCGGCGCGGAACAGCGCCAAGCCCAGGCCGGTCGCCGCAGCCACCTTCGACAGGCCCAGCGCCAGCGCATCCAGGCTGGCGTCGTCGGCGAAATCGGCGCTGAACTGACACGCCAGATAGCCTTGCGGGAAAGCGTCGCGGATCGCCTTCACCGGCCCCGTATTTTGATGCTGCCGGATCGTCTCGCCGAAGCACTCCGCCACCATCACCGCCGGGTCGGAGCACAGCGGCGCGTCGATGCCTTCAGCCCGCAGCGCGGCCTGCGTGACGTGATCGCGTACGCTGAGCCAGTCCGCCTGCCGCAGCGCCGCCTTCACGTCGTCCCGCAGCGCGACCGGCAGGCCATTCCACTCCACGCCGCCGACGGCGTTGAAAATCAGCTTGCCCCCCGGCGCCAGCGCATCGCGCCCGACGACGTAAGGCATGCTGCGCGCCGTGCCGAGCTGGCGCGCAGCCCACGCGGCGGCCGCAGCCGGTTCATTGT
>JBAVWB010000150.1:0-2067 GCA_049697615.1 Thiobacillus sp. | reverse complement strand
GTGCAACTCTAATATCCATCAACCTAAAAACGGCAGTTAGTTTGGGTATCACCTTATAAAACATGAACATACGCATAATAAAACATCACCCTTGTGGTGAGGATTGCAACTGCTCCGCATTTGCCCTAAAAGCCTGTGAATGCTTGATACAAGTGGCTTGGGGCATATTTCAACTGCCGTTTTTAGGATAATCCAATGTTCTCGTACAAGTATTTGTAAGGGAAGGCTTTGTACCCCCTGTTCTTGATACAATGCTTGCGTCTCAGATACGTCCTTACCCTTTCATCAAGGTATCCCTTCAGTCTTAACATGTCATTGCTGCAGTTGCCGTAATAAAAATAGTTCGCCCATCCCCTGACTACTTTATTGATTTTATTGACCACCGCCTCTTTCGGCAGCGGAAGGTTCTTCCGGCAGGTCAGATTCTTTATCTCCGTCTTGATATGCTGCAGGGCTTTCTTTGAAGGTGTTACTAATGGGAACTTCTTGCCGGTTGCCGTATTCTCTTTTACCTGTATCGTAAACCCAAGAAAGTTAAAACTCTCCTTCCTTGCGTCTACCACTTTTGTCTTTCCTTCGTGAAGGTTTAATCGTAATTCTCCAAGCACCGTCTTTATCCCATTCAATATCCTTCCGGTGTTGCCTTTGCATAATACGACAAAATCATCGGCATACCTGATAAGTCTTGCCTCCAGCTTCTCCTGCACCTTCTTCACTTTCCAAATAGTATCCAGCACATTCAAATAAATGTTGGCAAGCAGCGGAGATATTACTCCTCCCTGCGGCGTCCCTTTGTCGTTGCCTTTGTATTTCTTCTTGCCGTCCTCTCCTTCCACTACCGGCGCTTTTAGCCACATCTTCATCAGTCTTAATATGTTCTTATCCACTATCCGCTTCGCTATCAGCTTCAGTAATTGGTCATGAGGTATGCTGTCAAAATACTTCGATATGTCGGCGTCTATTACATGCATTTTCCCATGCCTAAGGTGATGGGTTATATCATCCATGGCTTGATGGGCGTCTCTTTTAGGTCTGAACCCGTAGGAGTTTTCCTGTCGCTTAGGATGCTTCGCAAAAATCCGCTTCAAATATCGGTTCGATTACTATCTTTACCGCCATCTGCACTATCCTGTCTTTTACTGTCGGTATCCCCAGCGGCCTCTTGCTGCCGTTCGCCTTCGGGATATATACCCTTCTGACCGGCATCGCCTCGTATGTCTTATTCTTCAATTCATCGGCTAGGCCTGATAGATACCTTTGCCGCCCGCCTTCCTTCTCCTCTATGTCTTCAAAGGTTACGCAGTCAACTCCGCCAGCCCCTTTGTTTGTTTTAACAAGTCTGTAAGCATGGCTCAGTATATCCATCCTGTAAACCTTATCATAGAGAAGATAGAATCGGTACTCCTTTTCCTGCTTGGCCTTCTGATATAGTTTCCTCTGAAGTTCCCGAATCTTTTCAGGAGTTTCAAGCATTAAGCAATCTCCCTTTCCTTCCTTTCTTCAGAAACGTGATGAGGGCATTGCCCCTTCCCTCTTTCAAGGTTTTGTTGTCCTTGAAATGCTATCGGTACTATAGGCAACTCCGACTCCCTTACGAACCTGATGAAACTTCGTTTCCTTATATCCACCAGTTGTCCCATTACCGCCGGAACATCCGTAAGGGTCTCCCGTGCTGCTCCGTCTGGCTTCCCCTGCGTGTCACCCCTGCTACCCCGGAAGCCCACTTGTGCGAAGCATCCTAAGCGATCGGTTATGGCAGTTTTCGTCAGGACAAGTGTTCCAGCCTTCCCCTTCTGACCACAGGGTCGGCAACTCCGTCTCAAGTTACGAGGCTACGTATAGGTTCGCTTTCGCTGCAACCCGCAGGTTTGCTCGACTCACTCTCTGAGCCTTTGTCAGGGAACTAAACGCTTCGGGTTACCCCTTGCGCCTCCCTCATGCTACGTGGTGAACTGCCGAATTCCAACGGTCGGACTTTAACCGACAAGTCATACGTCATTCACGGCATACGGTCAGGTCTTGTTTCTTGTCATTCTCTGGGGTCATATTCGGGGGTCAGGCTTGCTT
>JBAVWB010000149.1:0-4772 GCA_049697615.1 Thiobacillus sp. | reverse complement strand
CGTCGCGGTGGATTTTCTGGATCCATTCGAGGTTGACGATGGGCACCACGCCGATGCCGAGGTCGACGTGTTTGGAGACGTCGATGTCGTCGGTCTTCACCAGGCCGTGCAGGCCTTCGTAAAACAGCACGTCGGAGCCGCCGGACACGTCTTCCCATGGTGAATCCTGTTTTTCGGTGACCTGGTCGAAACCCTAGGCATGGCCTCCGACGAAATCGCCCTGCCGCCCGACGTGACCGACGTCGAGCGCCTGCTTTTCGTGCTGTCCAAACGCGGCGAGATGTGGAAAAAAATGCTGCTCGGCAATCCCAGGCTCAACATCACCATCAACAAGCCGTTCGTGGAGAAATCCGCGCCCGTCAGGGACGGCGATGAAATTGCGCGGGTAGGGTTCGCAGTCATCTGAAGCGACGCAGGCAAAACCGACTATGGTGTAACTTCAGGGAAGCTGAAGGTTATTCCTTCGAGAAAACAACACCATGTCGAAGCCGGAAAATCCTGCATCAATGCCCCTGGTGCAGCTGTCACCGGCAAGCAGTGACGGCCCCCCGCGTGGTTCCATGATGGTGGGCGGCCTCGCCTTTCTGCTTGCTGCCGTCCTGTCGGGCGTGATTGTCTGGACGCTGGAGGCGCATGCCTTAGAGGACGAACGGGAGAGCGTTGCGCGGGTGGCGGCCGATCACGCCCATGCGATCGAACACACCATCGAGCATGCGCTCGCCGCGACCCATGTCCTGGAGGCTCTGGTTCGCCAGGGCAACGGCCGCATTCCCGACTTCGAGTTGACCGCCGCCAAGATGCTGCCGCATTACCAGGGGGTCTCCTCGCTGGCGCTGGCGCCTGATGGGGTGGTCCGCAGCAAGGCGCCGTTGGCTGGAAACGAGCAAGCCATCGGACTGGACCTGTTGAATTCCCCGGCACGACGCAGGGAGTCCCTGCTTGCCCGGGACAGCGGCAGGCTCACCCTGGCCGGCCCGCTTGAGTTGGTGACGGGGGGAATGGGCCTGGTCGGGCGTCTGCCGGTGTTTCTTGGTGACGACAGCGGCAAGGCCTCGTTCTGGGGGTTCACCATGGCCGTGATGCGCCTGCCCGGCGGGCTGGATATGGATCATCTGTCCAGCCTGGGCAAACGTGGCCTGGCTTACGAACTCTGGCGCGTTCATCCGGACAGCGGACAAAAACAGGTCATCGCCCGCACCTCGCCGGCATCCCTGATCGAACCGGCGGAGCATGCGCTGCGCGTCCCCAATGCAACCTGGACGCTGAGCGTGGCGCCGGTCAGGGGCTGGGGCCACCCGCTCGGGTTCGCGGCCAAGGCAGCGCTGGGGCTGCTTTTCAGCCTGATGCTGGGCTATCTGGCCAAGATTTTATTCGACTTGAGAACGCACAAGCAGCAACTCGAGGCGCACGTCGCCCAGCGCACGTCCGAAATCCTGCTGGCGCAACGCAGGCTGCGGGCCACGCTCGACGCCATCCCCGACCTGGTCTGGCTGAAGGATGCGGACGGCGTCTTTCTGAGCTGCAACCCGATGTTCGAACGGCTCTATGGCGCCCGCGAGGCCGACATCGTCGGCAAGACCGACTACGATTTCGTCGAGCGGGAACAGGCGGATTTTTTCCTCGAGCACGACCGCCTGGCGATGGCGGCCGGCAAGCCCAGAACTTACGAGGAATGGCTGCGCTTCGCCAACGACGGCAGCCGCGGGCTGTTCGAAACGATCAAGACGCCGATTCTCGACGAGGACGGCAAGCCTGTCGGCGTGCTGGGCATCGCCCGCGACATCACCGCGCGGGTGCAGGCGCAACGTGCGCTGCTGGAGTCGCAGGAACGGGCGCAGCAATATTTGAATATCGCCGGCGTGATGCTGATCGCGCTGGACGCGGAAGGCCGGGTGCTCCTCGTCAACCGCAAGGGCTGCGAAATGCTGGGCGTGTCGGAGGCGGACATTCTCGGCCAGGACTGGTTTCAGTTCTTCGTGCCAGAACGCATGCGGGATGAAGGCAGGCGCGCGTTTTCCCAACTGCTGCAGGGCGATGTCGCGCGCTTCGAATGCGTGGAAAATGCGATCCTGACCCGCCATGGAGAAGAGCGGGCCGTGGTCTGGCACAACGCGCTGCTGCGGGACGAGGCGGGCCGGGTCAACGGCGTGCTGGCGTCAGGCGAGGACATCACCGAGCGCATGCTGGCCGAACAGGCCTTGCGCGACTCCCGCGAAAGCCTGCGCCTGCTGCTCGATTCGATGGCCGAAGGGGCCTTTGGGGTGGACTTCGACGGCAACTGCACCTTCGTCAACCGGGCCTTCCTGAACATGCTGGGCTACGAGGACGAACGCGAGTTGCTGGACAAGCGCATCCATATGCTGATCCACCATACGCGTGCCGACGGCAGCCCCTATCCGGAAAGCGAATGCCGCATGCAACACACCCACCGCTTCAACCAGGCGGTCAACGTGACCGACGAGGTGTTCTGGCGCAAGGACGGCGTCGCGATCCCGGTCGAATACTGGTCCAACCCCATCGTGACCGACGGCGTGGTGGTCGGTGCGATCGCCACCTTCGTCGACATCACCGAACGCAAGCGCGTCGAGGCGCAGCTCGGCCTCGCAGCCAAAGTATTCGAGCAAAGCAGCGAGGGGATCATGATTGCCGATGCCCAGTGCAACATTGTCATGGTCAACCGGGCTTTCACCGCCATAACCGGCTACGGCGAGGCCGAAGCCCTGGGGAAAAATCCGCGCATGCTCGCTTCCGGGCGCCATGACCAGGCGTTCTATCGTGCGATGTGGGAAGCCATTTCCGAGCAGGGCCGCTGGCAGGGCGAGCTATGGAATCGCCGCAAGGACGGCAGTCTGTATCCGGAAATGCTCTCGATCATCTGGGTGCTCGATGCACGGGGGGAGGTCGCCCACTATATCGGCATTTCAAGCGACATCACCCAGCACAAGGCGGCCCAGGCGCGCATCCAGCGGCTGGCGCATTTCGATCCGCTCACCGGGCTGCCGAACCGGGCCTTGCTGAATGAGCGGGCGAGCCACGACCTCAGTTCCGCCCAGCGCCACCACGCCCAGCTGGTCGTCATGTTCGTCGACCTCGATCACTTCAAGAACGTCAACGACACGCTGGGACACCGCATCGGCGATGCGCTGCTGATCGCGGTGGCAAACCGCCTGAAATCGGCCGTGCGCGAGGTGGACACGGTTTCTCGTCAGGGCGGCGATGAGTTCGTCCTGATCCTGCCCGACACCAATGCAGACGGCGCGTCGCACGTGGCCGAAAAGCTGCTGGAAGCCGTCGCGCAACCGTATCAGGTCGAGGGTTTTGAGCTGACCGTGACGCTGTCCATCGGCATTGCGCTGTATCCCGGCGACGGCGCGGATTTCGAATCGCTATCCAAATGCGCCGACGCCGCCATGTACCGCGCCAAGCATGACGGCCGCAACACCTACCGCTTCTTCACCCCGGAAATGCAGGCACGCTCGGCCCACAACCTGCACATGGAAAATGCCTTGCGCCGCGCACTGGAACGCAACCAGCTGCTGCTGCACTATCAGCCCCAGATATCCCTGCACGACAATCGCCTTGTCGGCGTGGAAGCGCTGCTGCGCTGGCAGCATCCGGAGCTGGGCATGATTGCGCCGGCCGACTTCATTCCGCTCGCGGAAGAAAGCGGCCAGATCCTGCCCATCGGCGAATGGGTGCTGCGCAGCGCGGCACGGCAGTTGAAGGCGTGGATGGACGCCGGCCTTGTGCCGATGGTGATGGCGGTGAACCTGTCCGCCGTGCAGTTCCGTCATCCGCACTTGCCGGAGCTGGTCACGCAGATTCTCGATGAAGAAAAGCTGGCGCCGCAGTATCTGGAGCTGGAACTGACCGAAGGTGTCGCCATGGAGGACGCGCCTGCGGCCATCGCGGTGATGGACCGCCTGCACGCGCGCGGCATCCGCATGTCGATCGACGATTTCGGCACCGGCTATTCCTCGCTGAGCTATCTCAAGCGTTTCAAGGTGCACCGCCTCAAGATCGACCAGTCGTTTGTGCGGGATATCAACCAGGATCCGGAAGACCGGGCCATCGTCAGCGCCATCATCAGCCTGGCGGGCGGCCTGGGTCTGCTGACCATCGCCGAAGGCGTCGAGACCGAAGAGCAGCTGGCGTTCCTGCGCGAGCAGGGGTGCGACGAAGTGCAGGGCTTTTATTTCAGCAAGCCGACGCCGTCCGACGAATTCGAGGCCTACGTACGAGCGCAATACCCCGCCGCCTGGCAGCCGTGACCTTTGCTTCCCGGGAGCCAAACAAAAACGGAGCCCAGGGCTCCGTTTTTGTGGGTGACAGTGTCGATGTTGCCTACTTGCCCTTGTTCGCGATCATGTCCTGAATGATCGGCGCCAGGATCAGTTCCATCGCAAACCCCATCTTGGCGCCCGGCACCACGAGGGTGTTGCGGCGCGACATGAAGGAGTTCGGGATCATGTTCAGCAGATAGGGGAAATCGACACCATCCGGATTGCGGAAGCGGATGACGATGAAGCTTTCATCCGGGGTGGGGATGTCGCGCGTGATGAAAGGGTTCGAGGTGTCGACCGTGGACACGCGCTGGAAGTTGATGTCGGTGCGCGAGAACTGCGGGGTGATGTAGTTCACGTAGTCCGGCATGCGGCGCAGGATGGTGTCGACGATGACGTCGGCCGAATAGCCGCGCTCGGCGCCGTCGCGGTGGATTTTCTGGATCCATTCGAGGTTGACGATGGGCACCACGCCGATGCCGAGGTCGA